>JADLKK010000105.1 GCA_016839025.1 Proteiniphilum sp.
CCGGTTGGGATTCGAACCCAAGACCCACAGCTTAGAAGGCTGTTGCTCTATCCAGCTGAGCTACCGGACCATCCCCTGTACAAAATTAGGATGCAAAAGTACGGCAATTCTCAGAATAAAAAAAATATCTGAAAACTATTTAATACAATTTGTTAAAGAGAGGGTTAGAAGAAAGCACCCCGAAATCCCTTAGGGGTTTCCGGGGTGTTCTCCTTTCACACTAAACGGACCCAGGAGGATCTAATCAAAGGACCCCCTGCCCCATCATGGCCTTCGCCACTTTCATGAAGCCTGCAATATTGGCACCCTTCACGTAGTTGATATAGCCGTCGCCTTCGGTACCATACTTCACACAGTTCTCGTGAATATTGGACATGATCCATTTCAGCTTCTCGTCCACCTGTTCTGCAGGCCAGCTGTAACGTTCCGAATTCTGTGTCATCTCCAGTCCCGATACCGACACCCCTCCGGCGTTGGCCGCCTTACCGGGTGCGTAGAGGATCTTGTTTTTCAGGAAGATCTCGACCGCACCGGGGGTACTGGGCATATTGGCTCCTTCGGAAACGGCAACAACGCCATTCTTCACCAGTGCTGCCGCATCATTATCATCGATCTCATTCTGGGTGGCAGAAGGCAGAGCAATATCCCCCTTCTCTCCCCAGGGACGGGCACCCGGCACGTACTTGCAGCCATACTCTTCGGCATACTCGCGGATACGGCCGCGGTAGAGGTTTTTCAACTCCATTACAAACTTCAGCTTCTCCCCGGTGATACCATCGGGATCGTAAATATAGCCGTCGGAATCGGAGAGAGTCACCGGAATGGCTCCCAGTTCAAGCAGCTTCTCACAGGTATATTGCGCCACGTTACCGGAGCCGGATACCAGGCACCTTTTACCCCTGATATCGATATCTTTCGTCTTTAACATCTCCAGCAGAAAGTAGACATTGCCATAGCCGGTAGCCTCGGGACGGATCAGTGATCCGCCGAACTCACGACCCTTTCCGGTGAAGGTACCGGTAAATGAACCTGCCAGCTTCTTGTACTTGCCGAACATGTAACCCACTTCGCGACCGCCCACACCGATATCGCCGGCAGGGACATCGGTGTCAGGACCAATCACCCGCCACAATCCTTCCACAAAAGCCTGACAAAAGCGCATGATCTCGCCATCGGACTTACCACGGGGAGAGAAGTCGGATCCTCCCTTGGCTCCCCCCATGGGAAGTGTGGTAAGTGCATTTTTAAAGGTCTGCTCGAAGGCAAGAAACTTCAGAATAGAGGGTGACACAGATGCATGGAAGCGGATACCACCCTTATAGGGCCCAATGGCATTGTTGTGCTGCACCCGGTAACCCATATTGGTCTGCACATTGCCCTGGTCATCCACCCAGGTCACACGAAAGGAATGAATCTTGTCCGGAATCACCAGCCTTTCGATCAGGTTTGCTTTTTCAAACTCAGGATGCTCGTTGTACACATCCTCTATCGACTCAACTACCTCCTCAACGGCCTGATGATACTCCGGTTCGTTAGGAAAACGCCTTTTTAAAAGATCGATAACCTCTGTAGCTCTCATGAAAATTTCTCTTTAAATCAGATAACTCATTAAAATCAGTTTGAAGCGCAAAAATAGATAAAATTTTTCATTACGAAAATTTTTCGGATGTTTTTCTTATTTTTGTCACCAAAAAAGCTATTTTTTTAGATTTTTGTAAATCGGAATAAATACGATTGCACCCGACATCAGAATCGAAACAATGGTCATGGCGTTGATCTCGCCGTACAGGAGAATATAGGTTACCAGTACGAGCCAGAGAATGATGATAAATGCAATCTGTATCTGGGAGAGTTTTCTTCTTGCCATATTGTTTGCTGGTTAGGTGATACAAAGATAACAAAAAGGGAAGAGTCGTGAGCGGGAACAAATCGGGAATTGTTACGTTTTTGTTACATTTTGGCTTACAGCTACTTCTGCTCCTTTCTTTTTCCTCTTTTCTCTTTCATATTTGGGAAAGATGATGCAAATTTGCACATTCTTTCAAAGCAATTAAAAGAGACTGTATGTATCCAAGGTTCCATTTTCTATTAACGAACCATCGCCAACCCGCCTCGATCCGGTATTTAACAGAGAATACTCCATTGTACACATAAACAAGTAAAAATTTTCAACAGATGTGCGGAATTGTAGGTTACATTGGTAAAAGAGAGGCTTATCCGATCCTCATCAAGGGACTTCACCGGCTGGAGTACCGCGGATATGACAGTGCCGGGATCGCATTGATCCACGAAGGAAGCCTTAAGGTATACAAGGCGAAGGGGAAGGTATCGGAACTGGAGCAGTATGCGGAACAAAAAGATGTGAGCGGCACCATCGGCATTGCCCACACCCGTTGGGCTACCCATGGGGAACCTACCCAGTACAACGCTCACCCCCACTACTCTCAATCGGAAGAGCTGGCCATCATCCACAATGGCATTATCGAGAACTACGCAGTACTGAAAGAGGGACTGATCAGTGAAGGATACACCTTTCAAAGCGATACCGACACGGAAGTGCTGGTACAATTGATCGAGTTCATGAAGAAAAGCAACGGAAGCGACCTCCCCACAGCTGTGCAGCTGGCACTCAACCAGGTGGTGGGTGCCTATGCCATTGCGGTACTGGACCGGCACAACCCCGACCAGATCGTGGCGGCAAGAAAAGGAAGCCCGCTGGTAATCGGCATTGGAGAGGATGAGTATTTCATCGGGTCGGATGCAACTCCCCTCATTGAATATACCAATCAGGTCTCCTATATCGGTGATGAGGAGATTGTCACGATCCGCCGCGGATATCCATTGAGAATCAAAACAATAGGAAACATAGAAAAAACGCCGCAGTTTCAGAAATTGGAACTGACGCTCAGCCAGCTTGAAAAAGGAGGGTATCCCCACTTCATGCTCAAGGAGATCTTCGAACAGCCCCATACCCTGAGCGACTGCATGCGAGGAAGGGTGAACGTGGATGCTGACAACATCACCCTTGCAGGGTTCATCGATAACAGGGAGAAGTTCGTCAACGCCCGCCGCATCATCATCACAGCCTGCGGCACCTCTTGGCATGCAGCCCAGATTGGCATGTATGCCATTGAAGAGTTTGCCCGCATACCGGTGGAGGTGGAGTACTCTTCGGAGTTTCGTTACCGCAAACCGGTTATCCACAAGGATGACATCGTCATTGCCATCTCCCAGTCGGGAGAAACCGCCGATACACTGGCTGCCGTGGAGCTGGCCAGCAAGGATGGAGCCTTCATCTTTGGTATCTGTAACGTGGTGGGCTCCTCTATTCCCCGGAACACCCATTCGGGATGCTATACCCATGTGGGTCCCGAAATCGGTGTGGCATCGACCAAAGCCTTTACTGCGCAAGTAACCGTGCTAACGATGCTGGCAATCCTGATTGGCAAGGAGAAAGGAACAATCAGCCGGGAAGAATATCTCACCCTGATCCGGGAACTGAGCCTGATACCGGAGAAGGTAGGGGAAATCCTGAAAAAAAATGAACTGATTGCACAATATGCCAAAACCTTCACCTATGCAAGCAACTGTATCTACCTGGGGAGGGGCTACAACTTCCCTGTGGCGCTCGAAGGTGCTCTGAAGCTGAAGGAGATATCCTATATCCATGCCGAAGGTTACCCGGCAGCAGAGATGAAGCATGGGCCCATCGCCCTGATCAGCAACGAGATGCCGGTCATCGTTATTGCCACCCAATCGGACACCTACGAAAAGGTGACCAGCAATATACAGGAGATCAAAGCCCGTAAGGGCAGGATCATATCGGTGGTGACCGAAGGTGATCAGGTGGTGAGCGGATTGTCTGATTTCACGGTAGAGGTGCCGCAGACACTCCCCTGCCTCACCCCGCTACTATCGGTAATCCCGCTGCAGATGATGGCCTACCATATTGCCGTGGTGAAAGGGTGTGACGTCGATCAGCCACGTAACCTTGCCAAGTCGGTGACGGTGGAATAGAAACAAAATTTTACTATTTATGGATCCAATTTACCTGATTATTGTGATTGTACTACTCGGTCTGGCCACACTCGACCTGATCGTGGGTGTATCGAACGATGCTGTCAACTTTCTCAACTCCAGTATCGGTTCCCGTGTGGCACCCCTCTGGATGATTCTCACTGTGGCTTCACTGGGTGTCATGATCGGGGCGATGTTCTCCAGCGGCATGATGGAGGTAGCCCGCAGTGGCGTCTTCTATCCCGAAAAGTTCACCTTCCCTGCCATCATGACGCTCTTCCTGGCGGTAATGATCACCGACGTGATCCTGCTCGATCTCTTCAATACCTTCGGATTGCCCACCTCCACCACCGTATCGTTGGTGTTTGAGTTGCTGGGCGCCTCGGTGGCGGTTGCACTCTTCACGATTTGGACCCAAGATACAGCCGGAGAGTTGGGGAATTACATCAATAGCGGCAAGGCACTGGCCATTATTTCGGGTATCTTCATATCGATTGCCATAGCATTTCTGGTGGGTAGCATCATCATGTACATCTCCCGGCTCATCTTCTCTTTCAACTACGGCAAGCGATTCCGCTACCTGGGAGCTATCTGGGGGGGGATTGCTCTGACGGCCATCATCTATTTCGCCATTTTTAAGGGACTGAAGGGGAGTGTGTTGGTGACGCCAGCAACGCTCAGCTACCTGGAAGAACATATGGGTATCGCCCTATTCTACACCTTTACCGGAGCAACCCTGCTGATGGCGCTCCTGCAGCATCTCTTCCGGGTCAACATCCTGAAAGTCATCGTCCTTTCCGGTACAGCTGCCCTTGCCATGGCCTTTGCCGGCAACGACCTGGTCAACTTCATCGGTGTGTTCATGGCCGGATATGATTCATTCAGAATTGCAGGAGAGGTGGCTGTCAACGGAGGTAACATCGAGGCTCTCTACATGGACAAACTGAACGAACCGGTGGTAGCCAACATCGCCTGGCTGATAGGTGCCGGGGTGATCATGATCCTGGCACTCTGGTTCTCCAAAAAATCACGCTCGGTAACCGAGACAGAGGTAAATCTGGCACGAAAGGGTGAAGGGGTGGAACGGTTCTCCTCCTCCCCCCTGTCACGTTCCATGGTACGGGGTAGCCTCACCATCAGCAAGTCGATCGAAAAAGTTACCCCGGCTCCGGTAAAACGGTTTATCGACCGGCAATTTGCACCAGTGGAAACCGAAAACGAAGCCTCCTTCGACCTGATACGGGCATCGGTGAACCTCACCATCGCCGCACTGCTGATCTCACTCGGCACCTCACTGAAACTCCCTCTCTCCACCACCTTCGTCACCTTCATGGTGGCCATGGGTAGCTCTCTGGCCGACAGGGCGTGGGGACGAGACAGCGCCGTCTACCGTATCAATGGTGTGCTGACGGTGGTGGCGGGATGGCTGATGACTGCCTTGATTGCTTTCACGGTAGCCCTGTTGATCGGCCTCTTCCTGATGTGGGGCGGCAAGATCGCCATCGCGCTGATGATCCTGCTGGTGGTCTTCATACTCTACAAATCGGGCAGGATCCATACCAAACGAAAGAGCCGTGAACAGCAGCACCAACAGGTATTCTCCAGCGAGATACAGTTGGTTACCTCCTGCAATGAGGATGTACGGCTGGTGCTGGATAAAACCCTCACCATCTTCGAAAATGTACTCCACGGGATGAGGGATGAGGAGCGCAAGACGGTGAAGAAAGCAATGGCGGAAGCCAACGAACTCTACGAGAAATTCAAGGACAAACGTACCTACGAGGTGGTACCCACGCTGGAGAGCATGGAGATGAACGCCCTCGACCTGGAACAGGAGTATGTGCAATTGGTAGATTACTCCTACGAGATCACTAAGTCGCTGAAAGCAGTCACGGAGGCCTCTTTCCGCTATATCGACAACAACCATGCTGCCTTTTCTAAGGAACAGATTGAAGACCTGGAAATGATCTACAAGATCCTTACCGAAGCATTCAACAGTTACCGTGAAATGGATCGTAAAGGCGATTATTCCCAGTTTGCCATTGTCAACAACATGCGTGATGTCATCTTCGACCTGTACCAGAAGCTCAACAAGCGACAGATCAAAAGGGTGAAGGCAGGGGCCTCCACCACGCGCAGCAGCATCCTCTTTCTGAATCTGGTCAATGAGGCCAAGATCATCACCCTGCAGTCGGGCAATCTACTCAAGTCGCACCGTAACTTCAAGGAGAATTATGCCAAAGCCGGTCCCGATGTAAATGCCAAAACACTGATCCGGCAAGCCACGCTGAACCTCTGACAATTACAGGGGGTTGGCTGCCCTGCAGGTCGACCTACCCTGACCTGGTGATCGGTGCAATCGTGTTTGCCATCGTAGCCAGGGGGGCTTTCAGGATCCTGTGTTTAGCCAAATGACATATCGGATGAGGAGTTGATTTATTTCTGCGTCAATCCTATTTTCATTTGCTGACTACCGGAGAGATTCACCTGCACCGTCGCGGGCTCATAGGAGATCAGCTCCACTACAACTGAATATCTGCCGGGTTTCACTTCATTGATGGCAAAATTACCATCCAGGTCGGAATAGTATTTTTTCCCGTCCAATACGATGGTAGCACCTGCCAACGCTTCCTGATTCTTTTCATCCACAACTGAACCGGTCAGTTGCAACGTCTGCCCCATTTCAACCGGGACAACCGGCTGCAATTCTTTTTCCTTTTTCACTTCGTTCGATTCTGTGCCGGAAAATGCAGAAAGGGAGATCCACAGTGTCGATGCCAGTAGCAACATTGGTTTCATATGATTCAACTATTAATGATTCATGTAACGGATCCAAAGGTAGATTGTTGTCACCGATAAACCGGTTACGAATCAATGAAGTTTTTGTTACGTTTTTTATGCAACAGCATGCCAATCAGTAATTTTTCTCATCAAGCAACCCACCTTTATCATCCCACATGCGCCAGAGACCCGTTTTCTTTCCCTCCCGGTAGTTCATTTCGTATCGCAGGTTGCCCAGTTCATCCCAGATGCGCCAGGTGCCGTGTTTCTGTCCGTTCTTGTACTCCGCCTCTGAGAGAATTTGTCCTGAGAGGTCGTAACTTCTCCACAATCCGTGCATCTTCCCATCTTTATAGGAACGCACCTCCTGTGGCTTCCGGTTCTGGAAGTAGACAATGTATGGCCCTTCCGGCATGCCGTCACGAATCTGCATCTCCAGCTTCAAGGTACCGTTATCGTAGTACTCGCGGTAGTCGCCGGTATAGAAACGGGTCTGTGTTTTATCGGCATAATAATAACCATTGCTGTAGTAGATAACCGGATCGGAACGTTTCTGATCTTGTGCAGTCAGCACAACAAAGAGGA
>JADLKK010000253.1 GCA_016839025.1 Proteiniphilum sp.
GGTTGCTTCACCATTCATGGTAGCATCCTCAGCAAACAGCTGGAGACCGTTTCTTAAAGTGACATCAGCAGAGGGAGGATTTGTTGAATGATTCACATTGGCCAGGACACTTTCTTTATAACCGGAACCGTATCTGAGTGTAAAAAAGCTGTTCTCTCCTTCAATATTAAATGAGGCGGAGGTGATACTCCCCTTGTTTGTGATTCGTTTTACCTCTTCTGTTGGATTTGAGATACGACAAAGTAGAATACTATTATCAGACATGAGTCGTATGGCGGTTATTGTATCCAGATCGGTTATTTTTTTTGCTTTGAGGGTCTCGCTAAAACCGGAGTCGTAGGAAACAGAGAATGAACCAGATGAATCATCATATGTGAATGAAGAGTAGCTGCCTTTCTCTTTGAAAATGATTTCTCCTGCTTCGCTTGCATCCTTTACATGGATCTGTGTGCCATTCTTAAGTGTGACTTCCGCAGTTGTGGGACTGACGGTGCTGTTGAGCTGAGCGTCCAGCGTCTCTGACTCACCGTTTTCATAGGTGACCAGGAACACTTTGTCAACCGGATTAAATGAAGCATTGATCAATTTCTCATTGAAATTACCCGGTCCATCATCAATACAAGATTGGAATATCAGCAGAAGAATGCCGAGAGCGATATAGGGGGTATGTTTCATAAAAATCAAAAAAAGGATGTATCTGTGGTTATGACTGTAAAAATAAACAAGAATTTAATTGAGTGCTGAAAAAAATCAGAGATTTAACACTCCCTTGCCTTGCCGGACAATCACCGGTTCATTGTCAGAACAATCCACCACGGTAGATGGTTCAATGCCGCCGGTACCGCCGTCGATCACCAGGTCGGCAAAGTTGGACCACTTCTCATGAATCAACTCAGGGTCGGTGCTGTACTCCGATTCTTCCAACTCATCTATCACGGAGGTGCTCAACACCGGGTTGCCCAGCTGGGCAACGATTTCACGGATGATGTTGTTGTCCGGTACACGGATTCCCACTGTCTTCTTCTTCTTGTAGATCTTCGGCAGTGAAGAGGTGGTGGGCAGAATGAAGGTAAAGGGGCCCGGCAGGTTTCGCTTCATAAGCTTGAAGACCGGGGTGCTCACCTTGGCATATTCACTGATGATGCTCAGGTCGTTACAGATGATGGAGAGGTTGCTTTTCTGAGGATTGATTCCTTTCATTTCGCATATCTTCTCCACCGCCCGCACGTTGAGGGCGTCGCAACCGATGCCATAGAGCGTGTCGGTGGGGTAGATCACGATACCACCATCGCGGAGTACCGCTACCACCTTCTCTATCTCCCTCGGATTGGGGTTCTCATTGTAAATCCTGATCATCATAAGCCTGCAAATGTAGCAAAAAAAAGCTTCCGT
>JADLKK010000254.1 GCA_016839025.1 Proteiniphilum sp.
TGCAGACAACGGAATTGAGGTAATTGGGGTGGACGTGAATCCCAAAGTGGTTGAGACCATCAACCAGGGTAAGATTCATATCGTGGAACCGGGATTGGCCGACCTGGCTGCGAAGGTGGTGAACAATGGCGGACTGAAGGCGCAACTGGAACCGGAGGTGAGTGATGTGTACCTGATTGTGGTGCCTACTCCTTTTACCGGAGATCATGAGCCGGATATCTCTTATGTGGAGGCCGCCACACGGAGTGTAATTCCTTACCTGAAAGAGGGCGATTTGTTTATCATTGAATCGACCTCTCCTGTGGGTACCACGGAGCAGATGGCGGAACTGATATTCGCAGAGCGTCCCGAACTGAAGGATAAGATATATATTGCGTATTGTCCGGAAAGGGTGCTCCCGGGGAATATTATCTACGAGCTGGTGAACAACGACAGGGTGATCGGGGGACTGGATCCGGCATCGACTGAAAAGGCGGTCGCATTTTACAGCAGGTTCGTAAAGGGGACTTCTCACAGGACGAATACACGTACGGCTGAGATGTGCAAGTTAACTGAGAACTCGTCGCGCGATGTGCAAATCGCTTTTGCCAATGAATTATCGATCATTTGCGACAAGGCGGGCATCAACGTGTGGGAGCTGATACAACTGGCAAACAAGCATCCGAGGGTAAATATATTGCAACCGGGAAGCGGTGTGGGTGGTCACTGTATCGCAGTGGATCCTTACTTTATTACTTCGGCATTTCCCATGGAGAGTCAGATCATCGGCAAGGCAAGGGAGCTGAATAACTACAAGGCTTTCTGGTGTGCCGAGAAGACACAGCTTGCCATGAAAGAGTTTGAACTGGCAAACGGACGTGAACCTGTTGTGGCGCTGATGGGGCTTGCTTTTAAACCGAATATTGATGATTTGCGCGAATCGCCGGCCAAGTATATCGCAACTAAAGTGATGCAGGGTCATAACAATGCCGACTTCCTGATCGTGGAGCCTAACATTGAAGATCACAAGGTATTTAAACTTACCGACTACAAGGAGGCTTATGAGAAGGCCGATATCGTGGTGATGCTGGTGGCACACAATCAATTTAAAGAGCTTCCCTGGAACGTGGATAAGGTGGTTCTTGACTTTGCAGGGGTATTTAAAAGGTAGTATGCAGCATCTGAAACGGATCACTGATCATGCGTCAGATGCTGCACCTCAACACAAATCATTTTAGTACTGAATATTGATATGACACAAAAAAAACGAGTGATGCTGGTTTTCGGCACACGTCCCGAAGCAATTAAAGTGGCTCCACTGGTGAAGGAGTTCCAAAAGCATACAGACCGGTTTGAAACAATTGTATGTGTAACGGGTCAGCATCGTGAGATGCTTGATCAGGTTTTACACCT
>JADLKK010000106.1 GCA_016839025.1 Proteiniphilum sp.
TCGCCGAGCATGAAAACCTTGTAGTCGTCCTGGTTTGTCACTTTCTTCAGTGAGAAATCGACCCGTTCGACCACGTTGGGAGTTCCTTTCAGCCTGTAAAAGAACTGGGGCAGTACTCCCTTGGATGAGACCTCGTACCCCCCCGGTATGGAGATAAATACAAAACCCTGTTTCTTGGCTGATTTCAGCTGGTAGATGCCCTCCTCATTTGTCAGGGTCACCTCCACCCCATCGGATACCACTACATTTTCCACAGGGGATCCATCGTTTGCGGACACAATTCCGTAAATGGTAGTGCTTTCATCCGGCACAAAACCAATATCATCAACAATGTTCAGGTAGGTTTTCCCAAACAGTTTTTTTCGTGTGTCTCTTCTGATGTAGACATTGTGATACCCGGACTTGAGATCGCTGCCCAGACGGATGGTGAAGCTTTCTGAGGAGCTCTTGATGATGGGAGAGACGAAAGATATCCCCGCATCCGACTCCCATATAAACTGATCCGTGGTAGAGGGTGATTTCCCCCCCTGTACCCTGAAAATGTATTCTCCACCTTCGGTGATGTCAATCAAGGCGGGGAGCTCGAATTGCACGTCAAACGCTACCGCGACATCATCCTCCTTGCTACTGCAAGCTACATATTGCAATAGGATTGCAAAAATCAGTAGATACTTTATCCTCTTTTTCATTTTGATCTTCTAATGCTGCCAATCAGATTAGCGCCGATATCCCAGCTCATCCAATACTTGGATGGGATCTGCGGAAGGCTCTATCAACCTGCTATTCTGTTTTTTGTAATAGTGGGTGGTGAGATCGGTCCTGTTGGTGATCATCCCGTCCAGCAATGGCTTCGTTCCTTCATTCTCATCCGGGTTGAAATAGGCATCCATCTCCTTTTCGCTGTTAAACGAATAGATATTTATGTTCAGGCCGGCCTTAGCTACCCTCTCCAGAAAGAGTCTGTTGTTCACCTCTCCATCCTGCAGGGAGACATTGGTTCCGATACATTGCGCACCGCTGGCCAGTGCAAAGTCAATGATCTCATCAATCCTGCTTTCATATGCGCTGTCTTCGGGTGCGGGGCTCTTCACCAAAAAGCTGGTGGGCACCCCTCCTTTAAAAACATCCTTAAACTTTTGCATCCCTTCCCGGGAAAATGTCTGTACCAATATTTTCCCGCGGGTGTGTCCCATATTCACTTTCCCATCCCGATAAAAATCCCCGCCGGTAAGCTCTCGACCGTTTGCTTCAAGCGGGTTCCATCCATATTCGGTTAACGCCTGGTAAATCTGCTCTTCAAATCCGGGGTAATTTTGAGGAGACTTGCTCTCAATATAGATGCCAGGTCTGTGGCCGTTGTCAGCCGGGTCAGCCTCATACTCGAAAAGATAGCTACCCTTATCTGATATGCTGAAGAGACGGTTGCCATCGGGATCTCTTTTGATCCGTTTTCCTTCGGCTATCCGGAAAACATCCTCAAAAACCAATACTCCCTCTGCGGAAAAGGAGCTTCTCGCCTGTCCGGGATTCTTTTCATTAAAAGCTGAACCCGCATCCAGCTGCAGGATCTCATTGAGGGTGAAACTGCTTACCGGATCACCCTCCCTTTCCGGAAAAATAGCTGCAACATTGGTGGTGCGCTTCAGGGTTTTGTCGTGCATCACCACCAGGTGGCCGTCTTTCGTACGGTGCACATCCAGTTCCAGGTAATCGGCACCGCTGTTGCGTGCCCACCTGAAGGCGGCTTCAGTAAGTTCCGGTGCCCAGAAAATTGTGCCGCGATGGGCAATAACCGCATTTTCAGGCATCCGTTTCTGCCGTTTTTCCTGCGGAGAGGGGGTGCATTGTGAACCGGTAAGAAGGAGAATGCAGGATAGGAGAAGGGCAGCACCCCATTTGGAGCAGTGGACCATTATCCACTTATATTGCCCTGTCATACTTGTCGGTTGTTGCTTGGTAGACTCGGTAAGCATTGATTCGAATTTGTTTCTGGGCTATTTGGGATTGGCCCTGTTTTCTCTTATCTTCCACTGTGATGTATGAAATTGTATCATTGGATCAGCCACATCGTCGCAATTGACAATCAGCGCTCCCTCTTTTTCCCAGTAAGACTTCACCGTATGACCGCTCATCGGGCCGTCTTCTGCTCCACGTACCGTTACATCATCGGGGTTGACCACGATTTTCAATCCGAACGACTCATTGAGCATATCCATATCTCCGCGGCTGTTACCCCCCACAATAAGAGGTCTTGTTTTGATATAGGTCTCAATGGTATGCGCCTTGCCGTCATCCTGGGGGATGGGAAGGATGATCTCTCCGGTCGTCTTGCCATCTTTGACCACGCTTTTTGCTCCCAGGATATGTATGCTGGGTATTCCCAGCTCTTCCGCCACAAATTTCTGGTAGAGAAACTCGGGTGAGGCTGTCAGTATCCATACCTCAAAGTCATACTCCTTGAGATTTGCTATCAGCTCCTTCATCTCGGGATAGAACTTTCCTTTGTAGGCGTTGCGGTAGCACTCATATCCGATGGTTTCAATCTCCTCCGGTGTCAACCCTGCCAGGAAATGAACCCTATCTTCCACATAGGGTTTTCCCACATTGTCTCCATCTTTCACCATCCGGTCGAGAATTGCCAGTTTGGTGGCTGACTCTTTGTCGTTTCGTTTTCTCAGCACCTCGTCGGCATACCGATACAATGCTTCATCGGCAAGGTAATGGGGCACCTGTCCGAAAGTGGTCCCGTCGCAGTCGAATACCGCAACCTTTCTCTCTTTTGTGATGATGGTGCTATTCAGAAAGCTCTCCAGCCTATCGTTGATCTTCTCCGACCATCCGCGGATGGGACGATATGTCTGCGCATGGAGCGATAGCGCGAAGAGAGAGAGGGAAAGGGAAAGTAGAAGTAAAAATCGTTTCATCGTTTTCGTTTTAATTTGTTCAATCTGCTGTTAATCTCCTTTTCTCTGCATTCCAGGTGAACAGGGTGAAAAAGATCGCCAGGATACATGCCGTCAACATCAACACAAATGCCGCATCCCAACCCATATGGTCAACAATGAAGCCGATAGCAATATTTGCGCCCAATGCGCCGCCAAGGTATCCGAACAGTCCGGTGAGACCTGCGGCAGTGCCTGCCGCCTTTTTGGGTACCAGATCGAGCGCCTGTACCCCGATCAGCATTACGGGTCCATAGATCAGGAAACCGATTGCAATCAGGGCGATGTTGTCGATCAAAAGATGTCCCGGAGGGTTCTGCCAGTACACATAAATCGCGATCATCACCAGCAACATATAGATGACAATGGCCGGGGCTCTTCTGCCCTTGAAGAGCTTGTCCGATATCCAGCCGCAGAGGAGTGTTCCCGGTATCCCGGCATATTCGTAGGCAAAGTAGGCCCAGCCTGATTCTTCCACGGAGAAATCTTTCGCCTCTTTCAGGTAGGTGGGTGCCCAGTCGAGTACACCGTAGCGCACCAGGTAGACCATGATGTTCGCGAGTGCGATCAGCCATAGAAACTTGTTGTTGAATACATATTTGAAGAAGATCTCCCGGGTGGTGAACTCTTTCTCGTAACTTTCGTTGTAATCTTTCGGATAATCGTTCTTGAACTTCTCTATGTTGGGTAGCCCGCAGGATTGTGGTGTGTCGCGTATCAGCAAATAGGCAATGAATGAGATGAAGATGGCAATCATTGCCGGGAAATAGAGTTTACTCTGCCAATCGCCAAAAATGGCAACCCCCAAAATGGCAAGGGGGCCGATCAATCCGCCACCGATGTTGTGAGCCACGTTCCAGATGGACATCTTCGTCCCCCGTTCCTTTGTGGAAAACCAGTGCACCATTACCCTCCCGGAAGGTGGCCATCCCATTCCCTGAAACCATCCGTTGACAAACATAATCATGAACATGATCGTGACCGATGAGGTGAGAACCGGAATGGTCCCCAGACTCAGGATGGTAAGCCCAGACAGCAGGAGCCCCAGACTCAGAAAAACCCGGGCATTGCTCCGATCCGACACCCCCGCCATCAGGAACTTACTGAGGCCGTAGGATATGGAAACAGCCGAAGCAATAATGCCGAGGGCACCCCTTGAATAGCCCTGTTCAATGAGGTCGGGCATCACCAGTGAAAAGTTTTTCCTGACCAGGTAATAACCCGCATATCCGATGAAGATACCCATGAATACCTGGAATCGCAGCCTTTTATAGGTGGGATCAATTTTTTCTTTCGGCAGTAAGTCCTTGTGCTTTGGCGGTTTTAAGATACCAATCATTGTATGTTGTTTTAGTGTTGAAATCAAACAGTGCAAACGAGTGCTGATCTGTGAAAAGCATCTCTCCTGATTTTATGAAAGACAATAGTTTTTGGCAAGGCTGCTGTATTCCCTGATCTGTTCCTCTTCCCAGGTCTGGTCTTTTCCGAGCTCTTTTGCCATGATGGATGCTACCGTGGGAGCCATTTCAATGGAAGCTCTGGCATCCATGTACAATGCTCTTACCCTGCGTGCAAGCACATCATCGATGGTACAGGCCATCTCTTTCTGCACTGCCCACACTACTTCCGCAACCGTGTAGTCCAATTTTGGGTGAAGTTTCCGGGCATTTTCGGGATTGCTCTCCTGCAGCTGGCGGATTGCATCCTGATCGTTGCCATATATATATAGGTGGTTGTTTCTGTCCGGATTCTCCCTGTAGCCGTGAATCTTCAGGTTCCTGGTTGTACAGGGTCTGTGTGGCAGTCCCCTGGTTTTGATAGCCAGATTGACGGTCTCTTCGGCCATCACCCGATAAGTAGTCCATTTTCCTCCGGTGATGGTAATCAACCCCGAATCGGAAGCCAGCAGCTTATGACTACGGGAAATCTCTTTCGTTTTTGCCTCCTCCGCATGTTTCCTGGGAGCCGCCAGGGGCCTGAGCCCGGCAAACACACAAAGTACATCCTTGCGCTGCGGCTTTTTTGCGAGATACCTGCCGGCCGTTTCCAGGATAAAGTCAACCTCCTCCTCCAATGCTTTGGGTTCCAGCACAAATTCACTCACAGGGGTATCGGTGGTTCCCAGGATCACACGATTGTGCCAGGGCACCCCGAACATGACCCTGCCATCGCTGGTTTTGGGAACCATGATCGCATCATCACTGTCTAAAAAAGATTTGTCCACCACTACGTGTACACCCTGGCTGGGACGTACCAGTGGCTTCTCCTCCGGGTTGTCCATCTTGATGATCTCGTCCACGAAGATACCTGTAGCGTTGATGATGCATTTTCCTCTCAACTCAAAGGTATTCCCGGCAATTTTATCTTCAACACTGACTCCCGCAATTTTGTTTGTTTGGTCTCTTAGCAAACCTACCACGCCGGCATAATTGACTACCACGGCTCCCTGCTCAATTGCCGTTTGCATCAGGTTGATTGCCAGGCGTGAATCGTCAAACTGCCCATCATGGTATACAACGCCACCTCTTAGGTTTTTCTGCTCTATTTGCGGTATGTGCCTGATTACCTCTCTTTTACTCATCGGAAGAGAGTGCCCCAAACCCATTTTTCCGGCAAGGACATCATAGAATATGAGACCCAGCGTGTAAAAGGGTTTTTCCCACCACTGATAGTTGCCAATAATGAAGCGCTGGTTTTTTACCAGATGGGGAGCATTCCTGCTCAAATGGCCCCGTTCATGCAATGCCTCCCTTACCAGGGCCACATCTCCTTTCTGTAGGTAGCGAACCCCCCCGTGCACGAGCTTGGTACTGCGGCTGGAAGTGGCTTTGGCAAAATCAGCCTGCTCCAGCAAAACGGTTTTATACCCACGACTGGCTGCATCTACCGCAATGCCCAGCCCGGTTGCACCTCCCCCAATTACAATGAAATCCCACTCAACAGAAGTGTTCGATTCTCTCAGTTGATTGATGTAATGCTTTCGTTCCATAAATTATCCTATTGATGTTCCAAAAATAGGTGATTTATTTGATAAAAAAAATAAAAACGAAAGAAAAAAAAGCCAAAAGATAAAATAAATTGGATATATGGGCCTGATATTGCCTGTAGATCCCGTTTGAGGGAGGTTGCATTTTATCCCACATGCGATTTGGCGAAACATATTCTTTTTCGTAGTTTTGTTTTCTCATATTGTGGAAATTACCAAAATGTGAAAACAGGCTGTTTCAGCAGTTGTTGCCGAAGCTGGTCGTTTGCCAGATCCTATGTAAAAATGAAACCAATACGATAAAGCAATGAAAAATTCTCCTCACAAAAGGAACAGTGGGCAAAGGTGCCGGGTTATATTGGATGAGCTGGAAAAAAAAGGGTATGTCTCCGTGCTGGATTTCAGTGAAGTGTTGGGTGTGTCAGAGGTGACCATTCGAAAGGACCTGAAAGAACTTGAAAGTAAGAAGATGCTCATCCGGAGTCATGGGGGTGCCAGTCCCTTAAGTTCATTGATCAGCGACCGCCATATCGATGAGAAGGAGAAGATCATGGTAGATGAGAAGATCCGGATCGCCAATGCGGCCATTCAGTTGCTGAACAAAAATGACCGGATCATCATTGCTTCGGGTACCACCCTGCTCTATTTCGCCCGTAAGATCTCCATGACAGAGCCATTGACGGTGATCACTCCATCCGTGAAAGTATCCCTGACGCTTTGTTACAATCCAAACGTGGAGATTATTCAGCTGGGAGGGAACATGCGGAAGAGCTCCGCCACGGTTATCGGTCCTTATACGGAACAATTCCTGGACGGCCTGATGTGTAACAAGTTGTTCATCGGCGTGGATGGTATCGGAATCGATTTCGGACTGACAACCAGCAACATAGGTGAGGCTCATCTGAATCACCATATGCTTGACGCGGCAAAGGAGGTTATTGTGTTGTCTGACTCATCAAAGTTTGGGAAACAGGGGTTCGGAAAGATCTGTGATATTGAGCGGGTCCACCATATCATCACCGATAAGGGAGCACCGCAAAACCTGTTGCAGATCATCCGGGAGAAAGGAATCAAAGTGACGCTTGTCTGAAAATTTGCTGGTCATGGCGCCAAAAAAAGAGGCCACCTCGAACGAGAAGGCCCCTTTTGCGATGGTTAACGTGATATCAGCATTAAGGTAAAAAAGATTGTTTTAGGTTATCGACACAAAGATAGGGGACTATTTTGAATGTGCAAAATAAAAAAACATATTATAAAACATAGTTTTACAATATGTTTTGAGCGGCACACATTTGTTCTGCCTGTTTATTGTTTTGATCAAAAGAGAGTTGATCTACAGAAA
>JADLKK010000255.1 GCA_016839025.1 Proteiniphilum sp.
ATGCTGATCGGCAAAAGTGAGGGAACATCCATGGATCAGGGAATGGATAATGGCATGAGCGGTATGGATATGATCATGCCCATGGTTTCCATCTCCCTCCCCCTTTACCGGAATAAATACAAGGCACAGCAAAGGGAGAGCCTGTTTATGTGGCAATCGGCCCGGAACAGATACCAGAACACGCTGAACAGTCTGCAATCCGACCTCTTAAAACTAAAACACCAACTGGATGATGCCGAGCGTAAAATTGCACTATACAGTCGACAGGAAGAACTGGCACGAACCACCTATCAATTGGTTGTACAGGAGTTTATATCGGCAAAAAGTGATCTCACCAACGTGATTCAGGTTCAGAGGCAATTACTCGACTACCAGTTACGTCAGGCTGAAGCCATAGCAACATTCAATACCAAAGTGGCTTCCATAAGGAGACTACGTTCCTTCCAAACATCCAACAATTAATAGTAAAAAAACATTATGGATAAATATAAAGTAAAAGAAGTTTTCAATCACCCTTATTTCAGGTACGGATTGATCCTGCTTGCCGGCCTGTTTCTCGGCTGGCTACTATTCTCCGGCGGCAACCGGAAGCAATCGCCACAGCAAACGGCTGCGGTGGAAGAAGCACATGATCATGGAGCTGAATCAACCATCTGGACCTGCTCCATGCACCCGCAGATAAGGATGGATGAACCCGGTGACTGCCCTCTCTGCGGGATGGATCTGATACCCCTGCAGACAACAGGGTCGGGAGATGAATCAATTGATCCGCAGGCCATTCAACTATCGGTTGAAGCGGCGGCACTGGCCAATGTACAAACGACTGTGGTGAGCAGACAAAACCCGGTAAAAGAGGTGCAGCTTTACGGCACCATCCAGGTGGACGAGCGATTGTCGCAATCGCAGACATCCCATGTGAGCGGACGCATCGAAAAGTTGTTTGTCACCTTCACCGGCGAGAGTGTGCGCCGGGGACAACCCATTGCCTCTATCTATTCGCCTGAATTATTAAGTGCACAGCAGGAACTGATTGAAGCAGTGAAAATGCAGGATTTACAGCCTGCACTGCTACAAGCAGTAAGAGAAAAACTGCGTTTATGGAAGCTGACCGATGCGCAAATTGCGCGCATTGAACAATCGGGTGAAGTATCCCCACTGATTGATGTTGTTGCCACCACAGGCGGTATTGTGATCTCAAAAAATGTGAACCAGGGCGATTACGTAAATACGGGCACAGTATTGTTCGATGTAGCCAATCTGTCGCAGGTCTGGGCTGTTTTCGATGCCTACGAATCAGACCTGCCTTTTCTGAAAGTGGGCGACCGGCTGGAATACACCCTCCAGTCACTCCCCGGCAAAACATTCTCCGGAAG
>JADLKK010000107.1 GCA_016839025.1 Proteiniphilum sp.
GCCAAAGCGAAAATCATGGCAGAGATAACCGACACTCCTATAAGTGCGTGAATGGCTATGGACCACCCTGTCCTTTCAACCAGCAAGCCTATTCCCCAACCGGAAACGATGGTACTGGCATAACCGAACAAACCGCAAAAACCACCTGCAGTTGCTGCCGCACGTTTGGTTGCAATATTGGCAGCCGCTATGCCCACCAAAGCCTGCGGACCATAAATGAAGAAACCCGCTGCAATGAGAATCAGGTTGGCATAAATGACCGGAGTGTGCTCATTTAGCATACTCAGGAAGAGAAGGCAAAGGGTTACCATCGACATGCAGATCACACAGGTGCGGGCAGCTCTTCCATTGAAGAACCTATCTGTGGACCAGCCGGCGAAAAGCATGCCGGCGATGCCTGCGATCTCAAACGCAGCTACCGACCAGCCGGCATGGCTGATATTCAGATGCAGGTGTTCCTTGAGCATCGTTGGTCCCCAATCCAGTATCGCGAAGCGCGTGATGTAGAGAAAGAAATTACCCAGCGCAAAGATCCATATGATCGGGTTCATAAAAACATTCTTTCTCACGAAAGCTTTAAAATCGGCCGATTGTTCTTTTTTCGACTGCCTGTCAGCAGGTTTTCCACCTGAAAGCTCGGGTAATCCAACAGAAGAGGGTGTATCCCTGATCAGCATAAAAACAAAAGAGGCTACGATCATCACCACGGCCGCGGGTAGGATGAAGGCCCAGCGCCAGTGCTGGGAGAAGATGGAGGTAGCGTCAAAATATTGCCCCCAGTCCACGGTCACGATATAACCGCAAAAAATGATGGCCAAACCGGCTCCAATGGAGTGGGAGGTATTCCATAGCGACATTTTTGTCGCCAGCTTCTCCGGTTTCACCCAGTGTGTCATCAAACGGGTACAGGGAGGAACACCCATCCCCTGGAACCAGCCGTTGAGAACCCAAAATATACCCAACACCAGGATCGAAGAAGAGAGACCGAACAGCAGGTTGGCAATGGCACACAGGATGAGGCCGGAGACCAGAAAATAGCGGGCATTGCTCCTGTCCCCCCAGATGCCATTGATAAATTTAGAGAGGCCATATATCAACCCGTGCAAGGTGAGAAACAGACCGAGATCACTCTTCGAGATGCCCAGCTCCTGATTCATGAACGGCATCGCTATGCTGATGTTCTTTCTTACAAAATAGAACATGGCATACCCTACGATGCTGGCTAAAATTGTCCGGTTCTCCCAATACTTGAACCTTATCTGCTGTTGCACGGTCATTTCTTGAACAGCAGCCTCCACGTGATCCTTTTCCATCTTCTCGCTGATTATCTTTTCAGGTTCAACCCTACAAAGTCAGCCGGGTAATCAGTCTCGATGATATCCGGATTACCCGCGATCTCATTTTCATAGGCTTCGATTCTCGCTTCAAACGGTTTCACCTTGTCGGCAGTAGGCGCGATCGCTATCATGCACATCACGCCATGGCTGTGCAACAGATCATACACTTCCTGTTGTGCCGGATCCATCGTGTACTTCACGTACGCCATGATGCGGTTCCAGGGTATCCCCGAGTTCTTATAGGCCTCGTACATCTCCATGTTGCTGATCTCGCAACAGAACATGACGTTATCAACCCGTTCGTAATAGTAGAGGCACTCCTCGAGCGAGCGCACGGAGAGCATGATGTTGTGATACTTGCTCCACTTCCCTTTCAGGTTGTCAACATAGAGTTGCCAGGGTATCTTCTTGTTATCGAAGTTGAAGACAGTCTTATCTTTTCCCCACTCCAGGACCTCGTCCAGCGTGGGAATCTTGTACTCCGTCACGTTGCCCTGCCTATCTTTCAGATAGAACTGCTGCAGCTCAGCGTAGGTGTAATCCGACACCTTCCCCGTGCCTGTTGACGTGCGATCGAGCGTTGCGTCGTGCATCAGCACCAGGATGCTGTCCTTGGTCAAGCGAGGGTCAATTTCGAAGAAGGAGGGAAGCAATTCCAGTGTTTTCTCAAAGGATGGAATGCAATTCTCGGGATAACCCTCGAGCATGCCGCCCCTGTGGCCGCTGATGATCACATCTTTGTCAGGCGAGTAGCTGAAGTACTCCTGAAGTTGCTCCATGCTTTTGATATGCACATGGTTTTTGTTCGTCGTGCAGGCATGCAAGCCCACGACGATGCTTAGGGCAAAAAAATTCAATAACAATCTCATAATTATCAATTTTTAAATCTCTTGTCTTCTGATTTGTTCCTTTATGGATGCTACACGCCTGGCCGACACGCTGAACTTCCTCACCCCGCACTCCAGAAGAGGTACAGTCGCGAGAGGATCCGAAGCCATCTCTCCACATACCGAGACATCAATGCCATGCGTTCGCGATGCGCTCACGACCATCGACAGGCTTTTCAGGATGGCACCATGGAGGTGATCACATGCCTTCTCTGAGTAGGGGTTGTTCCTGTCAACGGCAAGGATATACTGCGTCAGGTCGTTGGTCCCGATACTGAAGAAAGCGACAGCCCGTGCGAAATCGTCTGCCAGGATCACCGAGGCGGGTGTCTCCACCATCATGCCGGCCTGTAGCTTTTCATCGAATGGCAGCCCCTCACTCCTTAACTCTGCTTTGCACTCCTCCAGGAGTGATGCGGCGGAGGTATACTCCTCGATCGAGCTGATCATGGGGAACATCACCCGCAGGTTACCCACCATCGAGGCGCGCAAGATGGCACGCAGCTGTATCTTGAAGATCGCGGGATACAAGAGTGAATGGCGTATTCCCCTGATTCCCAGGAGGGGATTCTCGCCTGCAACGATGGTTGAGTATGGCAATTGCTTGTCAGCACCTATATCGAGCGTACGCAATGTGATGCTCTTCCCGTTGCAGGCCCTGGCACATGCAAGGTATATCGCATGCTGCTGCTCCTCGTCGGGGAAATCACTCCCCCGCATGAAGATGAACTCCGTACGCAAGAGACCGATGCCGTCGGCACCGCGGGCGATGGCTTCTTTCACCTCCTCGAGGCTTCCCGCGTTCGCTAGCACCTCTACCCGGGTGCCATCCCTGGTGATGGCCGGCTCCCTGTCCACTTCAACCTCTCCTCTTCTCACGGTGAGGTCCGCAAGCATCTCCTCCTCGGGATCGATGAACACCTCCCCGCTATCCCCATCGATGATCACCATCTCATTGTCGGGGATGGCATCGATGCTACCCCCTAATCCCAGCACCAGGGGTATCCCCTGATCCCTTGACAGGATAGCGATGTGGCTGCTCTTGCTCCCTTCCCGCAGGGCGATTCCCGCCAGCTTCTGCCTGTCAATCAAGAGGGTATCCGACACCAACAGGTTGTCGGTGATGAGGATGCTGTTCTCCTCCATCGGGGAGAAAGGATTCTCCTGGTTGCTTGTCAGCGCAAAACGCAGCTGCCGCCCTACATCAACGATATCATCGGAACGGGAACGGAGGTAGTCGTCTGCTATCCCGTCGAACAGGGAGCAAATCTCTTTCACCGTCTCCTCCACTGCAGCCAGGGCATCCATCGGCCCCTGTTTGATCCTGGCAATTACCCGATGAGAGATATCGTCCAGTATTTCCAGGTGTGCAGCAAAGATGGGACTCTCGTCAAGATGTGATGACAAGCGCTCCTTCACGAGCAATCTCGCGCCTGAGAAGCGCTGGACCTCAAGATCCTCCTGAATGGCACCCGGCTGGGGATCGATTGCCGACTCACCGGATGGTGATCTGCTCCCAACCCTGAAGCACCTGCCGGCCACCCTGCCGGATGAAGCCGCTATCCCAACTATCTTTCTCATTGACACATCTTCTCAAAAAAGGTTGTCACCTCATGCATCGCATCTTCACTGTCTTCCCCTTCAATCTTCAGGTTGATCAAGCTCCCTTTCTTCAACCCCAGTGTGAGCAGTGATATGATGCTCTTCGCATTGGCTTCTTTCGATCCGGCTATCAGCGTGATGTTGCTCTTGTATCTCTTTGCCATGGCAGCCAACTCTGCTGCCGGTCGGGCGTGGAGCCCGTTGCTCTCGTTTATAGCAATAATTGCTTCCTTTATCATGTAATCTCGTTATATTTTTGACAACAAATTGTATATGTACATTTTATCTTCCGTTTTCTTCACCTCTTCCAATATCTCCTCATCGCTCAAGATGGTGCTCAACGAGGTGAGGATATCCATATGCTTGCCATCAGTGCCGGCTATTCCGATCACCAGGTAAGCCTTCTCCCCGTCGAAATCAACTCCCCCGGGGTATTGTATGATAGAGATGCCGCTGTGCATGATATGCTCGTGCGATCCCGAGGTACCATGTGGTACGGCGATGCCCAAGCCGATATAGGTAGAGATGATTTTCTCTCTTTCCTGCATCTTCTCCACGTATACCTCTTCCACGTAACCACCTTCCACCAGCAATTTTCCTGCCTGGCCAATGGCTTCCTCTCTTGTCCCGGCCGACGCCCCGAGGAGGATCATCGCGGGAGTCAATATCTCCTTCGATGGGGGTGTCAACCGCCTTTCCAGCTCATCCAGTGCCGGATCATCCAGGAACTGTTTGATGATGATGATCTCTGCCTTGGGGTTCTTTCGCGATACCCGATCGAAGAAGATCGATTGGCATACAACGATATCAGCATCCGGAGGGATGTTTTCAATGGAGCTGTTGATCACCGTGATCCCTTTCTGCTTGATCCTGCCCCTGAAGTTGGTTGCTCCCATAGCACTCGAGCCCATTCCCGCTTGACAGGCAAAAACGATTTTTTGTATGCTCCCCTGTTGGGTCCGCTGATTCTTCAATTTCTTTATTTCATCCTGTGCCTTTTCCAGCGATTGAACACCCTTGCCCTTCACAAGGAAAAAGGCAACCAGGAAGGAGACCGCTGCCGCAATCACGATACCCAGGAGTACCTGCAGTGTCATGCCACGTGGCGACATGGCCGCGATGGTAACAATGCTCCCCGGCGAAGCCGCCGAGACGAGGCCGAAGCCGGTAACCTGGTAATAGGCCATCGCGCTTGCCGAGCCGGCGATGGCTGCCACGATCAGGGCGGGACGCATGAGCACGTAGGGAAAGTAAATCTCGTGAATACCGCCAAAAAGCAAGATGACGGCAGAGGCCGGTGCTGTTTTTCTTGCGATGGCCTCACCCCGCAACATGTAGGCGAGCAAGATCCCCAAGCCGGGACCCGGGTTGGCCTCCAGCAAGAATAGCAGCGAGCTTCCAAGCTCACGTGCTTGCTCTATACCCAATGGCGTCAATATCCCATGGTTGATGGCATTGTTCAGGAACAAGACTTTTGCCGGCTCAATGAATATTGCCACCAAGGGCAGCACCCCCTTGTCCAACACGAACGCAACCCCTGCATTCAGCAGGCTCGTCAACCCGAGCATGATCGGTCCGATGATCAAGAAACCGATTATCGCACAGACCATGCCGAGAATACCGATCGAGAAATTGTTGACCAGCATCTCGAAACCCGGCTTCACCCTGTTCCTGGAGAAGGTATCGAACCATTTAATCAGGAGCCCGGCCAGGGGTCCCATCACCATGGCGCCAAGAAACATGGGAACATCACTGCCTTCAATCACACCGATGGTGGCGACGGTTCCCATAATCCCACCCCGTGTGCCGGCGACATTGCTACCGGAGGTATATGCGATCAGCAATGGCAACAGGTACCTGAGCATGGGAGCCACGAGCTTCGCCAGCTCTTCGTTGGGCAACCAGCCTGCCGGGATGAAGATGGCGGTGATCAATCCCCACGCGATAAATGCCCCGATGTTGGGCATGATCATCGCGGATAGTTTGCTTCCAAACGATTGGACATGTCTGTGTAATGAATTTTCCATGCGAAATAGCTGTTATATGTTAGGGCAATAATTCATCGTTTCGTTCTCCGGTTTTCGCCAGGAGCTCGGCCGAGGGATGGCCGTGACACCGGGAACGAAGGTACAAACTATTTTTATACCTCGCGTTGCAAAAAGGTGGCAATCACTTCATAAGCCTCCACCATCCTCTTGTTCAATGGCGAAGAGGCCTCAACACCCGATATTTTTCCGATGGCAGTGGCAAGCCCTTCCTGCCGTATCATCTCTTGCATCTGGGAACTCTGGTGATCTCCTGCGATGTGGAAATGAAGCGCGGCTCCTACCCCCAGCAATAAATTGTCGATGGGCAATCCATACTGGTGAGCCGTCGTGAGTGGTGATATGAAGCGGTCGCCAGCGGAGAGCTTACGCAGGGGATCGCGGCCCACGCGAGTCACCGCGTCATTCAGGAAGACGTTGCGAAAACGATTGATGATCTTTTCACAATAAGCGGCATGCTCATCGATGTCCAGCCCGAACTTGCGAGCCAGTGCCGCTCCACTTTCATGCATGGCGGCACGCGTTATCTTGAGGATACAAGGATCGGCGATGCTCTGATCAATTGTTTCGTACCCTTTCAGGTACCCCAGGTAGGCGACGATGGCATGTCCGGTGTTGAGGGTGAAGAGCTTGCGTTCAATGTAAGATGAGAGGTCATTGACCCTGTTCACCCCTTCAACATCAAAGGTGCCCTTGATTTGGCTGTTGTCAACGTTCCACTCGTAGAAGCGTTCCACGCTGACATCCGCAACAAGATCCGTTTTAACCGGGGGCACAATCCTGTCGACCGAGCAATCGACAAAGCCCACCCACCGGTCACAATATTGCTCACCCTTGTCAGACAACAGGGCCAGCACCTCTCTCTTCAGTTGGCTCGTGGCCCTCACCCCGTTTTCGCAGGCGATGATGTTGAGAAAAGACTCCTTGTCGCGCGCGGCACGTTCCTCTATTCCCCTGGCGATCACCGGAGCGATCTTAGGCAAGATGGAGAGACCAACAGCAGTCGTGATGATGTCACTTTCGCTCACCTCCTCAACAAGTAATGGGTTGGAGGTATCAATTGCCGTCACATGATCAATCTCGAAGCTCTCCGGTGCATGATCGGTTATGAATACCGTGTAACGACCACGCTCTGTCAGGGCATTGATCATCTCGGTGTTGATATCCGCGAAGAGCACCTCGTATCCCGATTGCCTTAACAGGGCACCGATGAAGCCCCTTCCTATATTTCCTGCTCCGAATTGTATACTTTTTTTCATGCGATTGTGTCCACCCTGAACAGCCGGTTGGACTTTCTGT
>JADLKK010000256.1 GCA_016839025.1 Proteiniphilum sp.
AGCCTCCTCTTCCCGTTCCGTGAACAGATCCGCCTCCATGCGATCGAACACCTGAGCCAATGCCGGCACATACACTCGGAATGCCGTTGAAATCGTTTTCACGTTCCAAATAAAGATCCCCGCATTCCAGAAAAAGTTCCCGGCTGCCAGGTACTCCTCCGCTGTGGCCCTGTCAGGCTTCTCCTTGAACGCCTCCACGTGACAAATCTCCTTGTCACGCAGCAACGTCTCCCCTGCCGCTATGTAGCCGTATCCCGTCTCCGGACGATTTGGCTTCATGCCTAGCGTGACGATGGCATTGCTATCGGCCGTGAAGCCAAGGGCTTTCTTCACCACGCGTTGAAACTCCGGCACATCCAGCACCAGCTGGTCCGACGGCGTTACTACGATGTTTGCGTTAGGAAAGCGCTTCTTTATCTTCCAAGAAACATACGCTATGCACGGTGCCGTGTTGCGCATGCAAGGCTCCGCCAGGATGTTACATGCCGGTATGGCAGGCAACTGCTCCTTAACGATGGCCACATACTTCTGTGCGGTGACCACCCATACATTCTCCGGCGGACAGATACCGTTGAACCGTTCTGCCGTGAGTTGAATGAGCGACTTCCCGCATCCCATCACATCAATAAACTGCTTGGGACATTCCGGCGTGCTCATAGGCCAGAAGCGGCTACCAATGCCGCCGGCCATAATGACTATGTGTGTGTTATGCATGATTCTAAAAAGTTTTTATTTCAAATACCATTCATACATCCTTTGCACTCCTTCTTCAATCTCAATGCGATGGTGCCAGCCCAGCGCATGCAGCTTGGAAGGGTCAGTAAGCTTGCGCATGGTACCGTCGGGCTTGCTACTGTCGAACGTTAGCTTTCCTGTGTAACCAACCGTTTTCATGATCAGTTCAGCCAGTGCCTTGATGCTAATCTCTTTGCCCGTACCGATGTTGATGTGTGAGCGGGCATCTTTGAAATCCACCTGCTCCATAATGAATACCGAGGCATCGGCCATCTCTTCACTCCAGAGGAACTCACGCAACGGAGTACCCGTTCCCCAAAGTTCCACGCCGTTTTCGCTGATGCCGTATTTCTTTAGGATGTTGAGAATCTCTTCCTGGCTGTACTGTCCGTTTACACCTTCCACCGGACGGAGGTTCAGGTCTTTGCGTACCGCCTCCCAATTGCCCTCTTTCAAGCAATGAGCCAGATGAATCTTTCGTATCATGGCAGGCAACACGTGGCTGCGTTCCAAGTCGAAGTTATCATGAGGACCGTACAGGTTCGTGGGCATCACAGCAATGTAATTGGTGCCGTATTGCAGATTGAAGCTCTCACACATTTTCAGTCCGGCTATCTTGGCGATGGCGTAC
>JADLKK010000108.1 GCA_016839025.1 Proteiniphilum sp.
ATTAAAGTGCCGACCGACCGCGCACTGCATGCTTACAAACCTCTTCTACCCGCTGTCAAAGCCAAACAGCCCCGTAGTTCCCCGGAACCCGCCGGTTCAGGTGGTTGTAAGATGCAAAGATACCCAAAAGGTTTAACAGCCACAAGCATTTCATCCCATTTTTTCCCGGCTACCCCCTACCTGTCTGTTCTACGCTGCATTTGCATCATTTTATTCCAAAACAGCACGCTATCCCCACAAAATTATGTTATTTTTGCAGCATCAATTACACATCGAAATCAAGAAGGGATATCAGGATGAACAGAATTGTAGGGAAAGAATATTTCTCGGACAGGGTCGTGAAGTTTGAGGTAGAGGCACCGCTCATTGCACGGAGCCGCCAGGCGGGACATTTTGTGATCGTACGTGTAGGTAAAAAAGGGGAACGGGTCCCCTACACCATCGCCTCAGCCGATCCGCAGAAAGGGACCATCACGCTGGTGATCCAGCGTGTGGGCAAATCGTCAGAAAAAGTATGCCAACTGGAGGTGGGAGAATATCTTACCGACATGGTGGGACCGCTGGGCAAGGCAACCCATATCGAAAATTTTGGTACGGTGGTCTGCGCCGGCGGCGGTGTGGGGGTTGCCCCCATGCTCCCCATCATCGAGGCGATGAAGGAGGCAGGCAACAGGGTGATCTCCGTACTGGGCGCCCGTTCGAAGGATCTGATCATCCTGGAGGATCAGGTGCGTGCCCATTCCGATGAGGTGATCGTCATGACCGACGACGGCTCTTACGGAGAGAAAGGGTTGATCACCCAGGGTGTGGAGAAAGTGATCCTCAGGGAGAAGGTAGATCTCTGTGTCACCATCGGTCCGGCCATCATGATGAAGTTCGTCTCGCAGCTGACAAAGAAGTATGAGGTCCCCACCATCGCCTCACTCAACACCATCATGGTAGACGGTACCGGCATGTGTGGTGCCTGTCGTGTAACGGTGGGCGGCAAAACAAAGTTTGTCTGCATCGACGGTCCGGAATTTGATGCCCACCAGGTGGATTTCGACGAGATGCTGATGCGCTTAAAAGCTTATAACTAACATATTCATACAAATATCCGAAGTTTTTCTTAATCAGGAACTTACTGGAAACCTGAAACAACCAATCTATGAGTGACTATTTACAGGCGGAACGGGCACAGGAATGGCGTGAAGCGTTGCGCAAATCGATGAAGAACAAGGATCGCACCACTATTCCACGGGTGAAGATGCCGGAGGTGGATCCGGAGGTGCGCAGTCGCACCTACGACGAGGTGAACCTGGGACTGACCGTGGAGCTGGCCACCGGTGAGTCCCACCGCTGCCTCGACTGTGTGGATCCCACCTGCATCACCGGATGTCCGGTGGAGATCAACATTCCCAAGTTCATCAAGAATATTGAACGAGGTGCGTTTCTGGAAGCTGCCCGGACGCTGAAAGAAACCAGTGCCCTGCCGGCCGTCTGCGGACGGGTATGCCCACAGGAACGACAGTGTGAGAGCCAGTGTTTCTATACCCTGAAACTGAAGAAAGAGCCGGTAGCCATCGGGCATCTGGAACGGTTTGCAGCCGACTATGAACGGATGAGTGGCGAACTCTCGGTGCCGGCAACAGCCTCCCCCAACGGCATCAGGATCGCCGTGGTGGGTTCCGGTCCCGCGGGACTGGCTTTTGCCGGCGACATGGTGAAGTATGGCTATGAGGTGACCGTCTTCGAGGCGTTGCACGAGCTGGGGGGTGTACTGCGCTACGGTATCCCCGAGTTTCGTCTCCCCAATGAGATCGTCGACATTGAGATCGACGGTCTCCGCAAGATGGGGGTCAGGTTCGAGACCAACTGCATCATCGGAAAAACCATCTCCCGGGAGGATCTCAAAGAGGAGGGATCCCGGGCCATCTTTGTGGGAAGTGGTGCCGGCCTGCCCAACTTCATGAACATACCGGGTGAAAACCTGAATGGCATCATGTCCTGCAATGAATACCTCACCCGCGTCAACCTGATGCAGGCTGCCGACCCGGAGAGCGACACCCCGGTGCATATGGGCAGGAAAGTGGCCGTGATTGGCGGGGGCAATACCGCCATGGATGCGGTACGTACCGCGAGGCGCCTGGGTGCCGAAAGAGCGATGATCGTCTACCGACGCTCGGAGGAAGAGATGCCTGCACGCATCGAGGAGATCAAGCACGCCAAGGAGGAAGGGATCGAATTCTATACCCTGCACAACCCGCTCCGTTACGAGGGTGATGAGCGGGGACGGGTACAACGGATGGAGTTGCAGCGGATGGAGCTGGGGGCTCCCGACCAGTCGGGTCGGCGTCGTCCCGTGCCTGTAGAGGGTGACACCGTCTGGCTGGAGGTGGATGAGGTGATTGTCAGCGTGGGGGTCTCCCCCAACCCGCTCATCCCACAGAGCTTCAGCGGGCTGGAGGTCACGGGCTGGGGCACCATCGTAGTGAACCAGGAGACCATGCAGAGCGCCGATGAGCTGATCTATGCCGGCGGCGACATCGTACGTGGGGGAGCCACCGTGATCCTCGCCATGGGCGATGGGCGGCGTGCTGCCAAAGCAATGCACAAACACTTACAACAGGTACATCCATGAGAAGGCCCAGGATTCTGGCTGATACCCATATCCCCTATCTGAAAGGAGTAGCCGAACAGATCGGTGAGGTGGAATACCTGCCTGGCAATCAGTTTACCCGCGAGGCGATCCGCGACAGGGATGCGTTGATCGTGCGTACGGTGACCCATTTCGGGGAAGAGCTTCTTTCCGGGAGTAGTGTACAGCTGATCTGCTCCGCCACCATCGGTTATGATCACATCGACACCGCCTGGTGCGACACACATGGCGTTGCCTGGCGTACCGCTCCCGGCTGCAATGCAACCTCGGTGGAGCAATACATCACCGCATCGTTACTGTTACTGGCAGAGAAACATCATCTCAATTTGGCGGAGAGGACCATTGGCATCGTGGGTGTGGGTAATGTGGGGAGCAAGGTCGCAGTTGCCTGCGGCAAGATCGGCATGCGGGTATTGCTCAACGACCCGCCCCGTGAAGAGCGAGAGGGTAAGGGGATATTTACCGATCTGGAAACGATTCGTCGTGAGGCTGATTTCATCACTTTCCACACCCCGCTCACCAAATCGGGAGAGCATGCCACCTTCCACCTTGCCGGCGATCCGTTCTTCGAAGAACTGCCAAAGAAACCATTCATCCTCAACGCTGCCCGCGGGGGTGTTACCTGCAACCGGTCACTTACCAGAGCACTGCAACAGGGTAAAATAGGAGGAGCCGTGATCGACTGCTGGGAGAATGAGCCGGACATCAGCCGCGAACTGCTGGAACTGGCAGATATCGCTACCCCCCATATCGCGGGTTACAGCGCCGACGGCAAGTGGAGTGCCACCAGGATGAGTATTGAGAATCTGATTCGCTATTTCTCGCTGGAGGTTACTCCCCGGTATGCCTCCATACCCGAACCCGCGCAACCCCTGATCGACTTGCAGGATATCCCGGCTGCAGCACAACTGCCACATGCGGTATGGCACAGCTATGATCCTACCGGGGAGACAGCGGCACTGAAGGCGTCCCCTGAATCGTTTTACCGTTTCCGCTCCACCTACCCGCTTCGCAGGGAGTATCATGCCTTTACGGTTCGCCATGCAGGGAAACAGATCTCGGAGAGGCTCCTGCAGCTCGGTTTTAAGGTAGAATAAGATGGATTGGCGCGGTGGCAACAGTAGGGAAGAAAGGGAAAAAAAGCAACAATATGAAAAATTTCCTAAATTGCAAAAGCTACTTTTTCTTTTGAAGCAAAAGCGTTAAATTTGTGTGCAAAACATCAGACGAGGAAAGAACATTTTCACAACATACAAGATTAATCCACACAACATGAAAAAAAGATCATTTTATTTCTCTTTACTCCTTGCGATAGGTATGACACTGTTCGGCACATCCTGCAGCAGCAAGCTGAAGCCATTGTCGCAGAACAATTTCAACGTGACCCCCTCACCGATGGAGACAGTAGGGAACCAGGTGCCCGTCACCATCAACGGCACCTTTCCGGCAAAATGGTTCCACAAAAACGGCATCGTGACCATCACTCCCGTTCTCAAGTACGGTGACAAAGAACAGACCGGCACCCCTTACAGCTTCCAGGGAGAGAACATTTCCGGTAACCGCACCACCATTTCCAACCGTCGTGGGGGAAACTTCGCCATGAACGCATCATTTCCCTTCACCGACGAGATGATCTCATCTGAGCTATACCTGCGTTTCGACGGGATCATCAAAAACAAACGCTCCATACTGCCCGACCTGAAGGTGGCCGACGGGGTGATTGCCACCTCTGCCCTGGCAAACGTGCGCAACACCACACCTTCCGTAGCTCCCGACGGCTTCCAGCGAATCATCAAGGAGGCACAGGAAGCCAGTATCATGTTCGTTATTCAGCAGGCCGCACTGCGTCAGAGCGAGTTGAACAAACGTGACCTGAACGATTGGAAGCGTCGTGTGGAGGAGGCATTCACGGATCCGCGGCAGAATGTGAATGTTGAGGTCTCCGCCTACGCGTCGCCCGACGGTGGTCTCACACTCAACGAACGACTGGCAGCGGAACGTGAGAAAAACACCTCAGGCTATCTGGAGCAGGAGTTGAAAAAGCGCAACATCGACACCGATGTCTATGCCCGCTACACGGCAGAGGACTGGGAAGGCTTCCGCCAGCTGGTATCCGCCTCCGACCTGCAGGATAAGGAGTTGATCCTGCGTGTACTGGAGATGTATCCCGATTCGGAGACCCGCGAGCGGGAGATCAAGAATATCTCCTATGTTTTTGAAGAGCTGGCCACCACCATCCTGCCACAACTGCGTCGTTCGCGCATCATTGCCAACATTGAGATTGTGGGCAAGTCGGATGAGGAGATCATGACCGCCTGGAAGAACAACCCCAAAGAGCTGTCGGTGGAAGAGCTACTCTATGCTTCCTCGCTGACCGATGATGAACGGGAGAAGGAGCGCATCTACCAGTATGTCACGGCCAACTTCACCAATGACTACAGAGGATGGAACAACATCGGAACGATGTTTTACAAGCAGGGTGACTATGCAAAGGCAAAACAGGCATTCGACCGTGCAGCCCAGGTGAATCCCTCGGCACCCGAGGTGAACATGAACAAGGCCCTGCTGGCCATCATGGACAACAAGATGGAGGAGGCAGAAGAACTGTTGGGTCGCTCTGCAGGTGCTACCAGCCTGGATGAGGCAATGGGCATACTCGGCCTGTTGCAGGGCAACTACAACCAGGCAGTAGGTGCTTATGGAAACAGCGTTTCCAACAATGCAGGATTGGCTCATCTGCTGGTGAGGGATTACAACAAGGCGAAGCAGACGCTTGAGGCGGTTGAACAACCCGATGCCACCACCGCCTACCTGCTGGCCATCATCGCCTCACGAACAAACAACTTCAATGAGGTGATATCCAACCTGCGTGCCGCTATCGGCCGTGATCGCGCCATTGCCGGAAAGGCTCTTAACGACCTGGAGTTTGCGAAGTACCTCACCAACCAGGAATTCCGTTCACTACTGAACCAGGAGAGATAACCTGACGAAGGGATTGATTCCCGCGTTGCACACCCCATTAGAGCAAATCCTGCCTACTGGGGTGTGTTCGTTTAAAAAAAGAGGGGATCGTTTCTGCAACCAGTGAAAAAAGAGTACTTTTACATCCTGAAAATATTGATGACACAATTCATGCAAAGATGATCCGGTCACTCCAAATCAAAATAGTGTTGAGCCTTTCACTTCTCATCGTGATGTTGCTGGCCGCAGCAGTGATGTCGATGCTGGAGTTCCGCAAGATGGGTGATTCGGTGGAAGGGGTGTTGAAAAACAATTTCAGCTCCATAGAAGCAACCAAGAAAATGATGGATGCCCTGGAACGGGAAGACAGCGGGTTGTTGCTCTGGATCATTGGAGACCGGGAAACCGGCCTGCAAACGATTGCCTCCTCCCACGCCATCATTCGCAGCGCATTAGGAGATGCCGGGAAAAACATCACCGAAACCGATGAGCCTATCCATATCGCAGCCATCACCTCAACCTATGCTGCCTACCATGCATCGGTACTCGCCATAACCGGAGAAGAGTGGGTGCCAGCTGAGGCAAAAGAGATGTATGACAACGACACAAAGCTGCTCTTTGCGCAGACAAAAAAAGCGGTGAATGAGTTGATGATGCTGAACCAGAAACAGATGTACCATCAGTCCGGAATCATACAGGAACGATCCCGCAGGGCCATGATGCCTGCGTTTGTCTCCATTGCGGCAGCCGTGCTTTTTGCTTTGCTGCTCTTTTATTTTATCAGGTTCTACTTTATCCGACCGGTGCAGCATCTCACCGAGAGCATCCGTCATTATTATCCCGAAAAGGGGCGACTGGACGCCGGAATCGTCACACAGGATGAATTCAAAAGGCTCGAAGGAGAGGTGAACAACCTGATCATGCGCCTCAAACGGCACAAAGAACCCAACAACGAATAGAAAAGATGGTACGCAATAGGGTTGTCATCAAGTATCTCGGTTATATCCTGCTGTTCAACGCACTTTTTCTGTTTATCGCAGCCCTGATCTCGCTTGTTCACCGGGAGGACTCCCTGAATGCGCTGCTGTTCAGTGCAGCCATGTGTGCCACATTGGGTATCTTTCCCTACCTGTTTGTGGAGAAAATTGAAGAGCTTCGTTTTCATGAGGGACTGGCCATCAGCGTGCTGGGATGGTTGTTGACCTGTATCGTGGGGATGATGCCCTACTACATCTGGGGAGGTGAGTTCACGCTGACCAATGCCTTTTTTGAAAGCGTTTCAGGGTTCACCACTACCGGTGCCAGCATCCTGACCGATGTGGAGGTACTGCCCAAAGGGTTGCTTTTCTGGCGCTCCTCCACCTCCTTCATCGGTGGTGTGGGCATCATCCTGTTCGTACTACTGGTCCTCCCGGAGAAAAAAGGTGTCCAGTCCAGCTTCTACCGCGCAGAGGTTTCCGATCTCTCCAAGATGAGCTTCCGCACCCGTTCACGCCATATCGTGCGCATCATCGCCATCGTCTATTTCAC
>JADLKK010000109.1 GCA_016839025.1 Proteiniphilum sp.
GGTTACCTCCTCCACCTCGCAAACGGTTCGGAAAGTGGATGCTGTGCTCCATTTCACGCAACTGTTTGACCTGGTGATCACAGCTGATGATACGGTAACGCATAAACCCAATCCGGAACCCTATCTGCTGGCCTTGGAAAGAACCAAAGCGAATGAAGAGAGGACAATCGTCATTGAGGATTCCACTTATGGGGTTATTGCCGGAAAAGCAGCAGGGTGCTTTGTATGCGGTCTGACAACATCCTTCGATGCGTCTAGTTTACAAAGTGCGGGGGCCGATATGGTTGTTGACCACTATCGGGATTTACAGTTCTTTCTCCAGTAATGTCTCCCCGGCTGCATTGATCACCTGCAGGGTGAGTTGTTCTCCCTTCTTTTCCAGTACCATCACCGTGCCATCCGGTTCTCTGTTGCTTCCTCCTATGATGACGGGAAAGTGATTGCCTGCCTCATCTTTTTCTATTACCCGAAAGCGATGGGTATGTCCGTTGAGGGAGACGTTAAACGGAGCCTTTTTCAGTACCGGTATCCAGAGATCGGAGCAGGGCGAGAAGCTTTCGGGGTTTGTGCCATAAATGGGGATGTGGTGGATCAGGATCCGTTTGCCGGCTCTGGCAAACGCATCAGACTGCAGCTCCTCTTGCAGGAATGTGGCCTGGTTGAGTCGATGTTGGGTGAAATCGTTCATATCGTAATAAACCCAGTGATCGTCTGGTTTATCCTCACCGCAATCGAGCAGGACAAAGCGGGTATCTCCCAGTGAGAAGGCGCTATAGGAACGGCCTCCCATCCTCCCCAGGTAATTCCACAGCTGCAGCGAGTATTCCCCCCTTGTTTCGTGGTTTCCCCGGATAAAGATGGAGGGCACCTCATCACTTTTTATGCGTGGTGTGTAGGCGAGTAGCCTGTTCAAAATATCCGCTTCTGTCTCTACATCATCAAAACAGTCGCCGTTAAAGATCACCAGGTCATAGGGATTGTCCTCTACGGTCGCGTGCAGCTTCTCGAACATCCGCATATTGCTGTGGAGGTCGTTGTAGACGATCACCCGGAAATCTCTTTTCCGGTCGCTCCAGGTGGTAAATGATTTGATATCAGAGCGTACTGTGTCGCCAAATTCTTTGTAGTAGCTTGAATATCGCGTTATTTCCTGTGAGACTGCCCGGTAATAGTATTTTGTGCCGGGCTGAAGATTCTCAAGGTGCACACGGTGGATCTTGTTGTTCGCCACCATCACCCCTTCCAGCATGGTGCGGGCTTTTTGCATCTTCGCCGGATCGGTACCATACTCCACCCAGCTTTGTGCCGGCACATTGGTAAGCCACATCACGGTCATCTCATCCTTACCCGGGTTTTGCAGGTAGGGGATGGTGCGCATCACCTCTGATGCGGCTGTTTTTAACCGTACATCCACAAAGAGGGGACGGTGGTCGGATGCCACCTCTTCATCAATAACCTGAGCATTGTGCTTTGCATAGGTTTGTCCCTTTGCCACATATCCCAACACATAATCGATGGTTCTCCTCGGGTTGATGGAGGGAGAGGTGGGATGTTTGGGATTGGAGAGTATCTGCCACTCTTTTTTCAGTATCTCCAGTGGCGGAGAGTCGGGGGTAGCATTCAGATCTCCAAGCAGGAAGACCGGCTTGTCCAGCTTCTTCGCGGCATCCGTGATAATTTTCACCGATTCTATCCGTTCCTCAGCGATGAGGGATAGGTGGGTGTTGATCACCACATATTTCTCCAGTTCCACGACTAGGGCTGTACGGGCTTCCCTGCTTCCGGGTAATTCAATCTTAGTCACAGTCAGCGGTATATCCCGGGTAAGCATGCCATTTCCATACTTTCCCCCATCGTGCAGGATGGAATAGCCGAAGGTGGCATGCATGCCGGTTTGTGCTGAGAGCTGCTGCATGATATCGATGTTGCCGCTGCGGTTGACCATGCTGTCCACCTCCTGCAGTCCCACCACCTCAGGTTGCAGTTCGATGATCAGCTTTCCAATCCGTTCGATGTCCATTTTGTCGTCCATACCCCTGCCGTGATGGATATTGTAGCTCATGATCCGGTGGGTGTTCTCTTTTTGGGGAAAGCGCCTGTCTTCCTTCTGTGGAGTGGTCTGTGCCCCACTGCTGAAGAGGGTGAGGCTGAGGAAAAGTACAAAAACTGTTATTTTCATGCGTCTATTTACTAAGCGATTCATCATTACGAAACATACCCTGGTTTCCGGCGGTTGTTGCCGTTGTTGCCTGTAAGATCGTCTCCCAGATCTCTCCTTGCTTCTTCGGCAATCTGCTGAAGTTTCCCCACAATATCCGGAAAGGATTCGCTCACGTCGTACCGTTCACCGGGATCGCGACGCAGGTCGTGGAGACTTCCTCCATGTTTATGCTGCTCATCCACTTCACCCGGCAGGCCGTCGATTCCCGGCTGGAACCCTTCGTACGTTCGTCCCGGGTGGGGAAGGATCAGTTTCCATTGCTGATACCGTACTGCCTGTAGACTGTTCCGGCGATAGTAATAATAAAAGGTTTCTCTTGGTTGAGCTTCCAGGTCACCCTCAAGAATGGGAAGAATACTGACCCCGTCGATCTGTTTTTCCGGTGGTTTTGCACCGGCAAGTTCTACCAGGGTGGGGAGGATATCGATTGCGGAAACCAGGCTGTTGCAGATGCTCCCCTCAGGTATCGTCCCCTGCCAGCGCATGATACAGGGGACGCGCTGGCCACCCTCGAAAGTGGTACCCTTTCCTTCACGGAGGCCTCCGGTACTTCCGGCATGGTTGCCGTAGTTGATCCAGGGGCCATTGTCAGAGGTAAAGATCAGGAGCGTGTTTTCATCCAGCCCGCACTCTGCGAGCGTCTCCATGATCGTTCCCACGCTCCAGTCAATCTCCATCATTACGTCGCCATAGGAGCCTTGCACCGATTTCCCCTTGAATTTATCAGAGACATGTAGCGGTACATGAGGCATGGGATGTGCCAGGTAGATAAAGAAGGGGGTCTCCCGGTTTCTTTTGATGAATTCGACGGTACGGAGTGTAAAATCGGTTGTGAATTGTGACTGGTCGTCGGGTGTAACTGCTGGATTTACAATCTTCCCGTCCTCGAATAGCGGCAGATCGGGATAGCTTCCCGTAGGATGCCGTGGCCACATATCGTTGGAGTAGGGGATGCCGTAGAACTCGTCGAACCCATGGTTGGTCGGGAGAAAGGATTGTTGTACCCCCAGGTGCCATTTGCCATATGCAGCTGTCGCATACCCTTCTGCTTTGAGCAACTCGGCGATGGTCTCCTCTTCAGAGGAAATGCCGATTTTTGAGTGTGGACCTAATGCTCCGAAAAAACCAACACGATTTGGGTAGCAACCGGTGAGGAGCCCGGCACGTGAGGCGCTGGAGACGGCTTGCGGCGAGTAGTAATTTGTAAGGAAAATACCCTCTCTTGCCATGTTATCGATATGGGGTGTGCTGTATCCCGTTGCTCCGGTGAGCGAGAGGTCACCGTATCCCATATCATCCAGGTGTATCAGGATCACGTTTGGCTTCTCCAATCCTCTGTTTTTCGTCTGCTGTGAAGGGGTACAGGAGAGCGTAACTGTCAGGGCTGTCCCCAGGATGCCCCATGCAATGTACTGGTCATCCATCTCAGGGAGTATTGAGTATTTTTTTCGCATCGTTCAGCTTTTCCTGCCAGTCGCCGGAGGGTTCCAGCGTCCCGAAACCGGCTATAGCCTCTTCCAGTTCTGCCAGTTTAGCGAGCGCTTCGGGTGTGCCTTCCCCGTTGTACTTTTCCCGCAGCACCCTGATTTTTTCCGCATCCTGGATCCCTTCCACCAGTCGTTCGAAGCGGATGGAACTGCGGGCGTCGGGATAGACCATGTAGGTGTCACCTGCCGGCCACGTCCGGAAGCGGGAGTCGGTCAGCGGATTTTCCACCCAGGAGTTGTAGGCCCAACGCAGGAATCCATCGAAATCGCAAGCCACTGCGTACCAGGCGGCGTATACCGATTCTGCCGATGGGGAAAAGGTGAACATGTTGGGGAACTTGTCGGCGCAGCAGACGTAGTAGGTGGTGATGAGTCCCTTCGCTCTTCGTGCTGCAATCTCCTCTCTGCTTACCTTAGCCCCTGCCCCCACACAGATATCCCTGATCCATGGGTATTCCTGGTAACTCTTGTGGTTGTCGGCGAGCGATACCCCCAGATCGGGAGCGTAGCGCTCCAGTACGCCCAGTGCTGCCTTCATGTCGGCCGGTCCGCGCTCATCCATGGCGATATTGGTTTTTTCCAGCCATCCCTTTTCCCTGAGGTGACGGGTGAAGTCTTTCAGGAAGACTCCCCACAGCTCTTCATACTCCTTCGACTGTGCCTTCAGCTCCACGGTAACCAGTTCGCCCTTTTCCATGTCGTTGTAGTGCATCTGGTTGTTCCATGTGAGCAGGGAGTAGCAGTTGATCATCCTGTCGATACCCAGCTCCATCATAAACGCGACCCACCGGTCGAAGAGGGTATAATCGAAGCTCCAGCTCCGGTCCTTGTTTTTCGTCCAGATGATCATGTCGGCATAGGCATCGTAGCACTGGTTGTTCCAGGGATCCTTGTTCAGGGTGGCGGTAATCACCTTCTGTCCCCCGTCGGCCAGCATCTTCATGAGGGGGCGCATCTTCTCGAAATGGGCGTCGCTCCAGAGCTCCAGCCCATGTACCCGTGCCACGGCAGAGGGGTGTTGCCACAGGTCGAGGTGATAGAGCCATTCTGAGGGTGCTGGCAGCAGCTGATCCACTACCTCCAGTTCAATCGCGAAATCCTGTGATGGTTGGTTTCTGGCATGAATCTTCACCTTGCCTGCATAGTTTCCGGCGACAGCGTCGGCCGGGATGCTGAAGGTGAGCCATACCGGTCTTACGCTTTTTGCTTCCAGGTTGAAGCACTCCAGGTCATCCAGCATATCGGGCGCCAGGGAGGCGGGGAAGTCGCCCGGCTTGCGGTGTCCGCAACCGGGGCCGAACTCATCCGTCATCACGTAGCGGACAAACCGTGCCTGAGCGATAGAGGCGGGGAGTGTACTCCCTTTACCCATGAAGTCGTTGAATTCGCACTCCACCTGCCGGATCTCTTCTGTAGTCCAAAGAACTATTTGAGCGGATACTTTTTCCCCTTTCCATCCGGCGACCTTGACACTCTTCACCGGTTCGATCTCCGGTGCCACCGATTTGGGCATTTTCTCATCAATTGAGATAAAGGAAGCGTGCAGGCCTGTTTTTACGTTCGACCAGTCAGAGAGGGTGTCGCTCGTGGGATCTTTCATCTCTTCGAAGGTGGCGCACTCTTTTTGTGGTCTGTTGTTGTTGCAGGAAACGTTGCTTAAGAGCAGGAATGCTGCTAATGACACACCGAACATCAGCCGGAGAAATGTAGTCTGGGTTCTCATATTATTTTTCTATTATTTGACGATTGTTGTAATTTTTTTTACTGTATGCGAGAAAAAATGCAAAGGATATCATGGTAACTGCGAAGCCAGTCGGATAGGAGATTGCTTTTGAAAGTGTAAATCCTTCCGGAGCAAGCAGGATATAGGTTGTGACCACAGATGTCATGAAGAGGGCCGGGAGCAAGGTGATCCAATAGGCTTTTCTTCTCTGGAACAGGTAAACCGTGATGGTCCACAGAACCACTGTTGCCAGGGTTTGGTTCGCCCATGCAAAATAGCGCCATACCACATCGAAATTTATTTTCGTCAGAACGAGACCAATGGCAAACAAGGGTATGGTGACGATTAGTCTGTTTTTGATGGGTCTTTGATTGAATCTGAGCAGATCACCCACGATCAACCGGGCACTTCTGAAAGCAGTGTCACCCGAAGTGATGGGAGCAGCCACAACACCTAAAATGGCCAGAACAGCTCCCAATTTTCCCAACAGGGAGTTGGAAATTTCATTGACCACCCATGCCGCATTTCCTTTTTGGGCGACCATCATCTCACCCAACTCCCGGATACCTCCGAAAAAACTCATACTGATTGCTGCCCATATTAATGCCACCACACCCTCCATAACCATCGCTCCATAAAACACTTTTCGTCCCTCTTTTTCATTTTTCATGCAACGGGCCATCAGGGGAGATTGTGTGGCATGAAAGCCGGAGATGGCACCGCAGGCTATGGTGATAAACAGCATGGGGAAAATGGGAAATTTCTCTTTGTCGTAATGGAAATTTTGCCAATTTTCAGGGGTCAGTTCCGGGAGAGCATACCCTTTCACCATCAATGCAACAATGAGGCTGAGAGCCATAAATACCAGCGCCAGTCCAAAAATCGGGTAGATCTTGCCAATAATTTTGTCGATGGGTAATAGTGTTGCCAGAATGTAATAAATGAAGATGACCCACACCCAGAATCTGAAATCCAGCGTCAAGGGAGTTAAATTGGCCAAAATGCCTGCAGGACCGGAGATGAAGACGACTCCCACAAGAATAAGCAACACGACTGAAAACACACGCATGATCTGTTTTGCAGCTTTTCCCAGATAAATGCCGATGATCTCTGTAATGCTCAGCCCGTTGTGTCTTACCGAGAGCATGCCCGAGAAATAGTCGTGCACGGCTCCTGCAAAAATGGTACCCAAAACAATCCACAGGAATGCGACCGGCCCCCAGAGAGCGCCGGCAATTGCGCCGAAGATAGGTCCCAGACCGGCAATATTCAGGAATTGAATCAGAAGAACACGCCACCATGGCATTGGGACAAAGTCAACCCCATCACTCATGGATGTAGCCGGAGTAGGTCTGTCGGGGTCAACCTCCATGATTCGTTCCAGGTATTTGGAATAAAAGATATAACCCGCTAACAGGATGGCCAGGGAAATAATGAATGTGATCATCCGGTGTTCTTTACAAAGTTATGAGTAAGATTGGGTACATATGCGATTAGGTGTATGGATAGAAAATAATTAATCTCTCCCTCATGCTATAACTCAAGTTATTTCTTCCGGAAGAGGTTACAATAATATTTGCCGACAAAATTCTCTACAGGTTTTTACTTCCTTTACAGAGTTAGACCAGGGTGTGATTGGATATTCCAGCTCTATGTCGCAATATATGGGCCATTTGTTATCTCTGA
>JADLKK010000110.1 GCA_016839025.1 Proteiniphilum sp.
AAGCCGTGAAGAGATCGAGGCACGAAGAGCAAAAGGGCTTACCACCACTTACTACGTCTGTTGTGCCGATAAATTTCCCAACATGTTTACTTTCTCCCCCTCGGCAGAATCGGTATACGCAGCCTGGTATGCGGCTGCCCTCGATTTAGACGGATTCCTGCGCTGGGCCTATAACTCCTGGGTAGAGAACCCGCTGACCGACTCCCGTTTCCGGACCTGGCCGGCAGGAGACACCTATTTCGTGTATCCCGATGCCCGAAGCTCCATCCGGTTTGAACGGCTGGTGGAAGGGATTCAGGACGCGGAAAAAATCCGGGTACTGCGGAAAAAGTACACCGGAGAGAACACGCCCGAATCCCTGAAGAAGCTGGCGCAGCTAGAAGAGGCGATTGCCGGGTTCGGCACGCTGGAACCTTCAAGCGACTGGCAGAAGAGATTGAGCGACGCCAAGAGGTTGCTGAACACGCTTTAGAACGTGACGTAAAAATGAAAAAGTACAACACGGTAATCCGCACAACGTGGGCCGGCATCGGCTCACTGGCCCTGCTGACCGCCTGCCAAAATAAAAACGAGGAGCCCCGGCAGCCGAACATTATTTACATCATGAGCGACGACCATGCCTATCAGGCAATTAGCGCTTACGGATACGGACTCAACCGGACACCCAATATCGACCGGCTGGCGAAGGAAGGTGCCCTGTTTACCCGATCGACCGTCACCAACTCCATCAGCGCCCCGAGTAGGGCTGTATTACTAACGGGCAAGCACAGTTTTGTCAATGGCAAGGTGGACAACGTGCAGCCGTTCGACTGGGACCAGCCCAACTTCCCGAAGCTCATGCAGGCCAACGGCTACCAGACAGCCATGATCGGTAAGATACACCTCGACGGTATCCCCCAGGGATTTGACTTCTCCATGGTGTTGCCCGGACAAGGCCAGTACTACAATCCCGACTTCCTGATCAACGGAAAGAAGATCCGAAAGGAAGGGTACTGCACCGATATCATCACCGAAGCTACCCTCGACTGGCTGAAAAACAAACGGGATCCCGGGAAGCCGTTCTGCGTGCTCTATCACCAGAAAGCACCGCATCGTAACTGGCAGCCGGCACCGGAGTACCTCAACCTCTTCGACGACGTCACCTTTGAGCCCCCCTCCACTTTCTTCGACAATTACGAAGGGCGGGGAAGGGCCGCAAAGGAGCAGGAGATGCAGGTCCACGGGCATGCTACGTGGGGGCACGATTTTAAAATGATCGTGGATCCGCAGGGCGACAGCACCGGATTTCACCGTGAGCTCGAGCGGTTTACGCCGCAGCAACGCGAAAAGTGGCTGGCAGCCTATACACCCAAAAACGAAGCGTTCAAAGCCAGTTACCCCCACCTCACCGACGAACAGATTGCCCGATGGAAGTACAACCGATACATCAAAGATTACCTGCGCACCATCCAATCGGTGGATGACGGCGTGGGCCAGCTACTCGACTACCTGGAAGAGGCCGGGTTGTCGGAAAACACTATTGTGGTGTACACCTCCGACCAGGGATTTTACCTGGGCGAACACGGGTGGTTCGACAAGCGGTTCATGTATGAAGAATCGTTCCGGACACCGTTATTGATCCGCTATCCCAAAGAGATCAGGCCCGGCACCGTTGTCGACAAACTTGTTCAGAACCTCGATTTTGCACCTACCCTCCTCGATTATGCCGGCATCACTCCACCGGAAGAGATGCAAGGGGAAACGTTCCGGGAGCTGGTTGCCGGAAAAACCGACGAGTGGCGCGACGCGGTCTATTACACCTATTACGAGTATCCTTCGGTACACATGGTGAAGCGCCATTACGGCGTGGCTACTGAACGATACAAGCTGATGCATTTCTATTACGACATCGATGAATGGGAACTGTACGACCTGCACACAGATCCGATGGAGTTGAGGAATGTCTACAACGATCCCGGTTATGCCGGTGTGCGCGAAACGATGCACAAGAAACTGGAGGAGCTGCGGAGACAGTACGGGGACAGCGATGAGCTGGACAAAAAGTTCCTGAAAGAATACCTCGAGCATCAAAATTAATGCATATGAAAACAACGATCCTTTTACTGATCTTCTTCCTCACCCTCTTTCACAGCGGGGCACAACCCGTTTCTCTGCAGGAGGGCAACCGATTTCCCCAGAGGGAAAACACCCGCAGGATCATGAGTTACAACATCCACCACGGCAGGGGAATGGACGACACAGTCGATATCGAACGCATCGGAAAACTGATCCTCGCTGTCAACCCGGAAGTGGTCGGCCTGCAGGAGGTGGACAGCATGACGAACAGGAGCGGCAACATCGATATTATCCGGCTGCTCTCCGAGCAGACCGGGATGTACGCTACCTTCGGCTACTCGATCCTGCACGACGGAGGAAAATACGGCAACGGCATGCTGACTCGGGAAAAACCGGCGGCGGTGAAGAAAATCGACCTGCCCGGAGCCACTGAAGCCCGCACAGCGCTCATCGTAGAACTTGAAAAGTATGTGGTGGTCAACACCCACCTCTCCCTCACCGGGGAAGAGCGACTGCAATCGGTGAAAATCATCACCGAAGCCGTGAGCGGCTACAACAAACCGGTCTTCCTGATCGGGGATTTGAACGCAACCCCCGACTCGGCCCCCATCGAATTCCTGAGAAAAGGATGGCAGATACTTTCCAACCCCAAACAACCCACCTCACCCTCAGTCAATCCGCTCAACACGATCGATTATATATTTGGATACACAGCCAAAGGAGAGACCTACGCCAGGTACAAGGCCGAGGTGGTGGATGAACCGGTGGCATCCGACCACCGTCCCCTGTTCGCCGATATACGCCTCAAGACACCTGCATCGGAGGTGATGCGTACCATCCCTTACCTGCAAAATCCGGGAAGCGACGAGATGACCGTTATGTGGCTTACCCATGTTCCGGCGCGAAGCTGGGTGGAATACGGTACCGACAGTACCCGCCTGCAACGGGTGCGACCCTTCCTCGAAGGAGTGATGGTAGCAAACAACAAGATCCACCGCGTACACCTGAGCGGCCTCCGCCCTGGCACGAAGTACTATTACCGGGTTGTCTCGCAGGAAATCACCCGCTATTCCAGTTACTATAAGGAGTTCGGTGATACGGTCCGGTCCGACCTGAAAACGTTTACCACCTGGAACGATAAAGCGCGGGATTTCCGGGTTATCGTCTACAACGACCTCCACAGCAACATGACGATGTTCCACAAGTTGCACGCGCTGGTAGAGGAGAAGCCGTACGATCTGGTTATCTTCAACGGCGATTGCTTCGATGACGTGGAAGTCGAGGGAGATATCGTGAACCGGTTGCTCGCCTACACGCCCCGCATTAAAAGCGATGAGGTGCCCTCCGTCTTTATTCGGGGGAACCACGAAACACGGGGCGAATACTCCCTACACCTGTGGGATTACCTCGGGAGAATGAGAGGCCGTTCCTACAGTGCTTTTTCCCTGGGGGACACCCGCTTTGTCCTTCTTGACTGCGGGGAAGACAAACCCGACAGCCACGAGGTCTATTACGGCATGAACGACTTCACGCAACACCGGATCGATCAGGCCAACTTTCTGAAAGAGGAACTGGAGTCCGGAGCCTTTACCCAAGCAACCAAACGGATACTGATCCACCACATTCCCATTTTCGGGGTGAACCCCGGCAGCTTTTCGCCCTGCTCCGACCTCTGGATACCGGTACTGAAAGGTGCACCGTTCGATATCTCCCTCAATGCCCATACTCACCGCTTCCGGGTGATCGAGAAAGGCGAAGCGGGAAATAACTTTCCCGTCATCATCGGAGGAGGGAACAAGGAGCCCGATGGCACGGTGATGGTCCTCGAGAAGAAAGGTGACAGGCTGACCGTTGAAGTGATCAATGCCTCGGGGGAGAGATTGCTTAAAAGAGTGCTCCCGGTAACCGACTAGACAGACATGACTATGAAAAATCATCAAAAACTGTTGCTGGGTGTATTGCCGGCAACCCTGGGGAGCATCCTACCTGCAGCATCCCAACCGGAAAAAGATCAAGCCGGGGCAAACCGGCCCAATATCCTGTGGATCTCTACCGAAGATTTCAGCCCCCACCTGGGGTGTTACGGCGATGAACTGGCCAGGACCCCCAACATAGACCGGCTGGCAGCAGAGGGAATACGTTATACCCATGTGTTTACAACTGCAGCAATCAGCGCTCCCTGCAGAGCCGGCATCATAACGGGCATGTATCAGACCTCCATCGGATGCATGCACATGAGAACAACGAGCTATCGCCGCTCCGTTGAGAACCCCGTTGAGTTCACAGCGGTCCCCCCGCATTACGTCAAAGCTTTTACCGAATACCTAAGGGCAGGCGGATACTATTGCACCAACAATAGCAAGACCGACTATCAGTTTGCCAAAGATCCTGTGCCGGAAAGCATCTGGGATGAGTGCGGCAATCAGGCCCACTACAAAAACCGCCCGGAAAAAGACCAACCTTTCTTCGCAGTATTCAACTATACGGGAACCCACGAGAGCCAGAACTGGGACATTTCACGGGTGAAGACCAATCCCGACAAGGTGAAGGTTCCTCCTTACTATCCCGATACCGACATTGTCCGGCGCAACCTTGCCAGGATGTACGACAATACCGCTAGACTCGATTCGGTCGTAGGCAGGCTGCTGGACGAACTGGAGAAAGAGGGGTTGGCGGACAACACCGTAGTCTTTTTCTGGGGAGATCACGGCGACGGACTCCCCCGGGCCAAAAGGTGGTTGTACGATTCAGGGTTAAACATCCCGCTAATCATCCGTTTTCCCGGCAGGCGGGATGCGGGATCGGTCAACGACGACCTGATCTCGGCCATCGATCTCGGCCCGACGGTTCTCTCGCTTAGCGGCATCCCCGTCCCCGTTCACATGCAGGGACTGCCCTTTCTGGGGCCACAGGCCGGAGCCCCCAGGGAGTATGTCTTCGCAGCACGCGATCGGGTGGATGAGTCGTACGACATGATGCGCTCCGTCCGCAACAAGAAATACCTCTACATCCAAAACTACTACCCCAATGAGCCTTTCGCTATTTGGGTTCCCTACCTCAACCGGATGCCGATCATGCAGGAAGTGATGCGCCTCAATGCGGAAGGCAAGCTGACCGTTCACCAGAAAAAATGGATGGCAGACAGCCGGCCGCCGGAAGAGCTCTACGATGTGGAGGCTGACCCTTTCCAATTGAACAACCTGGCCGAAAACCCGGAATACAGGGGAGTGCTCGATGAGATGCGCCTCCAACAAAAGCGGTGGAGAGAGGAAACCAACGACATGGGGTTACTCAACGAGTCGGAAATGATTGAGCAAATGTGGCCTGGCGGGAAACAACCGGTAACGGATAAGCCCTACTTCGTTGTGAATGCGGAAGAGGACCGGGGATTGAAAAACTACCGGGAAGGAGGGACCTACACACTCCCGATGTCCTTGTCGTTCTATTGCCCCACACAAGGTTCTTCCATAGTGTATACTACAGAAGAAGGCGATTCTCCTCGCTGGAAGCTGTATGCCGGGAGTCTCAGGCTGACAGAGGGGACGCATACCATCCGGGTAAAGGCCGTCAGGTACGGATACAGATCCAGTGAAGAACTGACGGGAAAATTTACGATTTTACCTCGTAGAAACCCCTGAGCATCCCTTTTCACCTTTTAAGCCATCCCATGAACCCCTTCTTTATTTTTCAAATTCTTTACTAAAGTTATCTCCGATCTAAATATTTACACTAAATTTGCACGCAATGTAATCAGGATATTATGATTTAACCCTCTATATATCAGATGTCAATATTAAATCAGTCCTTGTTTAGTGCCGGTCTGGAAAGAATAAAGGGGAAAAATCAGACAGGGCCTGACAATATATATGTGTATAATTATTTATAGAGAAAACAGCAGAAATGTTCCCGATCTAATCTCTTTTTGTTAATGTATGATGAGGCGCAAATATTAGACCAGTTGAAAGAAGGAAACGAAGATGTTTTTTTGTTTGTGTTTCGTAGATATTACAAGGATCTGGTTTTGTTCGCCGGAACAATTCTTTCCAATAGAAGGGATATTTGTGAGGATATCGTACAGGATGTTTTCCTGGATCTTTGGAACCGTCGTAGTAGCATCAGTATCAAGACTTCTCTTAAAGGCTTTCTCCTGCAATCTGTCCGAAATGGATGCCTGGACGAATTACGGCACGGTAAAGTTGTCAGGGCCCACGTTGACTATGTTTCATTTTTAGGGAACGATACTGACTCTTTGACTGAACAATATATCTTGTACTCAGATTTGGAATCCCGTTTAAAAGAAGGATTGAGCGCAATGCCCGAAGAATATCGTCAAGCATTTGAGTTAAACCGGATTTACGGATTAAAGTATAAGGAGATTTCGGCCGGCTTGCATGTGTCTGAAAGAACTATTGAAGAAAGAATAGGAAAAGCGTTAAAATTCCTGCGTCATTATTTAAGAGACTTTTTTCTATGGATATCATTTTTACTTTATTTATAGTTTCATGATGTGGAAAAGTGAAGATGAAACGTCTTATCAATACAGAAAATAACCGTTGAACGGGTTCATTAAGCAAGAGCTAAGGTGATCGTTCATCCGACGGATGATTTGCCGAGCGAAAAAAATGTCGAATGAGTTTCAACGATTTTATGATAACAATACTTCGGTAAATATTCAATTAACTAATTAAAATTCAATGATTTACACAACATAATTTAACATAAAAAAGATGGTTAAGTAGCTGATTATCAGTATCTTTATAGCTGACGAAAGCCTAATAAAGATGGATAAAACCAGCATACTTAACCAATATAGAGGTATCTGTAGTGATGTTCTTGGTGAACTAGCTACGAAGTTAAACAAAAGTTTCAAATCATTCCTTATGGAGACGCTTATTTTGTATCTGGTCATTCCCGGGAGGATTAATTTCCTGCAATTAGGGAGATATGGCAAGTCGTGTGAACAGCGATTTCGCCAGAACTTCTCGAAGGATTTTGATTGGCTGGAGTTTAACTTGTCTTTGTCTGATAGGGTATTAACCGGAGAT
>JADLKK010000111.1 GCA_016839025.1 Proteiniphilum sp.
CCGCCGGCTTAATATAAGGAGTGTGATCGATTTCAGATCGGAGCGGACTGCCCGCAGATATCCCATCCTGCTTCATCCCTCCATTCGCAAATTTGCTCTCCCTTTGATGCCAATGGATGCACAGAAGCTGGATGAACAGCTGGAAGAGGAAGATTTTGACCGGAGTGATGCGATCCGTTATGTCCAGGAAGAGTATGTGAATATCCTGGAGAACCACAAAGCTCAGTTCGGGGAGATGTTCGATATCCTTACCAACGACAGCAATTATCCGATTCTGCTGAGTGGATCGTTGGGCAAAGACGGAGTAGGGCTGGCCACCTATCTGATCCTTTATGCGATTGGTGTTCCGCCAAACTCGCTAGAGGAGGATTATATGCTTTCCAACCAATTCATCGACCCTGAGATGGTGGAGATCGATGCCCGCAACCTGTCTGAACCGATGCAGGAGGCTGTGACAGCCATGTTGACGGTCAACAGGGCTTATCTCAACTACGCCATTGATCATATTAAACTGACCTATGGATCGGTAGACAATTATCTGGAAAAGGAACTGCGTGTTACCAGTGGAAAAAGAAATTTGCTGCGTAAATATCTACTTTACCAGTTCTGATTACTCTTTATTCGTTTTATTTTCATACCTTTGCAGCCGATTTAAAAAAGAGGTGATTTTTTATCCTGTTTCCTGAACAGTGGTTATCTTCATCCGCACAAAAAATCACAGATAGTCATTGAATTTTCTCTCAACTTTATCAGCATTTGCGCCGGGTGTCAGGCATTGCACGCAGTTTATTCAGCAGCATACCTTGACGGTCGTTGGACCAGCTATTGTAAATGGATGTGTGGAGCAGGGGGAAAAAGCAACAATCACACATTAAAACCATTTTACAATGAGTACATTTCAAGAGTTGGGAGTGATTCCCGAAATCCAGCGAGCCGTTACCGAGCTCGGATTTGAGCAACCCATGCCGGTACAGAGTGAGGTGATCCCCCGCCTGCTGGCACACACCCGCGACATCATCGCCCTGGCACAGACCGGTACCGGCAAGACCGCCGCTTTCGGCATCCCGGTGATCCAGAAAATCAATGTGAAGCAACTCACCCCGCAGACGCTGATCCTATGTCCCACGCGTGAGCTATGCCTTCAGATCGCGGGCGACCTGACCGACTTCTCCACCTATGTGGAGGACATCAAGATCCTGCCGGTCTATGGCGGCTCCAGCATTGATAGCCAGATACGCACACTCAAGCGCGGGGTTAACATCATCGTAGCCACTCCCGGGCGTCTGATCGACCTGATCAAGCGCAAGACGGTCTCACTTGGCGATGTGCACACCATGGTACTCGACGAGGCGGATGAGATGCTCAACATGGGCTTCTCGGAAGATATCGATGAGATCCTCTCACACCTGCCCGACAGCCGCAGCATGCTCCTCTTCTCGGCTACCATGCCGAAAGAGATCGAGAAGATCACACGCAAGTATATGAACGAGCCGATGGAGATCACCATCGGTCGCAAGAATGAGGGGGCCGAGAACGTACGGCATCTCTACTTCATGGTGCATGCCAGGGACAAGTACTTGGCACTGAAACGGATTGTGGACTACTATCCCAACATTTACGGCATCATCTTCTGCCGTACCCGCAAGGAGACGCAGGAGATCGCCGATAAGCTGATGCAGGATGGCTATGATGCCGATGCGTTGCATGGCGACCTGTCGCAGGCGCAACGTGACTACGTGATGAGTAAGTACCGCAACCACAACCTGCAGCTGCTGGTGGCCACCGACGTGGCGGCGCGCGGTCTTGATGTGGATGACGTGACGCACATCATCAACTTTGGGCTGCCGGATGATTACGAGATATACACCCACCGCAGCGGTCGTACCGGCAGGGCCGGCAAGACCGGTACCTCCATTGCCATCATCCACACCAAGGAGAAGGGAAAGGTAACGCAGATCGAGAAGCTGATCAACAAAAAGTTCGAGAAGCGTGAGCTCCCCAAGGGCGATCTGATCTGCGAGAAGCAGCTCTTCAACTTCGTCGACAAGATTGAGAAGGTGAAGGTGAATGAAGCAGAGATCGAACGACTGCTTCCCTCCATCTTCCGCAAACTGGAGTGGTTGGAGAAAGAGGATATCATCAAGCGGATGGTATCGCTTGAGTTCAACAGGTTGATAGAATACTACCAGCAGGCGGAGGAGATCGACGAGCCGAAAGAGGGTTCGTCACGGGGCCAGAAGGGTGAGTATGGCGGCAAACGAGGCAACGACCGCGACGGCGGCAGTCGCCAGCCGGAGAAGGGTTACGCCCGTCTTTTCATCAACGTGGGTAAGATGGACGGCATCAACCCGGCCATGCTGATGGGTTTCATCAACGATCATGTGAAGGGTAAGGTACCCATTGGTCGCATCGACCTGTTAAAGAGCTTCTCTTTCTTTGAGGTACCCGAAGAGCTGGCTCCCAGGGTGGTCAAATCGTTCAAGGGGATGTATGTCGACGAGCGGAAGCTGCAGGTCCACCTGGCACAGGAGGAGGATCAGGCTGCAAAGGGGAAGAAGAAGAAGTTCTACGAGAACGATTTCGGCGGCAAGGGGAAGAAAAAGAAAACGAGATATTGAGCGGACAGCACCTACATTATTGTCTGAGCGGGAGTAACATCCCGCTTTTTTTGTGCCCGTGAAAAACTTAACAATAACGTCATCGGTCCGTAACCGCTCTGTAACAATAATGAAAGACCTTTGTCGCGAAATATGAATCGGATGAAAGGATATTTGTTACGGTTATCAATGGTCACCCTCTTCCTGGTGACAACGTTGTTGGCAACAGTGGCCCAGACGGGATCCATTAAAGGCAGCATCGTGGATGGTGCTACAGGTGAACCCCTGATTGGGGCATCCGTGCTGGTGGAGGGCACCACCACCGGGGCTGCCGCCGACCTGGATGGCAACTTTGTCATCAACGGCATGGCCGAAGGAATCTACTCGCTTCGTGCCACCTACATCGCCTATCGCCCCCTGGTAATCACAGAGGTGAAGGTGGAAGGAGGAAAGGAGACACTGTTAGAGATTGCCATGGAGACGGATGAGGTGAGCCTCGATGAGGTGGTGGTGGTGGCAACACCCCGCCTGGAATCGGAACGGATCCTGATGAGGGATCAGCAGAACGCCACGGTGATCCGTGAGAGCGTGGGAGCCCAGCAGCTCTCCATGCAGGGTGTCTCCGACATTGCCACGGCCACCAGCAAGATCACCGGCGTGGTGAAGAGCGAAGGGTCGGGAGAGGTCTATGTGCGCGGGCTGGGCGACCGCTATGTCTCCACCACCATGAACGATCTGCCGGTACCTTCCGACGACGTGGAACGGAAAAACATCGACCTCGCTCTTTTCAGCACCGGTGTGGTTCAGAACGTGGGAATTACGAAGACCTACAGCACAGGTGGTTACGCCGATCAGACCGGAGGCAACATCAACATTGTCTCAAAAGAGTTCGTCGACCAGTTCACCCTGGAGTTGCAGGGTGGTATTAACTCCAGCCTGTTGAGCAACAATCAGTTCAGCAATTTCCGCGTCACTCCCAACCTGCAGAACAGCATGCTCACCTTTTACAGAAGGGAGTACAACCTCGTGGATGCCATCACCAAACAGTCGTGGGATCCCCGTGGGAAAAGCCTGCCACTCGATTTCGGGTTCACCACCACCGGCGGGAAAGAGTTTACTCTCCGGGAGAGAGATCTGACACTTTTCTACACCCTCTCCTACAAGAGCGATCACTTTCACACCACCGGGGTCTACCGGCGGTTCAATTCCAACACGGTCTACTCCGACTTCTCGGATACCGAGACCTGGAGCAGCAGCGCCAACCTGACTGGGTTGCTCAACCTGGCTTATCGCTTCAACAGCAACCACAAGATCAACTACAATCTTCTCTTCATCAATAAGCTTACCGATCAGGTCTATGAACAGGGCCGCAATGGCAATGGATTCAAGTTCGACATGGATGAGATCTCCGACTCCTTCTTCACCCGTGATATGAATTCCAGAAAGACAATGGTCATTGTCAATCAGCTGCTGGGAGACCATCGTTTTTCAGACAAGAATCGCCTGGAGTGGGGACTCGGCTACAACCTCACCGCTGCCGATGAACCCAACAGGATCAGGAACTATACCGGCTTCGACCAGGGTAGTATCTACTTCTCTTACCGCATCGCCGATTTTGAGAACCGGAAATCAAGCCAGGAGATCGACGACCGGGAGCTTAACGGTTATATCCGCAACAGGCTTGACCTTGCTCTCGGCGGTCACCCCTGGAAGCTTGAATATGGTATCAACTACCGTAACAAGCAGCGTGATTTCAACAACCAGTTCGTGGGAGTGCAGATGATGGGCGTGCGCAATGGTGGCGACAATGTGGATGACCTCACCTCCCTCTTCCACGATCCCGGTTTCACCTCCTCAAAGATCAAAACGATACCGCCGGATCTCTACAACGCTACGTTACAGGCGCTGGCAGGCTATGTCGAGCTGGGATTCAGCCGCGGTAAACTGGAGGGAAACGCCGGCGTGCGCTATGAGTACGACCGGATGGATGTAGAGTGGGACATCAACAACGATGACCCGTTGCGGGAGCCGCGTATCCGGAAAGAATACAAGCAGTTTTACCCGGGTGTCAATCTTCACTATCACATCTCAGAACAACAGGGATTGCGGCTGTCAGGCAGCAGGACCATTACCCTGCCCGAGTTCAAGGAGATTGCACCCTTTGCCTACACCTCTCCCAACAGTACCCTGATACAGGGTAGCCCGGAGCTGAAGGCATCACGCAACTGGAATGCCGATCTCAAGTGGGAGTATTACAAGTCGACCGATGAGCTGATCTCCCTGGGCGCCTTCTACAAGAAGATTGAGGATCCGATCAACATCACCTCGCTGACAGGCGGAGCGGGTTACCTGATCTATGCCAACACCGGCAAACGGGCGGGGGTGATGGGGCTGGAGGCGGAGGCCAGGCTCAACCTCTTCAAGAATGACATTCAGTCGCTGCGTATGATTCTGAACGGTACCCGTATGTGGGTCTCGCAGGACCTGCTGGAAGCGTATCAATACAACAACAAAACCAGCTCGGGACTGCAGGGTGGCTCAGAGCTGATCAGCAACCTCACCCTGAGCTATTCTCATCTGCCGGGAAACTGGCAGGTCTCACTCTCTGGTAACTACTCCTCCGACAGGATCTATGCCCTGGGCAGCCCCAAGGATGCAAACAACAGGGATTATCTCTACAACGATGAGATCATAGAGAAGGGGGTGATCACCCTCGATGCGGTGGTGAGCAAGGGACTTACCGATCACCTTGCGCTGAAGCTGGTGGCTCGTAACCTGCTGAACCCGGAGATGCAGATGACGCAGCACCTGCGCGACCTGAACAGCCGTGAGGTGGAAAACCATGTGGTGGAGTCGTACCGGAAAGGAATGCGTATGCAACTGTCCGTCAACTATACATTCTAGCATAAAGGAATATAAATCAATCGTAAAATATGAGGATTATGAAAAAAAATGTGTTATTCAAGGGAATTTCGATGATGATGGTCTTCGCATCGCTTTTTCTGTTCGTGAATTGCGAAGGTGAAAATGCCTTACCCGAAACCGATCCGGTAGTAGAACTGCTCGAGAGCGGTGAAATGAAGGGTGTATTGAAAGAAAACTATACACTCGATGCCGGTACCAGCTACCGGCTCACAGGACAGTTCATCGTGGACGGCGGTGCCACACTCACCATACCGGCCGGTACCCAGATCATTGCCAACGCATCACAGGGACAGGCTACCGAGACCTACATCGCCGTGATGATGGGTAGTAAGATCAATGTGAACGGTACTTCTGGTGCTCCGGTGGTGATGACCTCACCCAACGCACAGCCGCAGGACTGGGGTGGGCTGACCATCTGCGGAGAGGCCACCACCACTGCCGGTGTGAATGCCACCGCCGAGGTGGGTAACTTCAAGTATGGCGGTTCCAAGGATGACGACAACTCGGGAAGCATCAGTTACCTGGTGATCAAGGGATCAGGTGCCAAGATCAACACCGAGTCAGAATACAACGGCCTTACCCTCTATGCCGTGGGTAGCGCAACACAGATCAGCAACGTGGCTATCATCAATGGCGCAGACGACGGGGTGGAGTTCTTCGGCGGCACGGTATCGGCCCAGAACCTCTACCTGGAGAACAACGAGGATGATGCGATCGACTGGACCGAAGGGTGGAACGGCACAGTGACCAACGCTTACGTGAAGCACACCATCGATGGCTTCTCCACAGTAGTGGAGGCAGATGGTGTCAACAACAACCCGAAGATCGTCAATCTGACTGCCGTCAACAGCCATGCATCGGCTCCATCCGGGACTGCGTTGCAGTTCAAGAAACAATCGGGCGCGACCATGACCAATGTCTATCTGGAAGGATACAGCAAGCTGGTGGATATGTCGAACGATGGCCCGCTGACCAACGTGCTGATCGAAGGAATAGCAGCCACACTCACAGGGACCTACCAGAAGGGCAAACTGGATATCTCAGCCTGGGTATGGTTTCAGTAAACAGACTACCTTTCATTTAATTTTTCCCAGAATATCCCGCTGCTGATACAGCGCGGGATATTCCTCATTCATAACAAGACAGACATGCGAACAAAAACAACCCTTTTTCTGCTTTTTCTCTTTGTTCTTCTGACCGCACAGGAGCAGAAACATTCCGATCTGGTGGTCTACTACAGCAACGGCTATTACTATGCCGATAAAACACAGAACAGGTTCTATACAGGTGACTACCGGGAGTACTACGAAAATGGCACTTTGAAGTTGGAGATGCAGATCCGCGATGGTATGCCGGAGGGACCCTACATCGTCTACTTTGAAAACCGCAAACCGCAGGAGGTACGCTCCTACAAAGATGGGAAGATGCACGGATTGTGGAGGAGCTACGACCTCTCCGGACAAATCCTCTCGGAGGCGGAATACAAGAACGGACAGAAGCACGGTACCTGGCGAATCTGGGATGAGCTGGG
>JADLKK010000257.1 GCA_016839025.1 Proteiniphilum sp.
AACACGGAAGTTAAGCTCTTCAGCGCTGATGATACTTGGCGGGAGACCGCCCGGGAAAGTAGGACGCCGCCGGATACAAAGGCAGGGGGATACACATAGGACATGTCCCCGTATTTGTCAAGTCTCTGTGGGTCAGAGGAATGTCCCCGTACTTTTCCGAGGTAGCTCAATGGTGGAGCAACCGGCTGTTAACCGGTAGGTCGTGGGTTCGAGCCCCACCCTCGGAGCCAATAAAATTGCCGAAGTGGCGGAATTGGCAGACGCACAGGACTTAAAATCCTGCGGTCCTTCAAGACCGTACCGGTTCGAGTCCGGTCTTCGGCACCAGATTATCGCGGGATAGAGCAGTTGGTAGCTCGTCGGGCTCATAACCCGGAGGTCGTTGGTTCGAATCCAGCTCCCGCTACCAAAATACAAGGATGTCACCATGATATGGCGGCGTAGCTCAGGTGGCTAGAGCATGCGGTTCATACCCGCAGTGTCAGCGGTTCAAATCCGTTCGCCGCTACCATAAGGCCCTATGGTCAAGCGGTTAAGACATCGCCCTTTCACGGCGGTAACCCGGGTTCGAGTCCCGGTAGGGTCATACATGGAAGCTTAGCTCAGTTGGGAGAGCACCTGCCTTACAAGCAGGGGGTCATAGGTTCGAGCCCTATAGCTTCCATCACTGCGGCCTGGTAGTTCAGTCGGTTAGAATGCCAGCCTGTCACGCTGGAGGTCGTGGGTTCGAGCCCCATCCAGGTCGCCATAATTAAATTGGAAGAGTTCCCGAGTGGCTAAAGGGGACGGACTGTAAATCCGTTGGCACCGCCTTCGATGGTTCGAATCCATCCTCTTCCATTAATTTGCGGTAGTGGCTCAGTGGTAGAGCATCGCCTTGCCAAGGCGAGGGTCGCGAGTTCGAGTCTCGTCTACCGCTTAAGTTTCACTTTGCGGGTGTAGCTCAGTGGTAGAGCCCCAGCCTTCCAAGCTGGTTGCGAGGGTTCGATTCCCTTCACCCGCTCCATAGGTTTACTGTGCACTCATAGCTCAGTAGGATAGAGCAACGGACTTCTAATCCGTGTGCCGGGGGTTCGAATCCTCCTGGGTGCATGTTAGTTGGGGTATAGCCAAGCGGTAAGGCACCAGACTCTGACTCTGGCATTCGTGGGTTCAAATCCTACTACCCCAGCCAAAGTTTAAAATAAATAATGTTGGGATGTCGCCAAGTGGCAAGGCACTAGACTTTGACTCTAGTATTCGTAGGTTCGAATCCTGCCATCCCAGCCATCTATGATCCATTAGCTCAGCAGGCAGAGCACTTGACTTTTAATCAAGGTGTCCGGCGTTCGAATCGCCGATGGATCACCAT
>JADLKK010000258.1 GCA_016839025.1 Proteiniphilum sp.
TAGATCTTCGAACCGTATAATAGCATATCGTTGGCCACATCACCCAGACCCCTCTTGTTCACATCCAGGAAATATTCCTTGGTAATCAAATCTTCCTGCAGGTTATATCGCGCCAGGGTGGCATTGTTCATCCCCATGCTCCCCTCGTTGAGGATCAACAGCGTGGTGGTCTCATCGGGTGTCCCTCCCCCCTCTTCGCCGGGATTGTCGTTGTTGGCACAGTTCCAGAGTAGCAGGGCTCCAAAAATCAATAGATAATCAAATAGTCTGTTTACATTCATTGCATTGAAATATTTATAAGTGAAAAGATAATGTCAGTCGGTAGGAGCGGCCCGGCATGGGGTAGTTCCTCACAATCTCGTAGTTCCGGCCCGCCAGGTTGAGCGCTTCGCCAATGAGCGTGAGCTGTCCCAGACGGGTAGAAAATGATTGCTGAAGGGAGAGGCTGTGGTCGGTATACCCCTCCATACGGTATGCTGTGTCGTTGTAACCGTTGCTGTAGCGTGTCCCCGACCAGATGAGGGTGTAGGCCAGTTGCAGCTGATGGAATCCCAGTGAGGCATGGGCAGAGCCCGAATGTGGTGGGGTGTAGGGTAACTGGTGGCCATAATTCACCTGCCTGGGGTCGGTGCGGTCGGTCGCATCTTGCCAGCTGTAGCTGCCTCCGGCTTGTAGCATGATCTTGCCGGTCAGTTGCATCAGACTTTCCAGCGACAGATCGGCACCGTTGATGATCACCTTTCCCACATTGACCATGCTCCACTGATGCAGGTTACCGGTGGGGAAAGCCACGATCTTGTTATCCACCCTGTTGTGGTAGAGATCGGCGGTTAAGGTGAGCTGCTTCAGATATGTTGCAGGTGAGCGTCCCAGTGTGAGTCCGATATTGTACTGCTCTGCGTCTTCAGGCAGCAGGCTGCGCACTCCCACCTGCGGATAGTAGAGATCGTTAAAGGTGGGGAGGCGAAAGCTCTTTTTGTAGAAGGCGCGCAGTCGCAGATCATGAACGTGCAGGGGTTTATAGGAGGCACTCAGGTAGGGTGAGAGGCGCAGGCGGTTGGTGCCTGCCACTCCATGCTCCGCCGACTCGAAGGTCTGCGTGCGGAGGAGGCTGGCGGTGACCAGCAGCCGTTCACTGACCCACTTGGTGGCAATCACCGAATGAGAGGTGAGTCGGGTGGGGGTGGCGAACCCCTGCCGGTTGGCATGCAGGGTGGCCGATATCAGGTCGGACGATGCGGCGAAAGAGAGGTTGAGGAAAGGACGGTAGTGTGCCGACAGGGAGCCATAACGCTCATATTGCGTGAAGAGATCCTCCACCTTACCCTCTGCACCCAGGTAGGTG
>JADLKK010000112.1 GCA_016839025.1 Proteiniphilum sp.
GGTGGCCGAGAGGCTCCAGGGTGAGTCGGGGAATCGCTGCGTCAGGTTCACACTGGAGCTCTTGGTGTTGTTGGAAGCTTCACGTGAATAGAGGCGGCTGAGGTCGCGGTGGTTGTTGCGACTGGTGGAGAAGTTGACGCTGGCCGAAAGGGTGCGGTACATGTTGGCCTTGGGATCCTGTGAGTGGGTCCAGTTGATGCGTAGGTCCTTTGCTACAGAGTAAGCCTCCGGCACCACTTCTTTCAGTTCCCGTTCGCCGGTGACGGTATTGAGATAGTAGATATTCAAATTCCCCGAGTACTTGTAGCGTTTGCGGTAATTGGAACGGGCGCCGGCGCCCCAGGATCCCTTGGTGTAGATCTCGCCGGTGAGTGAGAGGTCGATGTAGTCGCTCAGGGCAAAGTAATAGCCCCCGTTTTGCAGGTAAAAACCGCGTGTCATCTCATCCCCGTAGCTGGGCATGATGATACCGGAAGAGTAGGTCTTGGTGAAGGGAAAGAAGGCGAAGGGCAGCACGATGGGGAAAAGAGGCACATCGGCCACCACGAGCCAGGCGGGTCCGGTCACCACATCCTTCTCCGGTCGCACCTTTGCTTTGGAGAGATTGAGGTAAAAGTGGGGGTGTTCGTGGTTGTCGCAGGTGGTGTACTTGGCATTGCGCATGAAGAAGGAGTTGTCGGCATTCATCTTGGCCTCGTTGGCCACGATGTTCCCCTCTCCTTGTTGTGTGACCACGTGATGGATGAATGCCTTGCGTGTTTCAAAGTTGTAGCGCACCTTCTTCATTTCATACTCGGTGTCACCCTCTGAAAACACCGGATAACCAAATTCTTTCCCCAGTGAGTCCAGCCCGAAGGTGGAGGAGATGATGCTGCTGTCCATGTCCATGGTGATCTGCTCCCCCTTGATTCCCATCTCACCATACTTGATATCTGCCTCACCGTAGAGGTAACCCATGTTGTTGGCGGTGAAGATCATCGAGTCCTGTGCGGTGTAGAAGACAGCGGCCTCCAGGGTCTGCTTTCCCGAGAGAGCGGTAGAGTCTGGTGGTATGAATGCAAGTGAATCCTGCCCGGATGTCTGGAGTGAGTCGGCCGGTCCCCCTGCGGCCGTACTGTCTGAGACAGCAGTCAGCGAATCGGCAGTCAGCAAGGTGTCGCTTACAATTCCCTCGACAGGGGGGGGCCCTGAGGTGTCACGATTGGTAACCGCCGAATCGGCCGGTAGGTTTTCCGATGCAGCGGGCAGCCCTGTCTGATCTGCAGCGCTCGTCGCCTGGCGGACGGAAGAGCAGTGGATGAAGAATGTCAACAGGAGAAGAAGATATGTAACACGTAACAGTCGCCTCATGCGTTGTAAGCAGATAGCCGCCTATGGTTTTTTACCGGCAAAACTACTCATTAAAGAATAATTTTGCAGCAAAAATAATAAAAAGAAACTTAAGAGAGGCTGCTTAAGGCTTTTTTAAAGAGGCTGAAGTCGTTTGGCAGTTCTATTGTCTCTTTTTTCCCCTGCATAAATGCGGCCAACCCATCAGGGATAGCAACTGTGTTGCCAGTGCACTCCTCTACGGTCGCTTTGAATTTGGCCGGGTGGGCAGTGGCGAGGAAGATGCCGGTTTCACCCGGCTGCAATCCATCCTTCAGGGCCATGTAGCCGCAGGCGCCATGTGGGTCCAGCAGGTATCCTGTGCGTTGTTTGGTTTCACGGATGGTAGTCCTTATCTCCTCATCGTTGTATCGGTATGCGGTGATATCGTTGGTGATGGCGCGATGGTCGTGTCCATAAAAATCCAGGATGCGGTCGAAGTTGCTGGGAGCGCCCACGTCCATGGCGTTGGCAATGGTTTGCACGGACGGCCTGGGAGAGTAATTTCCTGTAGTCAGATACTCCCGGAAGACATCATTGCGGTTGTTGGCGGCGATAAATCGTTCCACGGGAAGCCCCATCTTCTTGGCGAAGAGGCCGGCGGTGAGGTTACCCAGGTTCCCGCTGGGTACGGAGATCACGGCTCGTGCAGCAGGATGGTGTCGCATCAGCTGTGCCCGGGCATGGAAGTAGTAGAAGGACTGCGGCAGGAACCTGGCCACATTGATCGAGTTGGCGGAGGTGAGGCTGAGGCGGTGGTTGAGCTCCTCATCCATGAAGGCGTTCTTCACCAGTGCCTGGCAGTCATCGAAGGTACCATCCACCTCGAGTGCCAGAATATTCTGTCCCAGGGTGGTGAACTGTGCCTCCTGGATATCACTCACCTTTCCGGAGGGATAGAGCACATAAACCCTGATCCCCTCCACTCCGAGGAAGCCGTTGGCCACGGCACTGCCCGTATCGCCGGAGGTGGCCACCAGTACCTTAACCTCCTGCCGCTGTTCTTGCTTCACAAAGTGGGAGAGCATGCGTGCCATGAAGCGGGCCCCTACATCCTTGAAAGCGTAGGTTGGGCCGTGAAACAGCTCCAGCACCCAGATGTTATCCTCTACCTGACGGAGTGGAATCTCAAAGTTGAGGCTGTCGGCCACGATGGCATCCAGCTCTCTTTTGGGGATATCCTCTCCAAAGTATGTTCTGGCGACGGTCTGGGCAATGGTGGTGAGGCTCATGCCTGTGATTTCGTTGTAGAATGATGCAGGCAGTTGGCGGATGGTTTCGGGCATATATAGCCCCCTATCCGGGGCCAGTCCTTTCACGACAGCCTCTTTCAGGGAGACGGAGGAGGATTGTTTTTGGGTACTGTAGTAGAGCATGTTTTTTGAGCGTTGAGCTGTCAGCTTTGTGGTGAATTGTGTAGCATTCAGCTGTCAGCAATCAGCCTTGGTGAAAGATTGGCAACTGAAGCGGTTTTATATTTTTTGATTATTCCGGATTGAAAATTGTCTTCATGAACTGGTTGCCCTGGAGGAGGCCGTAACTGCCTTCGTGTGCCGCGTATTCATCATAGGTCTGTACGCTGTCGGGATGCATTTCCCTGTTCCAGATGAGAAAAGGAATGGCACTGCGGGTGTGGGTACGGATCGCACAGGGGGTGGGGTGATCTGGCAGGATGGCGATGGTGACCGGCTCGTCCCATTTCAGTGTCTCCTCATAGATTGTTTTGACAATCCGTGCATCGAGATCTTCAATCGTCTTCACCTTTAGCGCCACATCTCCCTCGTGCCCCGCTTCGTCGCTTGCCTCAATGTGCAGGTAGACGAAATCCTTTTTTTTCAGGGCTGTGAGTGCTGCCGCCGCTTTCCCTTCGTAGTTGGTGTCGTGGAGACCGGTGGCACCTTCCACCATGATCACCTCCAGGCCGGCATAGACACCAATGCCGCGGATCAGATCCACTGCCGAGATTACTGCGCCGTTACGGATGGGGTATAGATCGCTGAGAGGCCTCATCTGCGGCCGGTAACCGGGCGACCAGGGCCAGATGCTGCTGGCGGGATGCTTTCCTTCGGCAATTCTCTTTTTGTTCACCGGGTGATCGTGCAGCAGCTCCTGTGATGCCAGTATCAGTCGGTTCAGGGCTGTAGCGGTCTCTTCTGCTTCGGGATGGGCAGCCCTGATCAGGTGAGGGCGGAAAGGTTGCTCCGGGATGTCGTGCGGCGGGGTGCAGCTGATTCGCTTGTCACCTCCCTTCATCTTCAGCAGGTGTCGGTAGGAGACACCTGGGTAGAAACGGAAGATTTCATCCCCCAGCTTCCCGTTCAGGAAGATGATCAGTTCTTCTGCCTCTTCATTGCTAATGTGTCCGGCTGAGTGGTTCACCAGCTGTTCGCCGTTGACAGAGATCAGGTTGCAGCGCATGGCCAGCTCACCGGGGTGGATCTCCACCCCCATGCTGGCGGCTTCCAGTACCCCTCTTCCCTCGAAGACGGAGGGCAGGTCATAGCCCAGCACCGAGAGGTTGGCGATCTCACTGCCGGGTGCGAACCCGTCGGGTACGGTATGTAGCAGCCCGTTCCTGCCCTTGCATGCGAGCAGATTCATATAAGGGGTATAGGCTGCCTGCAGCGGTGTTTTGTTCCCCAGGGCTGGAATTGGTTCATCCGCCATTCCGTCGCCCAGTATGATGATGTTTTTTTGTGTCATTTTAGCGGATATTTGCAATGGATATGATATCGGCAAACACGCCGGCAGCTGTTACATTCGCGCCGGCACCGTAGCCCTTGATCACCATCGGGTATTCGTTGTATCGCTCTGTGGTGATCAGGATGATGTTGTTGCTCCCTTCCAGGTCGTAGAAAGGATGTCCTTTTTCCACCTCGCGCAGTCCCACTTCGCATTTCCCGTTGTCGTAGGAGGCCACGAACCGTAGTCTCTTCTCCTCCCTGGCCAGCTCCCTGCGGCGCTCCTCGAAAGAGGCATCCAGTTCGGGGATGGTTTGCCAGAACTCTTCCAGGCTTCCCTCAAAATATTGCTGCGGCACAAAGAGCCTTTTTACCACATCCGACTGTTCCACGTGGGCACCCGCCTCGCGGGAGAGGATCACCAGCTTGCGTGTCACGTCCAGTCCGCTCAAGTCGATCCGCGGATCGGGTTCGGCAAACTGCGCTTCCACTGCCATGCGGATGGCGCGGCTGAAAGGAATCTCCTCGCCGAGGGTATTGAAAATGAAGTTGAGCGTGCCGGAGAGCACCGCTTCCAGCTTCACGATCCTGTCTCCCGAGTTGGTGAGCGAGTTCATCGTGTTGATAATGGGTAATCCCGCCCCTACATTGGTTTCGAATAGGAACTTGACACCGCTTTTGCGGGCGGTCTCCTTCAGGTGGTGGTAGTTGCCATAGGCCGATGAGGCGGCGATCTTGTTGGCGGTGACAACCGAAATGTTCCTTGCCATCAATTCACCGTAGAGCTCTGCGATATGGGGGCTTGCGGTGCAATCCACGAATACTGAGTTGAAGATGTTCATCTTCAGAATCTCATCGCGGATCAGTGGGGGAGAGCTTTTAACCCCGTTTTCCATCAGGTTCTCATAATAATTCTCCAGCGTGATGCCATCGCGTGTGAAGAGCGCTTTCCGCCCGTTAGAGATTCCTACGATATTGATCCTCAGCTTTTTTTGCTCCTTGAGTGTTTGTTGCTGTTGCCTGATCTGTTCCAACAGGCGGCTACCCACCGTGCCGGTTCCGACGATAAAGAGGTTCAGCTCCTGGTAAGGAGAGAGGAAGAAGGAGTCATGGATGACGTTGAGCGATTTTTTCAGATCGGAACGGGCGATGACGCAGGAGATATTGGTTTCACCCGCACCCTGTGCCAGTGCCACCACGCTGATACCGTTTCTGCCCAGAGCTCCGAAGAACTTGCCTGCGATGCCCGGTACATGTTTCATGTTCTGCCCCACGATGGCGATGGTAGCCAGTTCATACTCGATGATGATCTCGTTGATGCTACCCATGGCGATCTCCTGCTCAAACTCCTTGTTAAGTACCTTCTGTGCCGTGGGTGCATCCTGTGTGCGGACACCGATGGATGTACTGTTTTCCGAGGAGGCCTGGGATACGATGAAAACGCTGATGCCGTTGTTGGCCAGTGCGGAGAAGATCCGCTTGTTGACGCCGATGACCCCCACCATACCCAGTCCCTGTATGGTGATGAGTGCCGTGTCGTTGATGGAGGAGATCCCCTTGATGATCTGTCCGTTGGGGTTGGGTGCGATGTTACGGATCAGCGTCCCTTCACTTTCCGGATGGAAGGTGTTCTTCACCCGGATGGGAATGTTCTTGTGGTAGACCGGGAAGATGGTAGGGGGATAGATTACTTTTGCCCCGAAGTTGGAGAGCTCGATCGCCTCGGTGAAAGAGAGCTCCTCAATTACATAGGCAGAGTTGATGATTCTGGGATCGGCCGTCATAAAGCCATCCACATCGGTCCATATCTCCAGCACAGATGCATCCATTGCGGCAGCAATGATGGCAGCGGTGTAATCCGACCCACCTCGACCCAGGTTGGTGATGTCGCCGTTCTCGTTGCTGGAAGCGATGAATCCCGGGACGATGGCCACCTGTGGGGGGGGCATCTCGGAGAAGGTCTTCCGGATCAGTTGGTTGCATCGCGCCAGATCCGGCAGGTGGTTGTGGAACTGCCGGCTGGTTTTGATAAACAGTGTAGGGTCGTAAAGCTGTGCCTCTTCTATCACCTGGCTGATGATCAGCGAGGAGAGCCGCTCGCCATAACTGACGATCTTGTCGGAGGTCTTCTGGGAGAGGTCGCCGATCAGATAGACACCCCGTAGAATGTTGCGCAGATCTTCAAAGAGTTGCTGAACTTTCTGTGTAACCTCTTCCCGTGGTTCCGGAGCAACAAGTGTGGTATCGATGATCGCTACGTGCCGGGCAATGATTTCCTCGAGGAGGCTCTTGTATCCGGGGTTGCTGTTCAGTGCAAAGTCGGCAGCCAGCAACAGCCGGTCGGTTACACCGCCCAGGGCGGAAACTACCACGATAACCGGCTCTTTTTCCTTTTCAATGATCTGCTTGACCAGCTTCAAGCTATCGGGGCTCCCCACGGAGCTCCCGCCGAATTTCATCACCTTCATACCATTCTGTTTTTTTCGATCTCTGATATCCGTAGAGCAAAACTGTTTCCTGCAGTTCTTCCCTGTCGGATGGAATTGTTCCGCATTTGGCGGAGTTGTAAAATATAAGATGTTGGATTGTAATGCGATAACAGGATTTATCGCTGGGGCGGCAGTTACCGCGCAGGGATGTGAAAATTTACCTAACCCCCCAAGGGGTCATGGTCAATGTAGTGGTGGTGCCAGTGTATGTGTGAACCAAATTCTGCATTGCTTGCGATGAATTTGTTGCAAAGATAAGGCAATAATTGGTTAGAATAACAATATTGCTAAAAAAAGATTGTTTTAACATTAAATTATCAACAAATGGCAGCGTCCCGCAATTCCCTGACTCTGGTATCTTCTGTCAGTTTATGGTTGCAACTCCTGTTTCAGCTCCAGGGTATCTCCCCTGTCTTCCAGCTCGAATATCCGGGCTCTTTCTTCACCCCC
>JADLKK010000113.1 GCA_016839025.1 Proteiniphilum sp.
CTATCCATGGAATGACTCCACCTGGACATTTGTCGATATGCGCAGCCGTCTGTTGCGGGAGGGTGTGAGGCCGGCGATTGAAGATTTTGCCGTGACAGCGTTGTATCGCGACGAAGAGAGTGGTCATCTGGTAACAGGAAGCGATATCACCGGGCAGCTCCTGCTGGAGTCCGATTGGCAGTTTTTGGTGATTGCCTGGTCGCTTCAGGAGATGCAGTTGCGTCACCTGGATCGCTTCAGGGCTTTGTGTTCCTTTGCAGAACAACGGGGTTACCCTTTTTATCTGCTTACAGCTTCGCCACCCGACATGGTGGGGGCATGGGAGGAACGGCACCGGACCGGTTTCCGGTTTGCCAGTGCGGATGAGCGGGTGCTCAAGACGATGATTCGTTCCAATCCGGGGTTGATGCTCATCCGGGAAGGGAGTGTCATCAATAAGTGGGATGACAGCCGTCTACCGGAGCCACTTCCAGAGGGTATTCCTCTGGAAGAGTCTCTTCTGGTGCAGCATAACCATCCGCAACAGCGCATCATCGGGCGGGTGTTGATGGTCTCAATGTTTCTGCTGCTCCCGCTGTTCATCCTGAAAGGGCTGGAGAGACGGTGTATGCCCGCACCCATAGGATGATCCCGGCAAAAAAGATTGAAACAGACTCGATAGACAATATTAACAATTAATTACTGTATGAATATGAGAAAGAAGATTGTAGCAGGTAACTGGAAAATGAACATGAACCTGCAGGAGGGTGTGGCGCTGGCAGAAGAACTGAATGAAGCGCTGAAAGCGAAAAGCGTGAAATGTGACGTGGTCGTCGGTACCCCCTTTATCCATCTGGCGAGCGTTGCCGATGCGGTTGATGCAAGCCGCATCGGTGTCGCTGCACAAAACTGCGCCGACAAGGTGTCGGGTGCCTATACCGGAGAGGTATCGGCAGCCATGGTTGCCTCTACCGGAGCAAAGTATGTGATCCTGGGGCACAGCGAACGTCGTGCCTATTACCACGAGACGCCGGAGATGCTGAAAGAAAAGGTGTTGCTGGCACTTGCCAATGGGCTCACTCCCATTTTCTGTATCGGAGAGGTGTTGGACGAAAGAGAATCAGGGAAACACTTTGAGGTGGTACAGTCACAGATAGAGGCGTCATTGTTCGGTCTCTCCGCAGATGATTTTGGCAGAATTGTGCTGGCGTACGAGCCGGTATGGGCCATTGGTACCGGCAAGACAGCCTCTGCAGCCCAGGCACAGGAGATGCATGCTTTTATCCGCCGTACGCTCACCGGAAAATATGGGGCAGAAGTGGCCGATCGCACCTCTATTCTTTATGGTGGCAGCTGTAATGCTTCCAACGCGCAAGAGCTCTTCTCCAATCCTGACGTGGATGGTGGTTTGATTGGTGGCGCCTCACTGGGTGTGGATAAGTTTATGCCGATCATTGAGGCATTTTAAACTGTTAACAGAATTTTACCCCGGATGCGGCCCGAATCCGGGGTAAAATTTTACCTTTGTAGAAAAAAAGATGCACAGATTGTCCATCCTGCCGTTTCTCCTGTCATTCCTCTTGCTGACAACACTGCTTTATGGTCAGCAGGCATCCCGGGAGAACAACATTCTCCAGGAACTCAATAGCACGGTGCCCGGAAAAGGGCGGGTGACGGTATACGAAGATGAGCGTATCAGGGGAGTTGTGGGACGTCCCGTAGCTGCCCCCAGACCGGTTTACACCTCTGCCGACGGATCGATGCAATACCATAAGATGCGGGGATACAAGATTCAGGCTTTTTCCGGAAATGACCAGCGTACTTCGCGCAACGAGGCAACCCATAAGCAGCGTCTGATTGAGGGTGCTTTTCCGGGGCATGAAGCGGTGGTACTGTTTGATTCCCCCTTCTGGCGATTGCGTGTCGGCAATTTTGAGCGACGTGATGAGGCCGAAGAGGTGATGGAGGAGATACGGAAAGCCTTTCCCAGCTTTGGCAGGGAGATGTATATCGTGGTGGATGAAGTGAAGATACCCATTCACCGCAGTTCGGAGAATGGAATGGATTGATACTGCTTTGCCTAAAGCTAACACGATAAGATGTCAACAGAAGAATTGGAGAAGAGTCGATCCCTGCTTGCGGATCATATGCATGATATCCTTTCCCTGCTGGGAGAGGATGTGAACCGGGAGGGACTGGAGAGAACACCCCTCCGTGTTGCCAAGGCGATGCAGTACCTGACAAAGGGATACTGGCAGGATCCGGAAGAGATCCTTCGCTCTGCCCTCTTTAAGGAGAATTACCGCCAGATGGTGATCGTGAAGGATATCGATCTCTTTTCGTTGTGCGAACATCACATGCTGCCCTTTTTCGGGAAGGCGCACGTCGCTTATATCCCGGATGGATACATCACCGGACTGAGCAAGATAGCCCGTGTGGTGGATGTGTTTGCACGCCGCCTGCAGGTACAGGAGCGGCTCACCACCCAGATCAAGGAGTGTATTCAGAAGACATTAAATCCCATGGGAGTCATGGTCGTGATCGAAGCGCAACATATGTGCATGCAGATGCGGGGCGTGGAGAAGCAACATTCCATTACCACCACTTCCGACTTCACTGGTGTTTTCCGGGAACAGAAGACCCGCGAGGAGTTCATCGCGCTAATAAAATAGAGCGGAAACTGAAGTTTGTTTTATGAAAGAAAGATGTCTGGAAAAGAGATCTCTTCCAAACATCTTTCGTTTCCATACAGATTCAATCTATTCTTCCCCCAACACATTGAATTCGGCTATATCGCATTGCGCTCCGCTTGCAGGGCCGATGGCCTGATTTTTATATTCAAAAGCTTCACTGATGACAAATCTGATATATCGAGCCGAAGAACCATCCTGCGCGAAAGCATGTTCACGTGGCGCATTGCTCTCAACACCCCAATCGGACAACTTTGTCCAGGTGACACGATCATCACTGATCTCGAAATAACCGCTTTTAATGTTCCCCCTCCAAGCAGTGTTGGTCGGTTTCGTAATACTGATCCTGTAAATTTTATACGCTCGCTTCATATCGAAGATAAAATAATAGGGAAATGGTTTGGAAACGTCCCATTTCGATCCCCAGAAAGTAGTCCCATTCCCGTCAAGCATTTTCTCCGGTGTGCGGTTAAGTGATACATATTGGGGTTCTTCACAGATACATGAATTCCAATCAACAATTTCCCAATCTGAACGACTAAGCGTACCAGGATTGAATGCGACGATTACAGCTATCTCCGTAAATACAGCAGGATTGCTGTTGAGTGAAACAGTTACAACAGCTGAACCTAAGCCAACCGGTTCGATTTCACCATCCATCACTTTCACAATCGATTCATCGGAAGAGTGCCAAACGAGTGAAGGATCTCTCACATCGTAGTTTGACGGCAGCAATACGGGGATTACAGTCTGTTTTTTATTCAGCGTCAACACCAAATTACCCTCCACTTGAATTGTAGTGATCGGATTCTCCACAACTTCAACGGGTATAACCTTCTTTACGGATGGTTTATCAACCACGCTGACCGTGATTTCAGCATTCCCGAAATAGACGGGTGTTACCATTCCTCGTTCATCAACAGTTACAACCTCTTCATCGGACGATTCCCAGATCAAGTTGAAAGGGATTTTTTCATTGTAATTCAACGGTACCGCGCCAGTGCCTAACTCGATGGTTTGACCACCTAGCAGGGAGAGAGAACTAACAGGTGTAAGATTTGCTTTGTTGAAGAGATCAATCCCTTCAAGCAATAGAAGCATTTCTACATCAACCGGTATCTGCCTTGATAGCCCCTCGCTACTCGTGATGTTAATAAAGCATGTGCCATCGCTGATCGCACGGACCAGTCCCGTTGAACTGACCGTAGCCACCTTGGCGTCGGTCGTTTCATATGCAAACGCTTGAGTCGTTGGACTCGCTGTAATTTGAAACTCCTCGCCCTCTATCAATTCTATTGACGATTGGGTGGTATAGATGGTATATTCTACATTTCTTTCCGGACCTTCGCTGCATGCCGCAAGCATTAACAGACCGGCAAAAATGAATGATGCACGACATAAAAATCTATTCATGTTTTTTAGCTTTAATCAGTTCTTAACTTGATGTCTAATCTTCGACCCGTATCAACCTCTCCTCTACTTCCCTCCATGAGGAAAAGGATCCATCGGCTCGCTTGAGTCGAAAACGGTAGTTCAGGTAGAACACGCGTTGCTTGGTTGTACCTTGCATGAGCTCAGGATTATATCGGTTATAACCGTTCACCTTGTCAAGCATCTCTACTTCCATTGAGCCATAAGGAGTAACCAGGAGTGAGTTATCCTCATTGATCTGTACCACCACGGATAGATTTTCGATATCGGTCACGGTGGTCGTACTGCTGTGGGTTTCGTTGCCGACAAACATCCTCACCTTGTTACTGTCCAACGGTTGTACCAGTTTTGCACCACTCAAAACGGTCACGGGATTCGTCATCGTACCGCTTTTGGCGTAATAGGTGGGTACCAATTGCTGGGCATAATCATTTTCAATTGCTACACGGAAGAGGAGATCACTTTTCTGTTCATTCACATCGTAGTTTGAAACACTTTTTATTTTCAGAGGAATGAAATAGATCGAATCGGGAGACAAACCCAACGGCCGCACTTTCACCGGCATTCTGGCGTAGTGATAATCCGAGTTTGCAGGCAACGTCACCGTATAGGACGCAATCTCGTACCTGTCGGCAGGTAACAACTTGGCATACTCCTCTTCGTAATTATAGTTCAAACTGTTGAACTTGTCCAACATCTCCGGGTTCGGTTCGAGTGTTACCGTGATTTCCTTCTCATTGCTATTTGAACCGCCGCATCCAATGGAAACATACCGAACCGGTTCCTCTTCATTGAGCGTGTAGGATGTGGCAAAAAGATTATCCGATCCGCTTAGCAAATATACCAGGGTTTTATATTGTTCTTCCTGGTAAATGATGTCTGTGTTGCAACCGGCAATACCATGTGCCACGAGGCATAAAATGAATATTTTGAATGACGTTTTCATATGTTGTTTAATTTTCACGTTCAATTAATACTGGTATCCCGGGTTCTGATCCATCGATGGGGATTTTCTAATCTCATTCAATTCAATTGGAGCAAGAATCAATTTTTTATCCACCACCCTGTTTCTGGCTATTGTCTGATTGACCGGAACGACGTTGTAAAAAGCCAATCCGTCTGCATCCATGTCCATACCCTGAATGGGTTCTCTTTCCGTGATTTCATATTTGCCCCAGCGTCGCACATCCCAGAAACGGGCGTTTTCATGTAGCAATTCCACCATGCGTTCACGTTCTATCAGATCCTGCATGGTTTCACGCGATGCAAGTTCACTTTCAGTCAATCCCGGTAATCCGGCTCTGAAACGAACCATGTTGAAGTAATAACGCATCTCATCTATATCCCTTGTGAGTTGGTAATCCTGGATGGCATGCGTGGAGGTGAGATTATTCAACGCTTCCACATAGGCGAGCAGGATTTCCGCATACCGGATAATCGGATATGCTTTCTCTAGCCGCCGGGAATTCTCGTAGCCCGTACCTTGACCGGGAGCTCCCCATGAATCCTCAGGATGCACGAATTTTTTCAATGAATAACCGGTTGTATTCACGTTGTATGGCAAATTTCGGGTTGTATTTTTACCGGCGTTGCCATTCAGGTTGTACCAAAACTGGATATTTCTCTTGCTCAGGTTTGAAGATGAAAGCATGGGCCAAAGTGCTCCGCTGAACCCGATACTGGCATAGAATCTCAATTCACGGTTCACATACATCTTGTGTACATTTCCTTTTAAGGTATAACCGGAAAAATTCAGATCAGTGCCATTGTTCCATATCCCATCGGTGAAGTAGGGATATTCTTCGCTTGAATTTTCGATGGTACGTCCATCTGCCATCCGATAGGCGTCAATCACCTTTTGGGGTACCGATACCGTACCATATCCGTTGTATAATTCATAGGGAAAAGCATGTCTCGAATAATTTTCTTCACATCGATATTCCTATCGAGCGGATCATAGAGTTGTATGAACAGAATGTAGCGTTGTACGAACGGATGCTTCAGGCGGAGAAGGAAAAAGTGGCTTTGTTGGAAATCCTTCTACGCGATAAATGTTCCCAGGTTTAGGAAAGTGATACCCTCATTGTCGTTCATCCCTTCTTCGAAGCCCGCTTGCGATCATTCTCGTCGAGCAGGATTTTGCGGATACGCATATGACGAGGGGTCACCTCCACATACTCATCTTCCTTGATGTACTCAAGTGCCTCCTCGAGGCTGAATACTACGGGTGGGGCCAGTTGGGCCTTGTCGTCGCTGCCGGAAGCGCGCACGTTGGTCAGTTTTTTCGACTTGGTGACGTTCACCACCAGGTCGCCTTCCTTGCTGTGTTCGCCCACCACCTGTCCCTGGTAGACATCGGTCTGCGGTTCGATGAAGAAGCGGCCCCGATCCTGCAGCTTGTCGAGCGCGTAGGCATAGGCATTGCCTGACTCGCCGGCGATGATCGAACCGTTCTGGCGCTTCTCGATGTTCCCCTTCCAGGGTTGGTATTCCAGAAATCGGTGTGCCATGATTGCTTCACCTGCCGAGAGGGTGAGCACGATGTTGTTCAGTCCGATGATGCCGCGTGAGGGAATGGTAAACTCCATGTGCATGCGGTCTCCCTTGTTCTCCATCGAGAGCATTTCCCCCTTCCGGCGGGTAATCACGTCGATTACCTTGCTGGCAGACTCTTCCGGCAGGTTGACTGTCAGTTGCTCCACCGGTTCATGAGCTTCACCGGCGATCTGCTTGATGATTACCTGCGGTTGGCCCACCTGCAGCTCATATCCCTCCCGGCGCATGGTCTCGATCAGCACCGATAGGTGCAGTACCCCGCGACCGTAG
>JADLKK010000114.1 GCA_016839025.1 Proteiniphilum sp.
GGAGGAGGGTCGCTATCTGTTTCAGCCGATTGAGGTAATCATCGGTAGGCAACAGGGTGGATATACGGAGATCCTCTCCGGCCTTGTGCATCAGCAGATCCTCAAAAAGGGAGTGTACAACATCCAACCGAAATGAAACATCATACAATAAACAGATTATGGGAAAAACAATCATCGCGCTGCTGCAGGAGACGGTAGAGAAACATGGAGAGCGCCCCTTCCTTTACGAGGCGCGAAACGGAAGTGATTACGACTCGATTACCTACCGTGAAGTGCAGGAGCAGTCGCTCCGCTTCGCGGCGGGCCTGATGGCTCTCGGTCTTAAGGCAGGGGAGCGGGTGTCACTCATCTCGGAGGGGAAGAACAACTGGGTGCTGGGAGAGCTGGGTGTACTCCACGCCGGGGCGGTCTGCGTGCCGCTTTCAGTAAAGCTGGAGACGGAGCAGGATATCACCTTCCGCGTCAACCACTCCGACTCGGTGATGGTGCTGGCCTCCGACCAGCAGATCGCGAAGCTGCGCCCCATGAAAGCGTTGTTCACCACGGTGAAACGCTACATCCTGCTCGATCCGGTGGAAGATCCGGAGGAGGATGAGATCTTCTTCGACAGGGTACTCGAGTTGGGTGATGCCCTGCTCACGGCGGACAGGAAACAGGTGGAGGAGCGGATGGCGGCGGTGGAGCCCGACAGCCTGGCCAATATCTCCTACACCTCGGGCACGACGGCCAATCCGAAGGGGATCATGCTGTCGCACGACAACTATGTATGCAACGCCGAGCAGGCGGTGGACCACCTCAACGGCATCCCCTCATACTTCCGTACGCTGCTGATCCTGCCCTGGGATCACTCCTTCGGACATACCGCCGGTATCTACTCGTTCATGAAGTGCGGTGCCGCCATCGCCTCGGTGGCGGCCGGCAAGAGCGCCATGGAGATCCTGCGCAACGTACCCAAAAGCATGAAGGCGATCAACCCCCACCTGCTGATGAGCGTACCGGCGCTGGCTGCCAACTTCCGGAAGAACATCGAGGCGGGGATCGAGAAACAGGGCAAAACTGCCTGGCGCCTCTTCCGGCAGGGACTGAAGGTGGCCTATGCCTACAACGGCGAGGGGTACAACCGCGGCCGCGGCAAGCGGGCGCTGCTGAAGCCGCTGGTCGCCTTCTACGACAAGGTGATCTTCTCCAGGATCCGGCAGGGCTTCGCCAGCAACCTGGAGTACTTTATCGGCGGTGGCGCACTGCTCGACATCGAGCTGCAGCGTTTCTTCTATGCCATCGGCATCCCGATGTACCAGGGTTACGGCCTCTCGGAGGCATCGCCCATCATCTCCGCCAACTGCGCGCAGGCCCATAAGCTGGGCTCCTCGGGCAAAACCATGCCGCGCATGGAGATCCGCATTGGCGATGAGGCGATGCACCCATTGCCGGTGGGTGAGAAGGGGGAGATCCTGATCAAGGGGGGCAATGTGATGAAGGGCTACTGGAAGAACCCGGAGGCGACGGCAGAGACCATCGTCGATGGCTGGCTCCGCACGGGTGATATGGGTTACCTCGACAGCGACGGCTACCTCTATGTGCTGGGACGCACCAAGTCCCTGCTGATCAGCAATGACGGCGAGAAGTTCTCACCCGAGGGAATCGAGGAGTCGATCATGGCCCAGTCGGAGTTCATCGACCAGTGCGTGCTGCACAACAACCAGAGCCCCTACACCACGGCGCTGCTGACGCTCAACCGGGAGGCGCTGAAGCGACACACCTCCGATCCGGCCGAGGCGGCACGCATCATCGCCGGTGAGATCGCGGCCTACATGAAGGGCGGTAAGCACGACGGTCTCTTCCCCTACCGCTGGATCCCCTCCGCCTTCGCGGTGATTGAAGAGCCTTTCAGCGAGAAGAACGGAATGGTCAACTCCACCATGAAGATCGTGAAGCACAAGGTGTATGAAAAATATGCCGGCCGGATCGCAGGGCTGCATACAGCCGAAGGGAAGCGGCCCAACTCACCAGCCAACCTGGAGGTACTGGCGAGACTGCTGGGGTGAATTATTCAATGAAACTGAATGGATTGGGATGGTTCAAAGAGAACGGGGGAGTGACTCTCCCGTTTCCTTTTTGGGGAGATCGCACATGTTGCAGCCGCCGCAGCGGGTATGGTCCTTCTGGATGAAAAAGAAGTGATGGAGTTGTCGCAGGAGGATGATTCCCACGATGATCCCGATGATGATGACGATAAATAGCTGTAAATCCATATCCATTACATAAACAATTGCTCTCCTGAAATGGTTCGATATCCCTTGCATATCTACATCAGCAGGCTCCCCACCTGGAAGACCAGGAAGGCAACCAGCCAGGCCAGCCCGGTGGAGTAGAAGACGCTGAAGAGGGCCCACCCCCAGGAGTGTGACTCCTCCCTGATGGCGATGATGGTGGCGATGCAGGGGAAGTAGATCAGTACGAAGAGCAGGAAACCGGTGATCACCAGTGGGGTGAATACAGGTTTGCCGTCGGCATGGGATTCGGTTTGCAGCCGCTGCTGCAGCGACTGCTGATCTTCGCTGTCACCCGTGTAGAGTACCCCCATGGTGCTGATCACGATCTCCTTGGCTGCCATCCCCGAAAGGAGACTCACCGAAATCTTCCAGTCGAAGCCGAGCGGGCGCATCACCGGCTCCATGAAATGGCCGATCCGGCCAATATAGGAATTCACCTGGTGTTCCGTATTGCGTAGATGTTCTATCCCACTGATGCTCTCCTCCAACTGTGACTCGCTGATCCTGCCGGCAGCCAGTTGCATCTCTGCCTGTTCGATCTGTTTGTCGAAAGCGGTTTCCCGTTCCTGGTTATAGGGAAAGTATCCCAGAAACCAGATGATAATGGAGCCCATCAGGATGGGGCCGCCCATCTTCTGCAGGTACTGCCGTGAGCGATCCCACATGTGGGTGGTGACTGACTTAAGTGTAGGCATGCGGTAGGGAGGCAGCTCCATCACGAAGGGGGTTTCCTCCTCCTTGAAAAGGGTGTTGCGGAAGAGTCGTGCCGTGAGCGCCGCAATCAGAATGCCGAAGGCATAGAGCCCCAGCAGGATGAGGCTGCCGCTCGAGGGGAAGAAGGCGCTTACGAAGAGGATGTATACCGGCAGGCGGGCACTGCAGGACATGAAGGGGACGATGAACATGGTGATCATGCGACTACTGCGGCTCTCAATGGTGCGGGTGGCCATGATGGCCGGCACGTTGCAGCCAAAACCCATGATGAGGGGGATGAACGACTTGCCGTGTAGGCCGATGCAGTGCATCACCTTGTCCATGATGAAGGCGGCCCGTGCCATGTAGCCGGAGTCCTCCATGAAAGCGATGAAGAGGTAGAGGATGACGATGTTGGGCAGGAAGACAATCACACCCCCCACGCCGCCGATAACGCCATCCACGATCAGGTCTTTGAGCGGTCCCGCCGCCATGTGGCCTCTCACCAGGTTGCCCAGCTGCCCCACCAGCCACTCGATGGCCGCCATGGGATAGCCCCCCAGGCGGAAGGTGGCCTCGAACATCACCCAGAGGAAAAGGAAGAAGAGGGGGAAACCCAGGTATTTGTGTGTGACCAGGGTGTCTATCAGCTTGGTGTTGTCGGTGAAATGGATCTTCTCACTCAGGGTCTCCTTCAATCCCCCGGCGATGAAGCCATAGCGGGCATTGGTGAAGGCCGATTCCGGGTCCTCCCGCAACAACTTTTCCATGTAAGCCCGTTCCTTGTCGCGCCGGGCAAGTATCTTTTCCTGTTCCGGCAGCTGACGAACCTGTCGCTCCATTTCTTTGTCCCCCTCCAACAACTTGATGCCGACGTAGCGTAGCGGCATCTTCCACCGGGGGGTGTCAGTAACTGCCAGCTCCCGCTCCATAATGGCAATCGATTTCTCCGGGACCCGTCCGTAGGGTACCTGTACATGGGTATGCTCCGATTGCTGATACAGGTCGATCACCCTCTCCAACAGCTGCGGGATTCCTTCACCCCTTTTTCCGACAGTAGGCACCATCGGGATGTTGATCAATTCGGAGAAGGTCTTGTGGTCGAAGGTGCGCCCGCTCTGCTCCAGTTCGTCGTACATGTTCAGGGCAATCACTACCGGCACCTCCAAGTCGATCAGCTCGGTGGTGAGGTATAGGTTGCGTTCCAGTGCCGAGGCGGAGACCACGTTGACGATCACGTCCGGTTTCTCTTCCAGGATATGCTTGCGCACGTAAAGCTCTTCAGGTGTGTAGGCCGACAGCGAGTAGGTGCCGGGAAGGTCTGTTAGCGTAAAGGTGTACCCATTGTGTGTCAGCCTTCCCTCTTTCGAGTTGACCGTGACGCCGCTGTAGTTTCCCACATGCTCGTGTGCCCCCGAGGCGAGATTGAAGATAGAGGTCTTCCCCGCGTTGGGATTGCCTACCAGGGCTACCCGAATGTTCTTCTCCGTGTGGGCGGCACCGTTGCCCTGGCCATTGCCGGTGTACAGGAGGGGATGTCCGTTCTGCAAACCCTCCTCTTCCGGAAGCTGTTCGCTGAGATCCGTGAGTCCGCGGGCATCAGAGGCCAGCACGGAGATCTCTACCATCACCGCTTCGCTGCGCCGCAGGGAGACCTCATACTCCATGATCTCATACTTGATGGGGTCTTTTAACGGGGCATTCAGTATGGAGCGCACCTCCTGCCCCCGCACAAATCCCATCTCAAGGATCCGCTTGCGGAAAGCGCCGCTGCCGTTCACCTTGGTGATGTAGGCTTTTTGGCCGGTTTTGAGTTCTGAGAGACGCATCTACGAGCTGAGTTCCTGTTTCGAACTGCAAAGATAGCCATTTCCGCATGAATTATTTATATCAGTTATAAATAATAACATTTCGTTTATTCTTTTTATCTTTGGCAAAACACAACAATCAGTAACAGAACTGTTACGCAAAAACTGACAGATATGAAACGAGCATGATAATCATTATCACCCCGTCAAATGATTAAAGCGAGTTCCATATGATACATTTAAAAATAAATAGTTTTAATCATATGAAATACCGAGTTGAAAAAGATACCCTGGGTGAGGTGCGGGTGCCCGCCGACAAGCTCTGGGGTGCACAGACAGAGCGTTCACGTAACAACTTCAGGATTGGGCAGCCGGCATCGATGCCGCAGGAAATCATCCGCGGCTTTGCCTGGCTGAAAAAGGGAGCTGCCTACGCCAATCATGAACTGGGGGTCTTGTCGCGGGAGAAACGTGACCTGATTGCACAGGTCTGTGATGAGATCCTGGCGGGGATGCATGACGAGCAGTTCCCGCTGGTGATCTGGCAGACCGGGTCGGGGACCCATAGCAACATGAACGTGAACGAGGTGATTGCGAACCGTGCCCACCAGTTGGCCGGCAAGAAGGTAGGAGAGGGAGAGAGGACACTGCAGCCCAACGATGAGGTGAACAGGTCGCAGTCCTCCAATGATACCTTCCCCACGGCGATGCACCTCGCTGCATACAAAATGATCACCGAAGTGACCCTCCCGGGGTTGCGCCGCCTGCAGCAGGCACTGGCAGCCAAGGCTGAGGAGATGGCGGAGGTGGTGAAGATAGGACGTACCCATCTGATGGATGCCACACCACTCACCCTGGGACAGGAGTTCAGCGGTTATGCCACGCAGCTCGCCTTTGGCATTAGGGCTATTGAACATACACTTCCCCATCTGTCGGAGCTGGCATTGGGTGGCACTGCTGTGGGCACAGGTCTCAACAGCCCTCCTGGTTATGATGAGGCGGCCGCCCGTTACATTGCCGCTTTTACCTCTTTACCCTTCGTTACTGCCCCCAACAAGTTCGAGGCGCTGGCCGCCCACGATGCCATCGTGGAGACACATGGTGCGCTGAAGCAGGTGGCGATATCGCTCAACAAGATTGCCAATGATATCCGTCTGCTGGCGTCCGGCCCCCGCAGCGGCATCGGTGAAATTGTCATCCCCGCCAACGAGCCTGGATCATCCATCATGCCGGGTAAGGTGAACCCTACACAGGCGGAGGCACTCACCATGGTCTGCGCACGGGTGATCGGCAATGACACAGCCATCGCTGTGGGAGGTATGCAGGGACACTTCGAGCTGAATGTCTTCAAGCCCCTGATGGCAGCCGCCTTCCTGGAGAGTGCCCGCCTGCTGGGTGATGCAGCCCTCTCGTTCGAGCAGCACTGCGTCGCCGGCATCGAGCCCAACCAGACGCGCATCAGGGAGTTGCTGAACAACTCGCTGATGCTGGTCACGGCACTCAACCCTCACATTGGTTACTACAAGGCGGCCGAGATCGCCAACGCGGCCCACCGCAACGGCACCACGCTGAAGGAGGAGGCTCTGCGGCTTGGTTATGTGACAGCTGAGGAGTTCGACCGCTGGGTGCGGCCCGACGAGATGACCCGTCCCCGGGAGTAGGACAGAAACAGATAGCAAAACCAAATGATCCGGTAACGATTGTCGCTGCCCTTAATTTATAAATTGTTGACAATGTTTGCCTCTCTCCCGTTTTCGGGAGCCGTTTTTTCTTTGTATTTTTGTCTCTTTATGCAAAAAACCAAACCATAAACAGATAAAACAGAAGCAATTCAACTATGGCAACAAAACCATTCAGGTATCAGGAGTCTTTCCCCATGTCGGAAGACAAGACGGAGTATTACCGCCTCACCGGCGAGCATGTAACGGTTTCACAATTTGAAGGCAAAGAGATCCTCAAGGTGTCGCCCGAGGGGCTGGCGCTGATGGCACAGGCTGCTTTCCGCGATGTGCAGTTCCTGCTGCGCCCCGATCACCAGGAGCAGGTGGCTCAGATCCTCTCCGACCCGGAGGCGAGCGAGAACGACAAGTATGTGGCGCTCACCTTCCTGCG
>JADLKK010000259.1 GCA_016839025.1 Proteiniphilum sp.
TCGGAGTGGTTGTCCACCACGATCAGGTTGAAGGGGAAGGTGGTCTGCTGGCTCAACACCGACGAGATGGCATCACGGATGGTCTTGTTGCGGTTGCGCACCGGAATGATCACCGATGCCTCACAGGGAAACTCCCCCCCGTCGAATGCAATGGGTTCGAAGATGGGCTCCAGCCAGGCGCCCACATCTTTCAGATGCTCCGTGCAGGCCTTCTCCATCTCTATCTGCCGCTCCCGGTTTTTTGGATCTACGTAATCGAAGATCTTCTGGCCCGATGCTCTGTTGTCCTCTTCAATCTCGCTGTAGAGGTACTCGTTGATGTGTACCAGCGGGTGCTGCAGCGACACCTTCAACCGGAGGTCGTAGAATCCTGCATAGAGGTAACCGCTCTCTGCCATCCTTCCGGCAGCCTCTTTCAGTGCCGCTGTGCGATAAAGCAACAGGGAGCCGAAGTTGAAATCGTCGCGCAGGCTCCCCTCCTGATAGTCGATCACCGGGTTGTTGCTCTTCATCCCGTTGCAGATGGCCCGGTAATCGGAGTAGACCATCCCGGCGCTGCTATCTTCCGCGATACGTGTCATCCGTTCCAGTGCGAAGTAACCCGGCTGCAACCGTGTAGGCTTCTGGTAGATCAGCGTGTAGGGTGCAGTGGCATGCTGCGCAATTTTTTTCACGGTGGCACTGCTCTGCAGGCTGTCGATGGGGATGGAACGACATCCCGCGATCCGCTCCGTGATGCTTTCAGGTGTCAGCAGGTAGATCGTGCCTACTGATTCCGACTGTCTGAGTTCTTCCACTGTTTGTGCTGCCTGTTCCGGCTCAGTGAAGAGGATGAATGCGTCTATTTTTTTCATTTTGTGTTGGTTGTAGGGTAAAGAAGGAAGGATTCTTCGCAGGTACAGGGCTGATGCCTCTCCCAGACCCCTCCCAGGCCTCTCCCAGGCCTCTCCCAATTTATTGGGAGGGGGAGACGCCCATTCCTTGTCCATGTGTCTCTCAGTAGGGGGTCATGAAGGATTGTTTCCCGCCTGAGGGCGTTGTTTGTGGCCCTGGTGATCATCCTCGCTTCACATAGGTTAAGAATGTATATGGAAAGGGATGTTTCTCATCCGCCTTATGATGCTCCTGTGTGGTTGTTTCCCATTCAGATGGGCTGATCTCCGGAAAAAAAGTGTCTGCATCGGGAAAGGTATGATGGATGCGGGTGATGTAGAGTCTCTCTGCCAGTGAAAGGGTGGCACGGTAGAGCATTCCGCCGCCGATCACAAATGCCGTTTCATCTTCAAGGCAATGATCGAGTGCCCCTTCCAGCGAGCGGACCACGATGCA
>JADLKK010000115.1 GCA_016839025.1 Proteiniphilum sp.
CCGCCGGCTTAATATAAGGAGTGTGATCGATTTCAGATCGGAGCGGACTGCCCGCAGATATCCCATCCTGCTTCACCCTTCCATCCGTAAGTTCGCACTACCGCTGATGCCGATGGATGCACAGAAGCTTGACGAACAACTGGAAGATGAACATTTTGACCGGAGCGATGCGATCCGCTATGTGCAAGAGGAGTATGTGAACATACTGGAGAACCATAAGCCACAGTTCGGTGAGATGTTTGATATCCTCACCAATGACAGCAATTATCCTATTCTTTTGAGTGGATCGCTGGGAAAGGATGGAGTGGGACTGGCCAGCTATCTGATCCTGTATGCCATCGGTATCCCCCAAAGTTCACTGGAAGAGGATTACATTCTCTCCAACCGGTTCATTGATCCGGAGCTGGTAGAGATCGACGCCCGCAATCTTTCTGAACCCCTGCAAGAGGCGGTGACAGCCATGCTCACGGTCAACAGAGCCTACCTCAACTACGCCATCGATCACATCAAACTGACATATGGGTCGGTTGACAATTACCTGGAAAAAGAGCTGCGGGTAACCCCTGGAAAAAGAAATCTGTTGCGAAAATACCTACTTTATCAGTTCTGATCACACTTTATCCGTTTTATTGTCATACCTTTGCACCCGATTTACAAAAAGAGGTGATTTTTTATCCTGTTTCCCCAAACAGCGGTTATCTTCATCAAAACAAAAGAATCACAGATAGTCATTGAATTTTCTCTCAACTTACTCAACATTTGCGCCGGGTGTCAGACAGAGCTTGCAGTTTAATCAGCAGCAAATCTTGACGGTCATTGGACCAGCTTTTGGAAATGGATGTGTGGAGCAGGGGGAAAGCGCAACTGATCCACATTAACAATTTTCACAAAAATGAGTACATTTCAAGAGTTGGGAGTGATTCCCGAAATCCAGCGAGCCGTTACCGAGCTCGGCTTTGAACAACCCATGCCGGTGCAGACGGAGGTGATACCCCGCCTGCTGGCACATACCCGCGACATCATTGCCCTGGCGCAGACCGGCACCGGCAAGACAGCCGCCTTTGGCATCCCGGTAATCCAGAAGATCAATGTGAAGCAGCTCACGCCACAAACGCTGATCTTATGTCCCACCCGTGAGCTATGCCTCCAGATCGCTGGCGACCTGACCGACTTCTCCACCTACGTCGAGGATATCAAGATCCTTCCGGTCTACGGCGGCTCCAGCATCGACAGCCAAATCCGAACCCTGAAGCGGGGGGTTCACATCATCGTGGCTACACCGGGGCGACTGATCGACCTGATCAAACGCAAGACAGTCTCCCTGGCCGATGTCCACACCATGGTGCTCGACGAGGCGGATGAGATGCTCAACATGGGCTTCTCGGAAGATATCGATGAGATTCTCTCACACCTGCCCGACAGCCGCAGCATGCTCCTCTTCTCAGCCACCATGCCGAAAGAGATCGAGAAGATCACCCGCAAGTACATGAAGGATCCGATGGAGATCACCATCGGCCGCAAGAACGAGGGGGCAGAAAACGTGCGGCACCTCTACTTCATGGTGCACGCCAGGGACAAGTACCTCGCACTGAAACGGATCGTGGACTACTATCCCAACATCTACGGCATCATCTTCTGCCGCACCCGCAAGGAGACGCAGGAGATCGCCGACAAGCTGATGCAGGATGGCTACGATGCCGACGCGCTGCACGGAGACTTGTCGCAGGCGCAGCGTGATTACGTGATGAGCAAGTACCGCAACCACAACCTGCAGCTGCTGGTGGCCACCGATGTGGCGGCGCGCGGTCTTGATGTGGATGATGTGACACACATCATCAACTTCGGTCTGCCGGATGACTACGAGATCTATACCCACCGCAGCGGTCGTACCGGCAGAGCCGGCAAGACCGGCACCTCGATCGCCATCATCCACACCAAGGAGAAGGGAAAGGTAACACAGATCGAGAAGCTGATCAACAAAAAGTTCGAGAAGCGTGAGATCCCCAAGGGAGATGTGATCTGCGAAAAGCAGCTCTTCAACTTCGTCGACAAGATAGAGAAGGTGAAAGTGAACGAGGAAGAGATCGAACGGTTACTTCCCTCCATCTTTCGCAAGCTGGAGTGGCTGGAGAAGGAGGATATCATCAAGCGGATGGTATCGCTCGAGTTCAACAGGTTGATCGAATACTATCAGCAGGCAGAGGAGATTGATGAGCCTAGAGAGGGTTCGGCGCGGGGGCAGAAGGGTGAGTATGGCGGCAAGCGGGGCAACGACCGCGACGGTGGAAGCCGTCAGCCGGAGAAGGGCTACGCCCGTCTCTTCATCAACGTGGGCAAGATGGACGGCATCAACCCGGCCATGCTGATGGGCTTCATCAACGACCATGTGAAGGGGAAGGTGCCCATAGGACGTATCGACCTGTTGAAGAGTTTTTCCTTCTTCGAGGTACCCGAGGAGATGGCCCCGAAGGTGGTCAAATCGTTCAAGGGGATGTATGTCGACGAACGGAAGCTGCAGGTGCATCCCGCACAGGATGAAGACCAGCCGGCCAGGGGAAAGAAGAAGTATTACGATAAAGATTTCAGCGGCCAGGGGAAGAAAAAGAAACCCCGGTATTGACCGGTGAGAAGAATGGATTGTAGAATAGCGGGAGTTGCATCCTGCTTTTTTTGTGACCGGAAATAAACGTAACAATAACGTCACCGCTCTGTAACCGCCCTGTAACAATAATGAAAGACCTTTGTCACGAAATATGAATCGGATGAAAGGATATTTGTTACGGTTATCCATGGTCACGTTGCTTTTGGTGACAACCCTGTCAATCACGGTGGCCCAGACAGGAACCATCAGGGGCAGCATCATCGATGGTGCCACCGGAGAACCCCTCATCGGTGCATCCGTGCTGGTGGAGGGCACCACCTCCGGAGCTGCTGCCGACCTGGACGGCAACTTCGTCGTCAACGGTCTGGAGGCAGGAACCTACTCACTGCGCACCACCTACATCGCCTACCGCCCCCGGGTGATCACGAATGTGAAGGTGGAAGCAGGTAAAGGGACGCAATTGCAGATCGCCATGGAGACCGATGAGGTGAGTCTCGATGAGGTGGTGGTGGTGGCAACACCCCGACTGGAATCGGAACGGATCCTGATGAGGGATCAACAGAACGCCACGGTGATCCGTGAGAGTGTAGGCGTTCAGCAGCTCTCCATGCAGGGTGTCTCCGACATTGCCTCGGCCACCAGCAAGATCACCGGCGTGGTGAAGAGCGAAGGGTCGGGAGAGGTCTATGTGCGCGGGCTGGGCGACCGTTATGTCTCCACCACCATGAACGACCTGCCCATCCCCTCCGACGATGTGGAACGAAAGAATATCGACCTGGGTCTCTTCAGTACGGGTGTGATTCAGAACGTGGGAATCACCAAGACCTATAACCCGGCTGGATATGCAGACCAGACGGGTGGCAACATCAACATCGTCTCGAAAGAGTTCGTCGACCAGTTTACCCTGGAACTGCAGGGTGGGTTTAACTCCAGCCTGTTGAGCGGTAATCAGTTCACCAACTTCAGGGTCACTCCTAACCTGCAAAACAGCCTGCTCACCTTTCACCGAAGGGAGTACAACCTAGTGGACGCCATCACCAAGCAGCCGTGGGATCCCCGTGGGAAAAGCCTGCCGCTCGATTTCGGGTTCACCACCACCGGCGGGAAAGCGTTTACTCTCCGGGAGAGAGAGCTGACACTTTTCTACACGCTTTCCTACAAAAGCGATCACTCACACACCACCGGCGTCTACCGGCGGTTCAATTCCAACACGGTGTACTCCGACTTCTCCGATACCGAGACCTGGAGCAGCGGCGCCAACCTCACCGGGCTACTCAACTTGGCCTATCGCTTCAACGACAACCACCAGATCAACTACAATCTCCTCTTCATCAATAAGCTCACCGACCAGGTCTATGAGCAGGGTCGCAACGGCAATGGGTATAAGTTCGATATGGATGAGATCTCCGACTCCTTCTTCACCCGTGACATGAACAGCCGCACCACGATGGTGCTGGTGAACCAGTTGCTGGGGGAGCATCGTTTCTCAGACAGCAACCGCCTGGAGTGGGGCTTCGGCTACAACCTCACCGCTGCCGATGAACCCAACAGGATCAGGAACTACACCGGCTTCGACCAGGGCAGTCTCTACTTCTCTTACCGCATCGCCGATTTCGAGAACCGGAAATCGAGCCAGGAGATCGACGACCGGGAGCTCAACGGTTATATCCGGAACAAGCTTGACCTTGCTGTCGACCGTCATCCTTGGAAGTTGGAATACGGCATCAACTACCGCAACAAGCTGCGTGATTTCAGCAACCAGTTCGTGGGGGTGCAGATGATGGGGGTTCGCAAGGATGACGATAATGTGGATGACCTCTCCTCCCTCTTCCACGATCCCGGTTTTCAACTCTCCAAAATCAAAACAATACCGCCAGATCTATACAGTGGCACCCTCCATGCACTGGCAGGTTACCTCCTGGTGGGATTCAGCTACGGTAAGCTGAATGGAAATGCCGGAGTGCGTTACGAGTATGACCGGATGGATGTGCAGTGGGACATCAACAACGATGATCCGTTGCGTGAACCCCGCATACGGAAAGAGTACAAACAGTTCTACCCTGGCATCAACCTGCGTTGCAACATCTCGGAACAACAGGGATTGCGCCTCACCGGCAGCAGGACCATTACCCTGCCGGAGTTCAAGGAGATAGCCCCCTTTGCCTACACCTCACCCAACAGCACCCTTATACAGGGTAACCCGGAGTTGAAGGCATCCCGCAACTGGAATGCAGATCTCAAGTGGGAGTATTTCAAATCGACCGATGAACTGATCTCTTTGTCTGCCTTCTACAAGAAGATTGAGGATCCGATCAACATCACCTCACTCACCGGTGGCGCGGGATATCTGATCTATGCCAATACGGGGGAGGAAGCAGGGGTGATGGGTCTCGAAGCCGAAGCACGTCTCAACCTCTTTAAAAATGAGTTGCAGTCGCTGCGGATGATCCTGAACGGTACCCGTATGTGGGTCTCACAGGATCTGCTGGAGGCATATCAATACAACCATATAACCAGCTCCGGCCTGCAGGGTGCTTCTGAGCTGATTGCCAACCTGACCCTGAGCTATGCACATCAATCGGCCAATTGGCAGGCCAGCCTCTCCGGCAACTACTCCTCTGACAGGATCTATGCCCTGGGCAGTCCCAAGGATGCAGCCAACAGGGATTATCTTTATAACGATGAGATCATTGAAACAGGGGTTGTCACCCTCGATGCGGTGTTGAGTAAGGGGCTCACCGATCACCTCACGGTGAAGCTGGTGGCACGTAACCTGCTGAACCCGGAGATGCGGATGACACAGAACCTGCGCGATCTGAACAGCCGTGAGGTGGAAAACCATGTGGTGGAGTCCTACAGGAAAGGAATCCGGATGCAACTATCAGTCAACTATATTTTTTAGCAAGATAAAACAAGACAAACCAATTTTAAAAATCAGGATTATGAAAAAAAATGTGTTATGCAAGGGTATATCAATGATGATGATTGCTTCATCACTGTTCCTGTTCGTGAACTGTGAGGGTGAAGATGTGCTGCCCGACACCGATCCGGTAGTGGAGCTGCTTGCGAGCGGTGAGATGAAGGGAGCACTGAAAGAGAATTATACACTCGATGCCGGTACCAGCTATCGTCTCACAGGCCCGTTTATCGTGGATGGTGGTGCCACACTCACCATACCGGCCGGTACGCAGATCATTGCCAACGCGTCGCAGGGGCAGGAAACCGAAACCTACATCGCTGTGATGATGGGCAGTAAGCTCCATGTGAACGGTACGGCTACCGCTCCGGTGGTGATGACCTCACCCAATGCACAGCCGCAGGACTGGGGCGGTCTGACCATCTGCGGACAGGCTTCCACCACCGCCGGTGTGAATGCCACTGCCGAAGTGGGCAACTTCAAGTATGGCGGTTCCAAAGATGATGACAACTCGGGAAGCATCCGCTACCTGGTGATCAAAGGTTCGGGAGCCAAGATCAATACCGAGTCGGAATACAACGGGTTGACACTTTATGCAGTGGGTTCGGGGACATCGATCAACAACGTGGCCGTGATCAATGGTGCGGACGACGGTATTGAGTTCTTTGGTGGAACAGTGTCGGTTAAGAATCTCTATCTGGAGAACAACGAGGATGATGCGATCGACTGGACCGAAGGCTGGAACGGCACGGTGACCAACGCCTACGTGAAACATACTATTGCGGGTTTCTCCACCGTGGTGGAAGCAGATGGTACCAACAACAACCCGAAGATTGTCAATCTCACTGCTGTCAACACCCATGCGTCGGCTCCTTCCGGTACCGCACTGCAATTCAAGAAACAATCGGGTGCTACCATGACAAATGTCTATCTGGAGGGATACGGTAAACTGGTTGATATGCCCAACGACGGCCCGCTGGAGAATGTGCTGATCGACGGCGCCGTGGCAACACTCACAGGACCCTACCAGAAAGGTAAGCTGGATATCTCTTCCTGGGGTTGGTTTCAATAAACAGACTACCCTTCATTTGATTTTCTTTGAATATCCTGCAGTCTAGCCATTGCGGGATATTCCACATTCACAACAATACAGACATGCGAACAAGAACAACGCTCATCCTGCTTCTCCTCTTTGTTGTGCTGACTGCACAAGATCAGAAACGTTCCGATCCGGTTATCTACTACAGCAATGGTTATTATT
>JADLKK010000260.1 GCA_016839025.1 Proteiniphilum sp.
TTTTGTCCCTGGCCATCCTTTTAGCCGGTTACATTTTTTATTCCAGATACCTGGAACGGCTGATGGAAGCCGACTCCGGGAGGCCTACCCCGGCCATATCCATGAGTGACGGGGTCGACTTCGTTCCGATGCCCTGGTGGCGCGTTCTTCTTATTCAGTTCCTGAATATTGCCGGTTTGGGCCCCATCTTCGGTGCCATTGCCGGAGCGTTGTGGGGGCCCGTCGCGTTCGTGTGGATCGTTCTTGGAACCGTGTTTGCGGGGGCGGTGCACGACTATTTCTCGGGCATGCTCTCGGTGAGGCACAACGGGCTGAGCATAACCGAAGTCATCGGCATCTATCTGGGGAATGCGGCAAGGCAGCTGATGAGGGTGTTCACGATAGTGCTGCTGGTGCTTGTGGGGGTCGTTTTTATTTCGGGCCCCGCCGGTATCCTCGCCAGCCTGACACCCGCCACCCTCGATTTCAGGTTCTGGGTTTGGGTCATCTTCATCTATTATATTTTGGCAACCATGCTGCCCATTGATAAAATCATAGGAAAGATTTATCCGGTCTTCGGATTTGCCCTGCTGTTTATGGCTGTCAGCCTGATCATCGCCCTGATAGTTAAAGGGTATGCCATCCCGGAGCTGACCTCCGAAAATTGGCGGAACTTTCATTACGACATAGAAAAATTTCCCATCTTCCCCATGCTGTTCATCACCATTGCCTGCGGTGCCATATCCGGTTTCCATGCCACGCAATCGCCCCTGATGGCCCGCTGCATGAAAAACGAGAAGGAGGGACGGAAAGTATTTTACGGGGCGATGGTCATCGAGGGGGTCGTGGCCCTTATCTGGGCGGCGATCAGCATGAGCTTTTTCGGCGGCATCCGGGAGCTGGGCGAGGTGATGGTGGCACAGAAGGGGAACGCCGCCTGGGTGGTGAATGAAATCTCCAACTCCCTGCTGGGAAAATTTGGGGCGGTACTGGCCATACTGGGGGTGGTGGCCGCTCCGATCACTTCAGGCGACACCGCTTTCAGGAGCGCCAGACTTACCGTCGGAGACCTGTTGGGGTTCAACCAGAAGCCGATAAGGAACAGGCTGGTCATCACGATTCCGCTCTTCGCCGTGGGATTTATGCTTACAAAGATAAACTTCGATGTGGTCTGGCGCTATTTTGCCTGGTCCAACCAGACCCTGGCAACCGTCGTTCTCTGGACCATAACGGTGTACCTGTTCCAGAAAAGAAAAACGTACTGGATAACCCTGCTCCCCGCCCTGTTCATGACTGCCGTGGTGACAACCTACATCATGCTTGCACCCGAAGG
>JADLKK010000261.1 GCA_016839025.1 Proteiniphilum sp.
GTCGCTCAGCAACCAGAGGCCGATGTCCATCAGGAAGAAGTGCGAATGCGAAAGTTCCTCCAGATCACGCAAGGAGGGTTTCTGAAGCATGCAATCCAGTTCTTCAGGGGTCTCCCTTCGTGCAGCGAACACTCCATGGCGTGTTGCCAGGGAGGCATCCACCCACAAACCATAACAGACCACATCTGCTTCCGGAATCTCCTGCAAGGGCTTCTCCGCATGGATGTACACGTCACCGCTCACCACCAGTGTACGGAGTGAAGCGGGCGACTGCTGCATGATCTTTTCGTAAAGCGGCAGTTGCAAACTCAGCAAGTCCTGCGACAACCGTTGACCCCTTGCCCAACGAAATACCGGCACAGGGAGACTTATCTTTCCCGTCACCGCATAGGCAGGGAGGCGACGACTCTGACCACCGGCATGAATCAGGATACGTTTCTCTGCCAACAGCCAGTCGTTAAAGTCCACACCCGGATTTTCCTCCCGGTAACACTCTTCCAGCAACCAGGTCGTACCACTCCCCGATCCCAATCGTTTATCCCGGGGATCCGAAGTACAAAACCACTCCTTCCCACTACGGTGGTGAAGTTGGGTATAATCCTTTACGGCATTGGGTGGAAGAGAAAGCAGTCGTCGCATTGCTGGTTCAACCAAATTTATTGTAAATCCTCGTCAATCTCCGCTTTCAGTTTCAGCTTACGCACGAAACGCATGTCGTGTGCCACCATCTTCTGTACCAGTTCGGGGAAGGATGTCTTTGTAGGGTTCCACCCCAACAACGTTCTTGCTTTGGTAGGATCACCCAGCAGCTGCTCCACTTCGGCCGGACGGAAGTATTTCTTGTCCACCTCAACCAGCACTTTGCCGGAAGCTACGTCAATCCCTTTCTCGTCCACCCCTTCACCTTCCCATCGAAGGTTGATGCCCGCTTCGGCGAAGGCCAGCGTACAAAACTCCCTTACCGAATGCATCTCACCGGTGGCAATCACGAAGTCCTCCGGTTCCGGGTGCTGCAGGATCATCCACATGCACTCCACGTAATCCTTTGCATAGCCCCAGTCACGCATGGCATCCAAATTCCCCAGGTAAAGCTTGTCCTGCATCCCCTGTGCAATTCTTGCAGCCGCGATGGAGATTTTACGGGTAACGAAAGTCTCTCCCCGTCGCTCACTCTCGTGATTGAAGAGGATCCCATTCACCGCATACATGCCGTACGACTCCCGGTAGTTCTTCGTGATCCAGAAACCGTATAATTTGGCCACCCCGTAAGGACTGCGCGGGTAAAAAGGA
>JADLKK010000262.1 GCA_016839025.1 Proteiniphilum sp.
GCCACGTAGATCTCCATCACGGTGAACTCCGGGTTGTGTGTCCGGTCCATCCCCTCGTTGCGGAAGTTGCGGGAGAACTCGTAGACCCCTTCGAAGCCGCCTACGATCAGTCGTTTGAGGTAGAGCTCGTTGGCGATGCGCAGGTAGAGGTCGATGTCGAGTGCGTTCATGTGGGTGATGAAGGGGCGGGCGGCTGCACCACCGGGGATGCCCTGCAGGACAGGAGTGTCCATCTCCAGGTAGCCCTGTTGGTTGAAGAATGCCCGCATGGCATCGAAGATACGGGTGCGTTTAAGGAAAATATCCTTCACATCCTCGTTCACCAGCAGGTCCACGTAGCGCTGGCGATAGCGCAGCTCGGGGTCGGAAAACTTGTCGTAGGCCACTCCATCTTTCATCTTCACCACGGGAAGGGGCTTGAGCGACTTGGAGAGGATGGTGAGCGTTTCGGCATGTACCGAGATCTCGCCCGTCTTGGTGCGGAAGATGTAGCCGGTGATGCCGATGAAGTCACCGATGTCAGTCAGTCGTTTGAAAACGGTGTTGTAGAGCTCCTTATCCTCCCCGGGGCAGATGTCATCGCGGGTGATATAGACCTGGATGCGTCCCTGTTTGTCCATCAGTTCCACAAAGGAGGCTTTTCCCATGATGCGGCGTCCCATGATGCGACCGGCGATGCTCACCTGGCGGCGTTCGGCCTCGTCACGGAAAGACTCTTTTATATCTGCAGACCAGGCATTCACCTCATAGAGTGCTGCGGGGTAGGGCTCGATTCCCACTTTTCGTAACTCCTCAAGGCTTTGGCGGCGAATGATCTCCTGTTCGCTAAGTTCTGGATTGTTCATGCGAATTCGTTCAATTGTTTTGGTGGGCTTGCCTTCGGCTGGATAGGCATTCAGAGGGAACCCCGGATGTGCCATCGTGGGCAAAGGACCAATGTGATGCAATCTGCATTCGCTACGGCGAAGCAAAAGTATCTGCAAAAGTACAAAATATTTCGCTAAGAAGCATATTTTCCTGCTGATTCATCCCATTCATCTGCATAGTGCTGCCGTGATCAAAAATAATTATGGAAAATTTTCCTCAATCATACCGGAATGATTATATTTGTCATGTGAAACGGTCCTGATATTCCTGTAAAAGGGATATCGTAGCAAAGAGATGACCCTGTAACCTGGGTTGACTATTTTTTTACCTGTAGTTTCATTTGTTGATGAAGGAATACTCTTATGGAAACACAAACCGGTCTGCACACCTCCTATCAGCAGAGAGTCTGTTGAA
>JADLKK010000263.1 GCA_016839025.1 Proteiniphilum sp.
TGCCGCGAGGGGGACGAGATTTTAATCAGCGCCATGGAGCACCACTCCAATATCGTTCCCTGGCAGATGCAGGCGGAGCGGTTGGGGCTCAAACTGCGGGTGGCACCTATCAATGAACAGGGAGAGCTGCTGCTTAGCGAACTGGAGCAGCTGATCACTCCCCGCACGAAGCTGATCGCCGTCACCCATATCTCAAATGTGCTGGGGACGATCAACCCGATCAGAGAGATCATCGAGATCGCCCATCGGCAGGAGGTGCCGGTATTGATCGACGCCGCCCAGAGCGTGCAGCATTCAAAAGTGGATGTGCAGTCGCTCAATTGTGACTTCCTGGTCTTCTCCTCTCATAAGATCTATGGACCTACCGGTGTGGGGGTGCTCTACGGCAAGGAAAAGTGGCTCAACGCCCTTCCGCCCTACCAGGGTGGTGGTGAGATGATCTCCACTGTATCGTTCGAAAAGACAACCTACAACACCCTTCCCTATAAGTTCGAGGCGGGCACTCCCGACTATGTGGGCACCGCTGCTCTGGCAGAAGCACTCCGCTATATCACAGCCATCGGAATTGAAAATATAGCTGCTTATGAGCATGAACTGCTCAGCTATGCCACGGAAAAGCTGTTGACCATCGACGGACTGCGGATCATCGGCAGGGCTGCTGAGAAGAGCAGCGTGATCTCCTTCCTGGTGAATGGGATCCACCCCTACGATATGGGCACGCTCCTCGACCGGATGGGTATCGCCGTGCGCACCGGCCACCATTGCGCCGAGCCGCTGATGCGGGTGCTGGGTGTGGAGGGTACCGTGCGCGCTTCCTTCGCCTTCTACAACACCCATGAGGAGGTTGATCTGCTGTTGGCGGGCATCAACCGAATCGTTAAAATGTTCCGTACCTAAAGCATATTTCACCTATTTGCCTATCTTTGCCCCCTTAAGGAGCATCGTTCCATGAAAAAAACGCTTCCGGGATACACCGGCAACGAAGATCATACCCTCTTTATCCTTCTAAGAAAAAGAGATAAGGAGGCTTTCTCGATGATATACCGCAAGTATCATCGTTATCTCTATGCGCTGGCGATGAAGTACCTCAAGAACACCCACCTGGCAGAGGATGCGGTACAGCATGTCTTCGTGAAGCTCTGGGAGAGTACCCGCGACATCCATATAGAGGTGAACCTGAAGAACTACCTCTACACCATGACCAAGAATTATATCCTCAACTACATCCGCGACAACAAGACAAAGGTGACGCTCAGCTACGAGCAGGCACAGTTCGACAT
>JADLKK010000264.1 GCA_016839025.1 Proteiniphilum sp.
ATGATTATCGGCATAAGTCCCGTATGCCTCTTTCATAAAATCGACCGCACGCTCCACTTCACATACCTCATCAAAGCCACATGTTTTCACCGCCTCCAGCACCTCCGTGGCAGAATAGTCCGACGGGAACTGACCAATAAAGACAGAGGGGACAAGCGCAATCCTGTATGCATCATCACGCATGGAGGCAACTCCATCGTCACGTGCGTAAATGGCTCTCTGGGGACAGACACGGTAGCACTCACCACAATCCACGCACCGCTCCGGTTGTATGGAGGCATATCCCTCCACGATACGGATGGCCTGGGTAGAGCATACACGCATGCAATGGGAGCAACCGATACATTTGTCCCGGTCAATCCTTATAGAGTGTCTGTAGTCTCTCTCTTTCACCATTTCACAATAAAGTATCAATTCCTAAAATACCACAGTGATCTCGAGCCTGGTCCCCACACCCGGTCTGGAGGTAAGCACCATCCTGTCACTGTTCTTCCTGATGTTGGGCAGGCCCATCCCCGCACCGAAACCCATCTGCCGAACCTCCTCCGTGGCAGTGGAGAAACCCTCCTCCATCGCCCGTTCAATATCTTCAATGCCCGGACCGTTGTCATCCATCACCACATGGATCGCATCCGGAAGGATCTCGGCATCCATTGTTCCGCTCCAGGCATGGGCAACCACATTCATCTCCGCCTCATAGAGTGCGATGGCGACCTTGCGCAACACCTCTGGCGGGATGTTAAACTGTTTCAGCGTCTTTTTCACTTCAGAGCTGGCCCTGCCTGCCGCGGTGAAATCACCACCTTCTATCTCGAAATGCATCCTCATCGGCACACCGGTTCTAGTCCCCCCTGGTAGAGCCTCCCGGATATCTCAAAAAGGGTCAGTGCCGATTCAATGATCGCGATGTGATGCTCCTTCGCCAGCGCCATCATGTCGGGAGTGACCTTTTTTCCGCGGGCAAAGATGATACAGGTGATATTGGACATCTCGGCTGTACGCAGCACCTGCACGGTGCAGAGACCCGTTATCAGCACGGTGTTTTCCATCCGGAAACGCAGTACATCACTCATCAGGTCAGAGGCAAAAGCCTTTGTATAGTCGATCGGGTGATGACCATCCATGAGTATTGTTCCGTGAATGATTTGGTTCAGTTGTTGTAAATTCATCGTTTCATTTAAATTGCGAATTGTTTCATGCCATTCAACAGACTCTCTGCTGATAGGAGGTGTGCAGACCGGTTTGTGTTTCCATAAGAGTATTCCTTCATCAACAAA
>JADLKK010000265.1 GCA_016839025.1 Proteiniphilum sp.
CGTGGTCGAACGGGTCGATTTCTCACTGAAGAAAGTGACAAACCAGGACGACTACAAGGTTTTCATGCTCGGCGATATGCACCTCGCCAACCGCACCAGCGATTTGAAGCAATTCGCCGAGTTCACCACCGATCTGACCAATTATATGAATAGTCATAAAGGGAATAAGATGTATGCCATTGCACTGGGCGACATGACCTGGGAGCTTTATTGGTACGAAAAAAACTTTTCATTCCCCCAATACCTGAATACCGTCAACTCGCAACTCAAAGATCTGCAAATATTCCATGTCATGGGGAACCATGACAACGATTACGAGGGAACATCCGACTTTACCGCGGAAATCCAATACAGGGATTTGATAGCCCCTACCTATTACTCTTTCAATATCGGCAAGGTACATTATGTGGTCATCGACAACATCGATTGCAGCAACTACGATGGAACCACCTCCAGAAAGTACGAAAAGAGGATCTCAAGCGAACAACTGGCCTGGCTTCAAAAAGATCTGTCACATGTGGATAAATCCACCCCTGTTATCGTTGCCACACACGCACAGATATTTTATCCGACGACCACCGGGTTTAAATATGACCACGATGTGACCAATACCACCACTCTTTTCAATATACTGGCCGGCTATGAAGTTCATTTTGTGACCGGCCATACACACCAGATGTTCAATGTGACACCCCAATCCGCAATCACGGGCAGCCACAACTTTTACGAACACAATTCAGGTGCCGTATGTGCTTCCTGGTGGTGGTCGGGCCATCTCACTCCCGGCGTGCATATCAGTCCCGATGGTACCCCCGGTGGGTATGCCATCTGGGATGTCACCGGAACCGATCTTACGTGGAAATACAAGGCTACCGGATGGGCCGAAGAGTACCAGTTCCGCAGTTACGATCTGAATTCGGTACGCTTCTCACTGGCCGACGTGCCATTGATGGGTGCTGCCACTCCCGATGCTGTCAGGAAAGTGTACCAGCAATATGTGGATGCCTATCCGGCAAACAGTAACAACGAGGTGCTGATCAATATCTGGAACTGGAGTTCCAACTGGACGCTGAGTGTGGTGGATGAAGAGGGCAACAATCTGACCCATGAAAAAGTATGGGCTTATGATCCGCTTCATATTGCAGCACTCTCCGTGAAGAGATTTAATCAATCGAACCACACCTCCACCCCCTCGTTCGTGACACAGAAGTTTACCCATTTCTTCAAGGTGAAAGCAAACAATGCAGAGGCAGACTTGCGTATTACGGTG
>JADLKK010000266.1 GCA_016839025.1 Proteiniphilum sp.
CAAGGACGAGCTGCCGTTTGATCCGTCGCTGATGACTTATTTTCGCAAGCGGTTCGATGTCGGAACGCTGAACCAAATCAACGATTTGATTGTGAAGCAGGCGATGGACCCGGAACAGGACGAGGCCACAGAGTCGGCGGAAAAGGACGATCACGATTCAGATCACACCCCGCCCGCCAACGGCGGAAAATTGATCGTCGACGCGACCTGCGCCCCGGCCGATGTGGCGTATCCGACGGACCTGAATTTATTGAACGACGCTCGCGAAAAAACCGAAGCGATCATCGACACGCTGTACACTTTTAGGCCAGGCCGTAAGAAACCTCGCACCTATCGCGAGAAGGCCAGGAGGGAATATCTGGCGGTGACGAAACAGCGAAAATCAGGGTACAAAAAAATTCGTAAAGCGGTCGGCATTCAACTTCGCTATCTGCGGCGAAATCTTCAAACCATCGATGTGATGGCTTCTGATGGCCTGTTCGTACATTTGAGCAGGCGAGAGTATCGAAGCTTACTGGTGATTCACGAACTTTACCGTCAGCAACAGGATATGTTCGATCACCGCCATCATCAGATTCAGGACCGCATCGTCAGTCTCGCTCAGCCACACCTGCGACCGATCGTTCGCGGCAAAGCTCGGTGTGCGGTGGAGTTCGGCGCGAAGGTCTCGGCCAGTCTGGTCGACGGCTTCAGTTTTGTCGACCAGATCAGCTGGGACAACGTCAATGAGTCGAAGGATTTGATCGGTCAGATCGAACGCTACCGTGAACGTTTCGGTCGCTATCCTGAATCGGTGCATGCGGATCAAATTTATCGCACGCGAGAAAACCGGAGTTACTGCCGGGATCGCGGCATCCGATTTTCCGGTCCGCCGCTGGGTCGACCCAGGACCGAAACTCCAGCCAATGCCGACGAGTTGAAACACCAAAAGCAGCAGCATCGTCAGGACGAAATCGACCGGATCGCCATCGAGGGCAAGTTTGGTCAAGGCAAGCGTCGCTTTGGTCTGGCTCGGGTAATGGCGAAGCTGGCGGAGACGTCGGAAGTGGTGATCGGGATGGCGTTTTTGGTGATGAATCTGGAAAAGATTCTGGCCGGGATTTTTTTGTGGGTATTTTGCAGTGGGCGGTGGCTTGCACAACGACTTTACAGACTCCAGGAGATGCCCTCCGTTCTTTACAAGCACACATACCCTGTCACCCCTTTGTCCTGAGAGATTGCCATTTCGATCTCTAATCTACCGGAATTGAATTGTTCAGCAACCCCTA
>JADLKK010000267.1 GCA_016839025.1 Proteiniphilum sp.
GGGTGTAGCTCAGCTGGGAGAGCGCCTGCCTTGCACGCAGGAGGTCATCGGTTCGATCCCGATCATCTCCACCATGAAAACTAGGTTTTAACTTTCGGGTTTAGGCCCAAAGTTGAAATATATCCCCCGGCATTCACTTCGTGAATACCTACGGGGACCCTCGAGATCGTTTTCTACAAAAACGACTCGTTGCACCTTGAAAACTGCATAGGAAGAAGAGTAATGATAGATTAAAGGGTAATCAAATATCTAACATTACAATTTCGTACGAGAACCAAAATAAGGGTGAAAAAGACTACTGTTAGTTTTTAGATACGGACAGAAGTTGAAAATAGGCTGAGAACCCCTGGCATTCACTTCGTGAATACCCACGGGGCCCCCTCAGATCAATTTTCAAATCCTCCGGATTTAAAAATTGACTGATAGGTCAAGCTACAAAGAGCGCATGGTGAATGCCTTGGCGTCAGGAGCCGAAGAAGGACGTAGCAATCTGCGAAAAGCCTCGGGGAGCCGAAAGCAGGCTTTGATCCGGGGATATCCGAATGGGGCAACCCACTTACCGTAATGGGTAAGTACTCCTATCTGAACACATAGGGTAGGTAGAGGGAACCCGGGGAACTGAAACATCTAAGTACCCGGAGGAGTAGAAAGAATAATCGATTCCCCCAGTAGCGGCGAGCGAAAAGGGAAGAGCCCAAACCAATCTAGCTTGCTAGGTTGGGGTTGCGGACCAGCCACGTGGAGTTACAAAACTTTGTTCTAGTCGAACCACCTGGAAAGGTGGGCCACAGAAGGTGAAAGCCCTGTAGGCGAAAGGGCAAAGACTCCGGCTGGTATCCAGAGTACCACGGGACACGAGGAACCCTGTGGGAAGCTGGGAGGACCACCTCCCAAGGCTAAATACTACCTGACGACCGATAGTGAACCAGTACCGTGAGGGAAAGGTGAAAAGCACCCCGGGAGGGGAGTGAAATAGAACCTGAAACCGTGACGCTTACAATCAGTCGAAGGACAATGCAGCAATGCAAGTCTGACGGCGTACTTTTTGTAGAACGGTCCTGCGAGTTACCGTATGTAGCGAGGTTAAGATGAAGAGTCGGAGCCGAAGCGAAAGCGAGTCTGAATAGGGCGAATAGTTGCATACGGTAGACCCGAAACCGGGTGATCTAGCCATGGCCAGAGTGAAGTCCCGTTAAACCGGGATGGAGGCTCGAACCACATTGTCGTTGAAAAGGCATGGGATGAGCTGTGGTTAGGGGTGAAA
>JADLKK010000268.1 GCA_016839025.1 Proteiniphilum sp.
AGCTGTTTCCACCATTCCGCCAGGAAATGGAGCTTGGGGTGGTAGTTGACCAGGATTTCGATTTTCTTTCCCCGGTTATAGAGTTCATTGCGGATCACCGCATAGATGGCCGGCAGGTTGTAGTCGAATGCAGTAGATGCGGCAGCTGCCTTTTCGATCTCGCGGGCACCCTCCACCAGCTTGCGGATGTTGATGCCTGCCACCGCGATGGGCAGCAGTCCCACCGGTGTGAGTACCGAGTAGCGTCCACCCACATTGTCGGGGATCACGAAAGTCTTGTACCCTTCACTGTCGGCCAGGGTGCGCAATGCTCCGCGGGCAGCGTCGGTGACCGCCACGATCCGCTGACGGGCCTCCTCCTTCCCTACCTTGCTTTCCAGCAGGTCTTTCAGCAGGCGGAAGGCGAGTGCCGGCTCAGTGGTGGTGCCCGATTTGGATATGTTGATCAGTCCGAACTCTTTATTTTCCAGATATCTCATCAGCTCATGCAGGTAATCTTCACTGATGTTGTTACCGGCATAGAGGATTACCGGATTCTTTCTTTTTGATGGCTCCTGGAGCCAGTCGAACGAGTCGTTAAGGGCATCGATCACCGCCCGTGCACCCAGGTAGCTGCCGCCGATGCCCACTACCACCACTGCTTCGCAGCGACTGCGCAGCCCGGCAGCCGCCTCTTCAATTTCCCGCAGCTCCGCTTCACGGATGGAGGAGGGGAGGGACACCCATCCCAGAAAATCGTTTCCCACGCGGCTGCCGTCATGCAGCGCCTGGTTACAGGCCACAGCCTGCGAAGCCTGTTTCAGGATCTCTTCCTCCGGAAGAAATGCCGCCACATCCTTGATCTGTAATTGAATATGATCCATTGTCGGTTGTTATAGTTAGATTGAAATAGATTGAGTCAGATTGAATCCTTTAGAAATAATCGATCAGCTTGCGGATCGCCTCCTGTGGCGGCCGCTTCTCGTATAGAATTTGGTAAATCGTTTGTGCGATAGGCATATCCACCTTAAAGCGGTTGTTGAGCTCGTAGATGCACTTGGCACCATAATAACCTTCGGCAATCATCTCCATCTCCAGCTGGGCGCTTTTAACCGAGTAGCCTTTGCCGATCATGGCTCCCAAGGTTCGGTTGCGGCTGAACTGTGAGTAGCCGGTCACCAGCATGTCGCCCAGGTAGTGTTGTTCGGCGATGCAGCGCTCCATGGGCAACACACCGTTGAGAAAGGCAGACATCTCTTTGGCGCAGTTGCTCATCAGCACCGC
>JADLKK010000269.1 GCA_016839025.1 Proteiniphilum sp.
AATAGAATCTCCAATTCCCACCAAATCCCATATCTCTCATCCGCAAACGGTTACACCTGGTCACCCAGATCACCGACACCATCACCTATCTCCATCTAGGGTCGGTGCGAGAACTCCCACTCCTCGCACCTCAATGATTGCACTCGGATCCGCGAGGTAGAGGGAGCAACTCTCCTCTCCCCGAATACAACCACGGCTCACCATACACTCTCATCCTATAAGGGGGAGGTAGAAATCCCAAAACGTAAGAGTCGGAGAAACAACGGGCATGTCCATGACCGAGGACGCGGCTATACGTATAGATCTAAACTCTGCAGAGCGTGTACACCAGTACCCAACTCGGAATGGCACCCGACGGTAGCAAGTCGACCGAGCCCATCCTACCGAACGAACACCTAGGAGTTACGGTTCCATCCTGCATCCGGGTCTCGATGCGGTCCCCCGCAGAAGACCACCCCAGAACTGTGAAAATGCCCCCGTGTGGCCACACGGGAGTCGCACTGAGAGGGTGGACTCACTCCCACCTCTCCCCCACTGATACCCCGCTATCCTGCTGGCAGGTATGGTACCGCACTTGCTAGGGTCGAACGGCCCTATCCCCACTCTCGGCGAGGTGGTGTGTACGAAAGTCCCGTGTAACAGGCGACCCACTCGGTTTCAGACCGGGGCGAGCTCATATCCTCCAAGTCATCACAAAATCCCCAACACCTGTGCTCCTAAAACAGTGTACCCGCCATAGGTACCAACTCGGGCAACGTCCGAGAAGACGATCCCTGGCCCCCGATCCCAGATCAGGTTGTCTCGAGCTCACCCCCGCCAAAATATCCCAAAACGCCTTCTCCTGCCGGTTTTCCCAACACACGCCAAGAAACTACCACAATAATCCCAACACATGCATAGCAAGCTCAGCACATCATCTAGCTTAAGTAAACAGTAGTAGTAGGTCAATCAAGGACAAGTATGTAAAAGAGGCTATGCATGGGTTCATCATATCCATCTCTATGCATTAAATAAAGCACTAGCAGTTCTAAAATAGCCATGCCTAATGGGCATTCAAAGATGGTCGGGCGTGAACCTGGGTACGAGTGGTCGTCGTAGCTGAGGTCGTCGTCGTAGTCCTGGTTCAGCTCTCCGGCTCCGGCAGCTCCTAGAAGCGTATTTAAATAAATAAACTCGGCTACTAATAGCAATAAATCCAAGATGAAGAGCAAATAAGATCCAAAAAGAGGCAAACTCT
>JADLKK010000116.1 GCA_016839025.1 Proteiniphilum sp.
AACCTCGACTATGGGGATCAGGACTTTTCAAAAATTGTGGAACTGAAATAAAAACGTTATCAAATGATTAATTTTTCATTAAAAGGAAAAATAGCGCTCGTTACGGGTGCATCCTACGGCATTGGTTTTGCCATTGCCACAGCTTATGCAGAAGCAGGAGCTACCATTGTGTTCAATGATATCAACCAGGCATTGGTGGATAAGGGCGTGGCTGCCTACAAAGAAATGGGTATCGTTGCCCACGGCTATGTATGTGACGTGACCGATGAGGATGCTGTGAATCGATTTATTGCTCAGGTAACAGAGGAAGTTGGGGTAATCGATATTCTGGTGAACAATGCCGGTATCATCAAACGGATTCCGATGCATGAGATGACAGCGGCTGAATTCCGTCAGGTGATCGACATCGACCTGAACGGGCCGTTTATCGTTTCAAAAGCGGTCATCCCGCACATGATCAAAAAGGGACATGGGAAAATCGTCAACATTTGTTCCATGATGAGCGAACTGGGACGCGAAACCGTGTCGGCCTATGCTGCCGCAAAGGGCGGACTGAAGATGCTCACCAAGAATATCTGCTCAGAATACGGGGAGCACAACATCCAATGCAACGGATTAGGCCCGGGTTATATCGCCACACCCCAAACGGCTCCATTAAGGGAAATACAGCCCGATGGCTCCCGCCACCCGTTCGACTCGTTTATCATCGCCAAAACTCCGGCAGCCCGCTGGGGCACGCCAGAAGACCTCGCAGGCCCCGCTGTATTCCTGGCTTCGGACGCTTCAAACTTTGTCAACGGACACATCTTATACGTGGATGGGGGTATACTTGCTTATATCGGTAAACAACCTTGATTCGAAGTTTCGAAGTCATGAGGTTTCAAAAAATCAATAAATCAACTCATATGCAAACAAAACGGGTGTGTTTCATCTTGTTGACTGCCATTCTTTTCGGTTGTGCCACCTCCAAAAAAGGAGTGACATTGCACATCAGCAACCCGGGGACTACCGACAGGGAAAATGAAATGGTGGAAGTGTCATGGCATGAGGTGAGACAGCATCTTTCCCTCAGTGAAGATCAGGCCATCGTCGTGACATCCAACGCCGGGGAACAAATCCCCTACCAGCTGGTTACAAACGGTTCCGACAGTGTGGAGACATTGATATTTCCAGCCACCCTGAAAGCCGGAGCCTCCGGAACTTATCAGATTGCAGCCGGAGAACCCGACGCATTTCAGCCGCTCGTATATGGTCGCCTGGTACCGGAACGAAAGGATGACTTCACCTGGGAGAACAACCGCACCGCTTTCCGTGTATATGGGCCTGCGTTGAAGGCTACTGGCGAGATTAGCAATGGTATGGATTTTTGGGCCAAGCGTACCGAATCGCTGATCATCGACAAATGGTACAAGGAGGATCTCTCTGGTAAAGCCTCCTACCACAAGGATCACGGCGAAGGACTTGATTTCTATAAGGTGGGCAGAACACTTGGACTGGGAATGACTGCTCCCGTCGACAACGATACCCTCTGTCTGGGTCACAACTTTCTGACGGCAGAGATCATCGACAACGGCCCCCTGCGCCTCACCTTCCTCCTCACCTATGAACCGTATGCAAAGGGTGATGTGATGGTGACGGAAACACGCATCATTTCGCTCGATGCTTACAGCCTTCTCAACAAGGTTACCAATATCTTTGAAGCCGAAACGGAGGAACTGACATTGGCCACCGGTATCGTCATGGATGCTTCTAACACAACCGCCACATTCGGTGACACGGATGGTATCATTGCCTATGAAACACCCGGAAACGAAAAGGACGGAACCATCTACACGGCAGCTATCCATCCCCGGGGATTTGAGGCTGTGAAGGAGATGGAGGGCCATTATGCAGGCCTGAACAAATACAAGCCCGGAAGCGAATATACCTACTACGCCGGGGGAGGCTGGAGCAAAGCCGGATTCAGCAGCTTCGATGAGTGGGTTGCTTTCCTGAAAAGGGAAAAAGAAAAAATAGACCAACCTTTAATTATTGACATTCAATAAGATGCAAAAAGTAATCACTTTTGGCGAGATCATGTTGCGTCTTGCCACACCCGGTTATCAACGTTTCATCCAGTCGAACAGCCTGAGCGCCACCTTTGGCGGGGGCGAAGCCAACGTAGCGGTATCACTGGCCAACTATGGTATACCTGTTGAGTTTGTGACCCGTCTACCGGAAAACGACATTGCCGACTGGTGCATCTCCGATCTGAGAAAATACAATGTGGGAACGGGACAGATCCTGCGTGGTGGTGAACGGGTAGGTATCTACTTTCTTGAGACCGGTGCCGTGGCACGACCCTCAAAGGTTGTATATGACAGGGCTCATTCCTCTATCGCATCGGTCGAAAAAGGGATGTTCAACTGGCGGGAGATCCTGCAAAACGCTACCTGGTTCCACTGGACAGGTATCACCCCTGCGCTGTCACAAGGTGCAGCTGATGCCTGCCTGGAAGCGATTCAGACTGCCAATGAGATGGGAATCACGGTCTCTTGTGACCTCAACTACCGGAAAAACCTCTGGAAATATGGCAAAAAGGCATCTGAGATCATGCCGGCACTGGTAGGAGGATGCGATGTGATCCTGGGTAATGAGGAAGATGCAGAGAAGGTGTTCGGCATCAAGCCGGAAGGATTTGAAGTAGAGCACACCGGAGGAGAGGTAGATGCAGCCGAGTTTGAATCAGTGTGCAAACAACTGATGCAAAGGTTCCCACGTGCAAAGAAAGTGATCATCACCCTGCGTGGTTCCATCAACGCAAACCACAACACCTGGGGCGGTTGTCTCTACTCCGACAGGCTCTACCAGTCGCGCCGTTACGACATCACCCATATCGTGGATCGGGTGGGTGGAGGAGACTCCTTCATGGGCGGATTGATCTATGGGCTGCTCACCTACAAGGAAAACGATCAGCAGGCGCTCGACTTCGCGGTGGCTGCCTCTTGCCTGAAACATACCATTTATGGCGACTTCAATCTGGTCACCGCTCCCGAGGTGGAGACCCTGATGAAGGGCGATGGTTCAGGGAGGGTCGTAAGATGATTTGAGCATTCGATGATTCGCTGAAAGCTGAGTGCTGAAGGCTAAATAAGTATAAATCCAAGGCTGAAGACTGAGTGCTGACAGCTGAACGCTAACAAATTATGTCCAAATTTTCAAGATTCAAAGTCTACCAGACCATAGAGGAGACCGGCATCGTCCCGGTCTTCTACCATTCCGACCTGGAGGTGGCAAAAAAAATAGTGCAAGCCTGTTATGAAGGCGGTATCCGTGCCTTTGAGTTCACCAACCGGGGTGACTTCGCCCATGAGGTGTTTACCGAACTGGTGAAGTGGGCCGACGCGGCGTGTCCCGAGATGATCCTCGGGATCGGCTCCATCGTGGATGCCCCTACCGCGGCACTCTTTATCCAGTCGGGTGCCAACTTTGTGGTGGGACCTCTGCTCAATCCCGACATCTTCAAGGTTTGCAACCGCAGACAGATCGCCTACTCACCCGGCTGCGCCACCACCAGTGAGATCGGCCTGGCACAGGAGCTAGGTGCCGAGATTGTGAAGGTGTTTCCCGGAGGCAACGTGGGAGGCCCCTCCTTCGTGAAGAACATCAAGGGACCGATGCCCTGGACCAAAATCATGGTCACCGGAGGCGTGGAACCCACTGAGGAAAACCTCTCCGCCTGGTTCAAAGCGGGTGTCACTGCTGTGGGAATGGGCTCCAACCTCTTCCCCAAAGAGGTAATCAAAGCAGGTGAGTGGGAGAAGATCTCCGAACTGTGCCGTCAGGGGCTGGCCATCATCCGGAAGAACAGATAAACATTTATGTAATTTAATATCAAACAAATCATGAGTAATCTACAAACAGGAAAGATGACCAATCAACGCTGGACCATCGTGATGATGCTGTTCATTGCCACCACCGTGAACTACCTCGACCGCCAGGTGCTCTCACTCACCTGGGCCGACTTTATCGCACCGGAATTCCACTGGACCAACACTGACTACGGGCTGATCACGGGACTCTTCTCACTCTTCTATGCTGTCTCCATGCTCTTCGCCGGCAAGCTTGTAGACTGGCTGGATACCAAGAAGGGATTTCTCTGGGCGATCGGCGTATGGTCGGTTGGCGCAGTGCTGCACGCATTCTGCGGACTCTTAACCGCAGGAATCACCGCCGATGTATGGACCACGAGCTTCCATGGCGCACTTGAAGCGATCTCGACAGTGGGAGATGTATCGCTGGTAGTGTCGGTGAGTGTCACCCTTTTCGTGTTTGCACGACTGGTGCTGGCCATCGGCGAAGCAGGTAACTTCCCTGCTGCGATCAAGGCAACCGCCGAATACTTCCCCAAAAAGGACAGGGCTTATGCCACCAGTATCTTCAACTCAGGTGCACAGATCGGTGCTCTGTTGGCACCTCTCACCATTCCCTTCATCGCCAAGGCTTGGGGATGGGAGATGTCCTTCATCGTGATCGGCGCCCTCGGTTTCATCTGGATGGGCTTCTGGGTATTTATTTACCACAAGCCGGAACAAAACAAGAAGGTGAATGCCCTCGAACTGGCCTATATCAATCAAGACGATGAAAACGATGCATCCGAGGGCAGGGTGAAAGCTGATGCAAATGCAGGTAAGAAGGTTTCCTTCAAGAAAGCTTTCAAATACCGGCAGACATGGTCGTTCGCGGTGGGTAAATTCCTCACCGACGGAGTCTGGTGGTTTCTGCTCTTCTGGGTCCCTGCCTATCTCAGCTCGGTATATGGTCTTGACTCTACCCAGAGTGCACCGCATGTCTTCCTGGTCTATGCCATCTCGATGATCTCAGTCTTTGCCGCCGGGTTCTTCCCTGCCTACTTCATGAAAAAGAAAAAGCTGGATCCCTATCAGGGCCGCATGCGGGCAATGCTGCTCTTCGCCTTCTTCCCACTACTGATCCTGCTAGCCCAGCCACTGGGTAGTGTCTCGGTATGGCTGCCTGTGATCATCATCGGTATCGCAGCTGCAGCACATCAGTCCTGGTCGGCCAACATCTTCACCACCGTGAGTGACATGTTCCCGAAACATGCCGTGGGAACCATCACCGGTATTGGCGGAATGGCAGGAGGGCTAGGTGGTTATTTCATCAACCAGGGCTCCGGTTTACTGTTTGATTTCACCAAAAACACCCACATGAAGTTTTTCGGTTTCCAGGGTATTGATTCCGGGTACTTCATCATCTTTGTTTTCTGTGCCTTTGCTTATCTGCTTGGATGGACCATCATGAAGGCATTGGTACCGAAATATCAGCTGATCACAGATATGTGATCCAATCACATTGAGCTGCCACCTCCGGATGGTGGGTGACAAAGAGAGCTGAGCGACCGTTCAGCTCTCTTTTCAGTTTTTGTAAAAATTGTTTCTCGGTATCCGGGTCAAGGGAGGAGGTGGCTTCGTCAAGCAGTAGAATCCCACCAGGACGTAGCAGGGAACGTGCGATAGTGATCCGCTGTGCTTCCCCTTCCGAGAGGCCAAAACCGGACTCGCTAATCACTGTATCCATCCCTTCCGGCAAACGAAAGACGAACGTCGCACAAGCAATATCCAGTACCTTTTGTAGTGCCGCATCATCGGCATCGGGATTGCCCACCAACAGGTTCTCCCTAATGGTACCGCTGAAAAGCAGGTTCTCCTGCGGCACATAGACAAAGTTGGTGCGGGTGGCTGCAGAAACCAATACCTCGCGGTCACCGTCGGTTAGCATTATAGACCCGCTGTCGGGCTGAATCAGTGAAAGAATCAGTCGCAACAGGGTAGTCTTTCCCACACCTGTCTCACCCATCAGTCCAACCATGCTACCGGGTGCAAGGGTAAGATCCAGATGGCGGATCACCGGCTTCCTATCTCCCGGGTAGCAGTATGATAGATTGCTGATAACCAGCGATATCGGTCGCTCAAACAGTATTTTTTCCTCCATTTTTTCCTTTTTCGAGCCAATGATGGAAGCGAGTCGCTCGGAAGCTGCCTTTGCGGCGATGACTATCGGTAAAAGTCGCATCAACTCGAAGAGCGGTCGTTGTATTCTTCCCACCAACTGCAGGAAGGCGGTCAGCGTACCAAAGGTGATGCTCTCCCTCGCCACTCCGTAAGCACCCCGGATAAAGGCGGCCAGGTATCCACC
>JADLKK010000270.1 GCA_016839025.1 Proteiniphilum sp.
GAGGAGGGGTGGAACCTGCAACGGCTTGCTCCCTGAGGTCCGGTTCTTATCCTTCGAACCCTGCCTTGCGGTGAGTTCCGTCGCAATAAGGCTTCTTGCCTGACTGGCCGCAGCGGCAGAGATAGGTACTCCCCTCGCGGGCTTCCTTCTCCCCGTCGGGCTTCTCCACTTCGAAAGTTCCGGTCACGAGCAGCGGACCGTTGGGAATTACTTTCACTTTCAGCAATGAATCCATAGCATCAAATGGTTTTAGGTTGGGGTATGATCTTGTTTTTGGGCACGGTGGCCACAAATTCTTTCAGGTAGTGGGGTTCGAAATAGGCGGTGTCGACGAACTGCTTTCCGGCAAAAGCCTTCTCTGCCAGCGGCACCATGCCTGATGCCAAAGGATGCAGTTCTTCCAGGAAATAGGCATGGGGATGAGTGATTACTCCGCGACACTTGCTAGCTCCGTTGCCAAAAAAGTGCACCTTGTGCCGCGTCAGCAGATCGAGATAACTCTCCCCGTCTACGATATCGGCAGAAGTAGGACGAACTGTTTCCAACGAGCGATCGAAGAAAGTGGCATATACCTCCATGCGGCGGGCATCGATCATGGGACAGAGCAGATCATCCTCCCCTACCCGGTTGGCGACCATAGAGGCCATCACCAGCGGTGTGGGGAGCGCGATCAGCGGGATGCCCAGCCCGTAGCTGAGTCCCTTCGCCTCGGAGACACCGATGCGTAGTCCGGTATAGGAGCCGGGACCGCTGCTCACGGCGATGGCATCGAGGATAATACCCTCTTTCCGCACATAGGTCATGATCTCCTCCACAAAGACGCCCAGCAGGGTGGCGTGCGACTGTCCCCGGAACGCCTCGCAGGAGAGCAGCAGCTCCCCGTCGCATGACAGGGCGCAGGAGCAGGCGGGCGTGGCTGTTTCAATGGAAAGGATGGTGCACATGTTTCAACATCAGTCTTAAATCGTCATCAATTGTCTTGACCGACACAAACGGTCGCGGTTTCAGTACAATCTTCCAGAAAGATGTAAAGATACAATATTTTTGTATCCCGGTAAAAATAAATCACACTCCTGAAAGCATAGAAAAGAATTACCTGTCAGAAGAGGAATCACTTCGATAGGCCACCTAGCGAAAGTCATCTTCGCCGCAGGCAATCGAGTAGGTAGGGGGATTACTCCCCCGCCCTCTCACACCACCGTGCATGCTTTCGCACACGGCGGTTTCTTT
>JADLKK010000271.1 GCA_016839025.1 Proteiniphilum sp.
ATGCTATGCCCCAAAAATCTCGACCTCTAACTCCCTAAATCACCGAGAATCGCGGATCACACGAACCACCACCATGAACTCGGGCTCCAACCAAAAACGCACGAATCGAAGGTGTTTCCCGGCGTTTGAGGGGTCAAGATCACACACAAAGATGCGCAAGGCATCCACCCATGATCCCCTCAAAGAAATCCGAAGGAAAACGCCCTCAAATCCCCGAATCGAGCGAAGAACGAAACTCCCCAAAAATAGCCCCGAAAATGACACGAAAATCACAGAGGACTAGGAGATCACCGCAACGCCGAATGCTTCCATACATCCAGAGGTCAGATTCTGTACAAGAGTCTAGCCTAAGGAATCCAGAGGGAAAAGAAGCAGTTCAGAGAAATCTACCGGGGGAGAAAGCCCTAGAGTCCAAGAGAGAGAGATGCCATCCACCTCTCCGCTATTTATACGAAGTCCATCGGAGGGAGGTAAATGACCACGCTACCCCTACAACTTGAAATGAAGATACAACCCCTCAGGGGCATTTTGGTCAAGTCTTCATCGAGCGGACACGCTTCCACCGCGGCCTTGCTTAGCATCGACGCAAGCCCCGCGATCACGCCACGTGCCCCCCGCCTCGAAGCTTCCCGAAGCTCCCGGATCACCGTCTCCGTCGCCTCGGGCCTCCGGGCTTGGTTTTGAGGCCCAAACCAAGAAACCGTCCACCGATGGTTTTGTGGGCAAACCAACAAACCCCGCGTGCAAGCTTCGGGCTCCATCCGCTACCTTGCACCGGCCCATGTTCACGACTTCAGCCCGCCAGTCTTGCACCGCACGGCTCGCACTTGACCCCATCGGCCACCGGGTCCATCGAACCAAGCCTACTTGCCTCTCCATCACCCGGAGGCCGCCACGGCTAAGGCCTTTCGCGCTTGTTCTTCACCTGCACCGACACGAGTCAAGCCGCAACCTGTACCTGCACACTTAGCCAAGCATCAGTCCACACAACGTTGTCAATCACTCATCACTAAGGAGCGACCCTCCACTGGTCCTCGGACACACCTGGTCCTCAATCTCCCCCTTGATGAGTGCATTGACAACACCCATAGTAACCATCATAGAGAAAAAGAAAAGAAAACAACCACGAACACAAACCTCCAAGCAAGTGATCCAAAGCCAAAGAACAAGCGAAAAACAAGATCACTCGCCGAACCAAGTCTCGGCCCCCTAAGGCAAGGGCAACGGC
>JADLKK010000117.1 GCA_016839025.1 Proteiniphilum sp.
CGGCGACTACTGTTACGTAGGGCTGAGGGGAAGCCTGTGCCACGGTTGGGCTTCAGGACCCACTACCTGGTTGACAGAACACGTCTTAGGCATTAACGTCTTGGATCCTGGTGCCAAAACTATTCGGATTAAACCGAACCTGGGAACCCTTAAATTTGCTGAAGGCAGCTACCCTACTCCATACGGTGAGGTTTTTGTGAAACATGTAAAGCAGGCAAACGGAAAGATAAACACTACCGTTCATGCCCCAAAAGGAATTAACGTAATCGAGTAGATTCTCATACTTAAGCGAAACATCATGGTAAATATCTTATACAGTATTCCTCTCTTTTTTTTGCTTTTTACTTCATGTACAGTAAACAGTGCAGAGACCGTTAATCAACCATCCAAATCCCTGGAATCCGGATTTATATCTCCGCCCGATTCGGTTCAAACCAGTGTTTACTGGTACTGGATCTCCGACAACATCTCCAGGGAAGGAGTTATCAAGGATCTCCATGCCATGAAAGAGGTAGGGATAAACAGGGCATTTATCGGTAACATCGGAATCAAGGACCTTCCTTCGGGAAACGTTAACATGTTTACCGATGAATGGTGGGACATTATGCATTTAGCATTAAGGACAGCCTCGGAATTGGGTATCGAAATAGGAATATTCAATTCACCCGGATGGAGCCAATCGGGTGGACCGTGGATAAAACCCGAAGAATCCATGCGATACCTCACTTCTTCCAAGTTAGAGGTGAACGGACCCCGAAAAATTTTACAAAAAATCGATACGCCTGCCGGCTTTTTTCAGGATGTAAAAGTTCTGGCATACCGGATACCCGATACCGTTCAACCGGATGTAAACGACAAGAACACGAGAATAAGCTCGACACCTTCCCTCCCACAGTTATCCCATATTGTTGACAAAAACGAATCCACCTCCGTTCTAATCCCTCCAGCAAGTGAGTTTGCCATTGCGTTTGATACCGGGCAGCCATTTACGGCAAGAAGCGTTACCGTCACACTGGCCGAAACACCGGCTTTTGTAAACGCAGTCTTTCAGGCCAGAAACGACGGAGGGGAATACAGGACTGTTTCGGAATTTGAGATCAACCGATCAAACATAAACCTGAATGTAGGGTTCAAGCCTTTCGCTCCTGTCGTGATTTCCATACCGACTACTACATCGCAAAGCTTTAGGCTGGTGCTGAAAGATATTCGCAAGCCACTGAACCTGGCCGAGGTGAAAATCAGCGGCTTACCTCAGGTAGAGAGGTACAGCGAGAAAACGTTGGCCAAGATGCACCCTACCCCCCTGCCGTACTGGGATGCATATCTCTGGCCGGAACAACCCGAGATAGACGACAGAAGCCTGGCAGTCCGAACAGACCAGGTAATCGATATTTCGCAATCCCTTTCTGCGGATGGAACCTTAAGCTGGGAGGTACCTGAAGGGAACTGGATGATTCTGCGGATGGGAATGACAACGACCCGCGTGACCAACGGCCCTGCCTCCCCCGAGGCGACCGGTCTGGAGGTGGACAAAATGAGTAAAAAGTGGGTAGCTGAACATTTCGACAGGTTTATCGGAGAAATCATTAGAAAAGTACCGGAACAGGACAGGAAAACGTTTAAAGTCGTAGTACAGGACAGTTACGAAACCGGTGGACAAAACTTTACCGACGGATTCCTCGATGAATTCAGGGAAAGATACGGATATAACCCCATACCTTACCTGCCCGTGTTCGAAGGGACAGTGATAAACAACCGGCTCGAGTCGGACAGGTTCCTGTGGGACATCAGGAGAATGATCGCCGACAAAGTGGCGTACGATTATGTGGGCGGATTAAGAGATGTCAGCCACAAGCACGGACTAAGAACATGGCTCGAAAACTACGGACACTGGGGATTTCCCGGGGAATTTCTGATGTACGGAGGACAATCCGATGAGATCGGCGGGGAATTCTGGAGCGAAGGAGAGTTGGGAGATATCGAAAACAGGGCCGCAACCTCGGCCGGACACATTTACGGGAAAAACAAGATATCTGCCGAATCAAACACCTCGGGAGGACCGGCTTATTCGCGTTATCCCGCAAAAATGAAACAACGGAACGATCGTTTCTTCGCCGAAGGGATAAACAACACCCTGCTCCACGTTTATATCATGCAGCCCTATGAAGATAAGAATCCCGGCGTGAATGCCTGGTTCGGGAACGAGTTCGACCGGAAAAACACGTGGTTCTCACAACTGGATGTCTATATACACTACCTGAAAAGGGTAAACTTCATGCTCCAGCAGGGCCTGAACGTAGCGGACGTGGCATATTTTATCGGGGAAGATGCTCCGAAAATGACTGGAATCACCAATCCCCCACTGCCCATAGGATACCAGTTCGATTACATCAATGCCGAGGTGATCATGCGGGATATGAAAGTAAAGGACGGCAAACTTACCTTACCACACGGTACGCAGTATAAAGTACTGGTGTTGCCAAAACTCGAAACAATGAGGCCCGGGCTTCTCAAAAAAATCAAACAACTGGTTCAAGACGGAGCCGTTGTTCTCGGCCCCGCCCCCTCCCGATCGCCCAGCCTCCAGAATCAACCTGAGGCCGATCGGGAAGTGATGAGAGCAGCTGCCGAGCTGTGGGCTGATGTGGATGGGAGAATAGTGAAAGAAAGAACTTACGGGAAAGGACGGATCATGGACGGATTAACGTTGGAGGAAGTTTTTCATAACATCAACCTGGCTCCCGACTGCAGGCTGCCCGGGGATAACTCTATCCATTACGGGCACAGGACAATGAAGGGAATGGAGATCTATTTCCTGTCGAATCAAACCGACGAAGAGAAAATAATTAATCCCGGGTTCAGGATCACAGGCATGCAGCCCGAGCTGTGGGATGCAGCTAAAGGAACGATCAGGAGCCTGCCGGCTTTCCGTCAGGAAGAGAACTTCACATCGGTACCGCTGAAACTGCAGCCTTACGAGAGTGCATTCATCGTGTTTCGCCGCCCCGCAAAACCGGAGTCATTGAACGACGTCACCGACAACTATCCCGATCCCCGATTAATCGAGAAGCTGCAGGGACCCTGGACAGTTACGTTCGATCCGGACCGTGGCGGACCGGACGAACCCGTCATCTTCGATTTTTTGACGGACTGGACGACCTCTCCCGACGATCGCATTAAATATTATTCGGGGAAAGCCGTCTACACCATTCGTTTCAATTTCACAAACCGGCCGGCTGAAAACGTAGTTATAGACCTGGGGAGTCTTACCTCAATGGCAAAAGTATATGTGAACGGCATCTGTGCTGGCGGGGTGTGGACCCCTCCTTACCAACTGGAAATCACACAATTACTCAAAGATGGCACAAATGAGATCAGCATCGAAGTTGTGAATAACTGGATGAACAGACTGATCGGTGATCGCAACCTACCCGAGAAACAGCGGCAGACCTGGTGTTTTGTAAATCCCTACAAGGCAGATAGTCCGCTTCAGCCTTCAGGATTGTTCGGTCCGGTAGTGATCAACGGATTAGGTACTCCGGTCCGTTTTTCCGGAAAAGATCCGGAGATGTTCCAAATGAAATAAGTTACAAACCAATAACAATATTATGGACAAAAAAGAAAAGACAGGATCGTCCGTTACAGGCAATCACCGCACCATTGGGTTTTTTCACTTCCTCGTGTTCACCCTTTTGCTGGGAGGTTGTGCTGTAAGCAACGCAAAGCGAGCGGAACCGGATCACTTGATGAATAAAGCTCTTCCCGTCTGGGCTGAAAGCCGCGAAAAAGAGATGAACCTCACCCTGGGATTTCGGGGTGTATTCCATTCCGACCCGCAATCGGAGACTATCCTGCGGGTGGCCGCCTCTACCGTTTACCGGCTCTTCCTCAACGGTGAGTTTGTGGGGTCGGGCCCGGCCCGGGCCGGACACGGTTATTTCCGGGTAGACCGGTACGACCTTTCAGGGCATGTGAAAGAGGGAGAAAATAGTGTGGCGATCGAGGTCGCCGGGTACAACGTGAACACCTATTACACCACCGACCAGCCCTCTTTCCTACAGGCGGAGGCAGCGGTGGATGGCAGAGTAGTGCTGCATACCGGCGACAACGACCATTTTGAAGCATTTGAGATCAGGGAGCGGTTGCAGAAAGTGGAGCGCTACAGCTTCCAACGTCCTTTTACCGAATATTACCGGTTAGAGGAGGGATACGACCAATGGCGCTCAGACAAAACCCGGACTCCGGAAGAGGTCAAACTGATATCCTTGCCGAAAGTAAACCTCCTCCCGCGCGGAGTGGACCAGCCGGTCTATACCCTGCTAAATCCGGTACAGCTCTACTCAAAAGGGACGTTTATCAAACAGATTCCGGATAAATACTACAAAGATCGATCGCTGGTAAACATCAGTGAACAGTACAAGGGCTATCCCGAAACAGAACTGGAGGTAGTACCCTCGCAACGTATCCAGGAGTTACGGACGGTGACAAAAGAGCCGCTGAACACTCCCTATGTCACCTCCACCACCGTTGATCTGAGAACAAACGAGTTCTCCATCCTCAATTTCGGCGTTAACCAGACAGGGTTCATCGGGGCCGTCATTCGCTGTACGGAACCCACGAAAGTATGGTTTCATTTCGATGAGGTGTTGACCGACGATGATGTGATCAGCAAGAAACGGATGGCCGACGTCAACAACCAGGTGGTCTACGAGCTTCAACCGGGAGAGTACAACATCGAGTCGTTCGAACCCTATACCTTCAAGTTTTTAAAGATCATGGTAACGGAAGGTGCCTGCGAGGTAGAGGATATCTACCTGAGGGAGTTCGCTGCCCCCGAACACTCCGGCGCCGCTTTCTCCAGCAGCAACGAAAAATTAAACCGCATCTATGATGCAGCCAAACAGACGTACCGGCAAAACGCGCTGGATGTTTTTATGGATTGTCCCTCGAGGGAACGTGCAGGCTGGCTGTGTGACAGTTATTTCACGGCAATCATGGAGAAGGAGTTTACCGGATCCTCCAAAGTGGCCCACAATTTTTACGAGAACTATGCATTGCCGGAGAAATTTGAGTTCCTCCCGGAGGGCATGATTCCGATGTGTTACCCTGCCGACCACTACAACGGGGTATTTATCCCCAACTGGTCACTCTGGTTTATCATCCAGATCGATGATTATGCCCGGCGAGGTGGCGACAGGCAACTGGTAGCTGACCTGCAAAGCAGAATCACCGATCTGCTGGGATATTTTGAAAAGTTCGAAAACGAGGACGGGTTGCTGGAAAAACTGGAAAGCTGGATCTTTGTGGAATGGTCAAAGGCCAACAGCCTGGTACAGGATGTGAATTATCCCACCAACATGCTATACAGCGCCGCGTTAGAGAGTGCGGCGCGTCTCTACGACAATGAAGCGTGGCGGAAGAAGTCAGACCACATTCGCAGTCAGGTACGGAAACAATCTTTCGACGGCGAGTTTTTTGTGGACAATGCGGTAAGAAAGGATGGGGTTTTACAGGTAACCGATCAGATCACCGAGGTTTGCCAGTATTATGCTTTCTTTTTCAACATCGCAACCCCGGAGAGCCATCCCGCATTGTGGAAAAAGCTGACGGGTGAATTCGGACCACACCGCGACACCGCCACCACCTATCCCCACGTGGCCATTGCCAATGCGTTTATCGGCAACTATCTCCGTATGGATATTCTTTCCAGGTACGGACTTCAATCTCAATTGATTTCCGAGATTGAGGAGTATTTCTTCTATATGGCGGAACGCACCGGCACACTCTGGGAGAATGTTCACAGCCAGGCGAGCTGTAACCACGGATTTGCATCCTATATCGGCCATGTACTGCATCGCGACGTGCTGGGCATCAGCAAGATTGACTACCTGGACAAGAAGATTGTTCTTCGCTTTACCGATCTCGACCTGGAGCATTGCAACGGTTCCATCCCTGTGGAGGGAGAGGTAATCCGGCTTGAATGGAAAAGAGTGGGTGATCAAATTCATTACCGGCTGAAGGCACCCGCAGGTTACGAAGTAACGATAGAGAACAGAAGCAAATACCGGCTTATCGATCTGAATAAAACCGAAGATTACCGGAAAGAGGCTATATACCCCACGGAATTGACCACCGAGTACCTGGTCG
>JADLKK010000272.1 GCA_016839025.1 Proteiniphilum sp.
CGGAAGCCGAGGATCTCATCTACCGAGATGCTGCGCATCAGGAAGGAGGTGATCAGCGAGGCGATCTGTGTCTCGGGCACGTCGCCTTTTACAATGGCGAACAGCACCTCCCGTGCTTGATTACGCGTGAGGTACTGATAGTCGAACAGTTGGTACAGGATCTCTTTCATGCTCATTCACTTTTGGGATTCGACAAAACGGGGTAATCGAGGAAATTGCGGATGATGGTTGTTCCCTCCGGGGTGAGGATCGACTCGGGGTGGAACTGTACACCGTGCAGGTCGAGTGTGCGGTGCCGCAGCGCCATGATGGTCCCCTCCTTGTCCAGGGCAGTGATCTGCAGTTCGGACGGGAAACTCTCCCTTGAAACGATCCAGGAGTGGTAGCGTCCCACCTCGATCTCTTCCGGCAGGCCGGCAAAGAGATACTCCTCCGCGACGATCTGCGCCGGTGTCTGCACCCCATGGAACACGAAGGGGATGTTCTCCAGCTTCGCGCCGAACAGCTGCCCGATGGCCTGATGGCCAAGGCAGACTCCCAAAATGCTCTTGGTAGCGGCGTACCGTTCAATGAGGGGCAATAGCAATCCCGCCTCTTCGGGCAAACCGGGGCCGGGTGAGAGGATGATCTTGTCGTACTGTTCCACCTCTTCGAGCCTCATCCTGTCGTTGCGTATTACATCCACATCGGTGTGACCCAGCGACTGTACCGTGTGCAACAGGTTGTAGGTGAAGGAATCATAATTGTCGAATATCAATATCTTTTTCATCTGCTTGTCATTAACTGTTGTAGAGAGTGGCTGCCTTGTCGACCGCCCTTTTTAGTGCTCCCAGCTTGCTGTTCACCTCCCGCAGCTCATACGCGTCGTTGCTCTGGGAGACAACACCCGCGCCGGCCTGGTACCACAGCTCGTTGTTGCGGCTCACGAAGGTGCGGATGGTGATTGCCTGGTTGATGTCGCCGTTGAGTCCGATGAAACCGATGCAGCCACCGTAGGCACCGCGGTTATGCGATTCGATCTCCGAGATCAGCTGCATGGCCCGCACCTTGGGGGCACCCGAGAGAGTACCGGCAGGAAAGGTGTCGAAGAAAGCCTTGAGGGGATCGGCCGTGCTGTTGAGCGTGCCGGTGACGCGCGACACCAGGTGGATCACGTGGGAGTAGAACTGCGGTTCCTTGAAGAAGGCCACCTCCACATTGTGTGCGTTTCGGCTCAGGTCGTT
>JADLKK010000118.1 GCA_016839025.1 Proteiniphilum sp.
CCGGCAATCGATATCAACCTGATCACCGTGAATGGATTGATGAGCAAGCTCGACGAGAGGGGGTCGGAAGATTTCATGATCGATATGGAGGGCGATTTCAGGGAGCATTGGGATGCACTGGTTAGCTCCCGCATGAGTCTCTACGACAGAGAAGAAGATCAGCTGGTCAAAGACCTGTGAACCTGCTCTGATTCCTATTTGCCTGTCAAAAAGCGGTATCCGTATGACTGAAAACTCTTTGTCTCTCGACGTAGCTCTTGTGCCCTGCCTGCGCACATCCGATCCAGTAGTTGCCAGAAATGCTCGCTGTGGTTCATCTCCAGGGTATGTGCCAGTTCATGTAGCACCACGTAGTCAATCAGACGTTCCGGCAGCAGCATCAGAAACAGGGAATAGTTGATATCCTTGCGATTCGAACAGCTTCCCCAGCGACCACGGCTGCCGTTGATGCGTACCTTTCCATAGGTAAGGTTGTGCTCCTTCCCGAATCGGGCTGTCTTTAGCGGTAACACACGCCGGGCCTCCATCCGCAGGACATTGGTGATTGCCTCACGGATCGTTTGCTGTACCTCCTCGCGGCGAATATCCAGTTTTTCGGGTACAAAGATGCGCAGCTGGCCTTCCTTCAGTGTGAGGCGCATCACCTTCTGATAGGGATCGCGCAACAGTCGTGCCTCGAACGTGAGGGAACTGATCAGATCCTCCTCCGTGAATATTTTTACCGGCAGTGGTTTCAGTCGTAAAAGTCTTTGGTGGAGCTCCTGCAAGAGCGAGGGGATTCGCCGGGGGTTGAAACCAACGGGTACGGTAAGCCGGATGTGATCCTCCTTCCGGCGGGCGATGATCTTCTTGGCCCTTCGGTTGGTCATTACCACGATCCTGCCCAGCTCCCTGTCATTCAGTTCTATCATGCTGCAAAAATAATGATTTATGCCGGAGAAATAAAAAATATCTATCTTTGCAGCGACAAACAAGAATGAACAAACCCAATGAGTATCATAAACTCCCTTGAGAATGTAGGTGAGTATGCCCTGCTGATGAAAAGGGTGTTGACCCTCCCGGACAGGATCAGTCAGTTTCTGCGAGAGTTCCTGAAAAGTGTCTACGCACTTGGTGTCAGCTCCATCTGGATTGTGGTGATCATCTCTTTCTTCATCGGGGCAGTAATCGTACTGCAGATAGCACTCAACATTGACTCTCCCATGCTGCCCCGCTTCACGGTTGGGGTGGTCTCCCGTGAGATCATTTTACTGGAATTTTCCTCCACCATCATGTGTCTGATCCTCTCCGGCAAGGTGGGATCGAACATTGCTTCCGAGATAGGGACCATGCGCATCACCGAGCAGGTGGATGCGCTGGAAATCATGGGTGTCAATTCGGCTAACTACCTGATATTGCCAAAGATTTCCGCTTTCGTCGCCTTCATGCCGGTGCTGGTGATCTTTAGCATGTTTATGGGACTCTTTGGGGGATACATCATCTGCATGGTGCTGGGTACCCCGTCCGTGGAAACCTATGTTTATGGCATACAGGCATTTTTTACCGAGTCATTTGTCTGGTACTCCATCGTAAAGTCGATGCTCTTCGGATTCATCATTGCCTCGGTGTCTGCCTTTTTCGGCTACAATGCCCGTGGAGGAGCTCTCGAGGTAGGTAGTGCCAGCACCCGTTCGGTTGTGATCAACAGCATCCTGATCCTGGCAACAGACTTGGTTTTCACTCAGTTGGCCATGGGGTAAAAGAAAAGCGATATGATAGAGGTAAGGAATCTGGTGAAAGAGTTTGATGGTACAATGGTGCTCGATCACATTGATGCCACTTTCCGGAAGGGGGTGGTGAACATCATTATCGGTAAGAGCGGCTCCGGAAAGACGGTGCTGCTCAAATGTCTTGTGGGGCTTACGCAGCCTACATCGGGAGAGATCTTCTATGACGGCAGAAATCTCATCGGCATGCGCAGCGGCGAGATACGACGCCTGCGACGCGACATCGGTATGCTCTTCCAGGGGGCAGCACTGTTTGACTCACGCACGGTGTTGGAGAATGTAATGTTCCCCCTTGATATGTTTTCCCGCAAGAACCGGCGTGAACGCCGAAAACGTGCTGAGTTCTGTCTGGAGCGCGTGGATATGCTGCAGGCGGCCCGTCTGCTTCCGTCGGAGATCAGTGGCGGGATGAAGAAGCGCGCGGCCATTGCCCGTGCCATCGTACTCAATCCAAAATACCTTTTCTGTGACGAGCCTAATTCGGGTCTCGACCCCAAAACCTCCCAGGTGATCGATGAGCTGATCAGCGATATCACCACCGATTTCGACATTACCACCATCGTTGTGTCACATGACATGAACTCGGTAATCAACATCGGTGACAACGTTATTTTCCTCAATGAGGGGATCAAGGAATGGGAGGGAAGCAAGTCGCAAGTGATGGATGCCGACAACGAGAAGCTGAACGACTTTGTCTTTGCCTCGGACCTGTTTCGCAAGATAAAGGAGGCGGAAGAGATCATCAGCGAGGAGGGAAAAGATTGAGTAGAAACAGGGATGCAATCATTTACCGACTTTGAAGATCGATATAATTCCGATGCGGAACAAACAATTCCACGCCGGCAGTTGTTATTCTGTGGCGGCATTTACCGCTCTCCGGCAGCAGCCGGAACAGCTGTTCTCAGGCGGCACGGCAGCAACTGAGCCGCTTTTTTATTATTTCAACAACCTATCAAACAACCAATATGTTACAGATAAAGAACCTGCATGCAATCGTTGAAGAGAAGGAGATCCTCAAGGGGGTCAACCTGGAGGTGAAACCCGGTGAGATCCATGCAGTGATGGGTCCCAACGGATCCGGTAAAAGCACGCTGGCTTCCGTGCTGGCGGGCAATCCCAAGTTTGAGGTGACACGCGGTAGCATTCTTTTCAAGGGGAATGACCTGCTGGAAATGGAGCCGGAGGATCGTGCCCGTGAGGGACTCTTCCTCAGCTTCCAGTACCCGGTAGAGATCCCCGGGGTGAGCATGGTCAACTTCATGCGCGCCGCCGTAAACGAAAAACGCAAGTACAGGGGTGAGGATCCCATATCCGCAAGCGATTTCCTGAAGTTGATGCGCGATAAGCGGGAGTTGTTGGGTATGGATAGCAACCTGGTGAGCCGCTCGGTGAACGAGGGCTTCTCCGGAGGTGAGAAGAAGAAGAACGAGATCTTTCAGATGGCGATGCTCAGTCCCATGCTCTCCATTCTCGACGAGACCGATTCCGGCCTCGATATCGATGCATTGAGGGTGGTGGCACAAGGTGTGAACAAGCTACAGACGAAGGAGAACGCCACCATCGTGATTACCCACTACCAGCGTTTGCTGGAGTACATCAAGCCTGATCACGTGCATGTGCTCTATGCCGGCAGGATCATCCGCTCCGGCGGTCCCGAGCTGGCACTGGAGCTCGAGAAGAGAGGCTATGACTGGCTGATTAACCCGTAACACGCAACCCTTCAGAACAATGATAGAACAACAATACAAAGATCTGTTTCAACAGTTTCGCAGCGAGCTCGATGCCAACTCCGTGGAGGGGATGAACCGGCACCGGGATGCCGCTTTCGATCGGTTTCGGCAGATCGGGTTCCCCACTTCGCGCGAGGAGGATTATAAGCACTCCCATGTGGCGCGTGTCTTTGATACCGATTTGGGACTGAACCTGCGGAACATACCCATCCCTGTGAACCCCTACGACGCCTTTAAGTGTGATGTGCCCAATCTCTCCACCCATCTTTACTTCCTGATAAACGATCGTTACTACGGTAAGCCGTTGGCGAACGAACCACTGCCGGAGGGGGTCTACGTGGGTAGCTTGCAGCGTTTCTCTGAGGAGTACCCGGAAATATTCAACACTCACTACGGACTGATCGCCGACTACTCCGACAACGGGGTGGCAGCCTATAACACCATGTTCGCACAGGATGGCTTTGTGGTCTACGTGCCGAAGGAGGTAACGGTGGAAAAACCACTTCAGCTGATCAACATCCTGCGGGGTGGGGTAGATCTGAACGTGAACCGCCGTATTTTGGTGATTGCAGAGGAGAATGCCCGTGTGAAGCTGCTGGTGTGTGACCATGCGGTAGATGATGTACACTTCGTGGTGACACAGGTGACCGAAGTCTCGGCGGCTGCTTATTCACAAGTGGATATCTATGAGTTGGAGGAGAATTCGTCTAAAGTGACACGCCTCAACAACCTGTTCAGCGAACAGATGGAACACTCACATGTGGTAACCAGCGCCATCACGCTGCACAATGGATATACCCGCAACAACTTCCGTTTCCGCATTCTGGGTGAGCATGCCCACGTGGATGCCGGGGGACTGGCTATCTGTGATGGTTCTCAGCATATTGACAATTTTGCCTTCCTGGATCATGCCGTGCCTCACTGCACCAGCAACGAGCTGTTCAAGACGGTGCTGGACGACCGGGCAACTGGTGTCTTCTGTGGCAAGATCCTGGTGGAGAAGGATGCACAAAAGACGCAGGCCTACCAGAACAACCGGAACCTGTTGGCATCGACCACGGCGCAGATGTTCTCCAAGCCGCAACTGGAGATCTATGCCGATGATGTGAAATGCTCGCACGGGCTCACCACCGGTCAGCTGGATGAGGAGGCCCTCTTCTACATGCGTGCACGTGGCATTGACAAGGAGGAGGCGAAACTACTGCTGATGGTGGCTTTTACCCGTGACGTGGTGGATCTGGTCCGGATCGAAAGCCTGCAAGAGCGGCTGGCGATGCTGATCGAGAAGCGTTTCCGAGGCGAGCTGATGCGTTGCGGCAACTGCAATGTGTGCAAGTAAACTGATTAGTTGTTCGATGTTCGATGTTCGATGTTCAAGGTTCGAAGTTTGAAGTTCGTTTTTTTAAGTGTGATGTGCAAAACCCTTGGTTCATACTTCAGGATTCTTGAACCAGAAGACGGGAACCAGAATCCAGGAGAAAACAACTAATAACTTACCGCTAACCGCTTTATATGTTGAAACGGAAAGATATCAATCAACTGCGGAACGATTTCCCGATCCTCAGACGCGAGGTTTACGGGAAGCAGCTGGTCTACCTCGACAATGCGGCAACCACACAAAAACCGCAGTGCGTGATCGATAAGATCGCCGGGATGTATGCCTCGGTGAACGCCAATGTGCACCGCGGCGTGCACTACCTCAGCCAGAAGGCTACCGAAGAGCATGAGGCCTCCCGTATCGTGGTGCAGCAGTTCATCAATGCTGGTTCAGCCGGCGAGATTGTCTTTACCCGTGGGGCCACCGAATCGATCAACCTGGTGGCTTCCACCTTTTGCGGAACCTTTTGTCAGGAAGGCGATGAGATCCTGATCAGCGCCATGGAGCATCACTCCAACATTGTTCCCTGGCAAATGCAGGCGGAGCGGTTGGGGTTGAAACTGCGTGTGGCACCCATCAATGAGCGGGGAGAAATCCTGCTTCACGAGTTGGAACGGCTCATCACCCCCCGTACGAAACTGATCGCCATTACGCATATCTCTAATGTGCTGGGTACGGTGAACCCGATCAGCGAGATCATTGCCATTGCCCATCTCCAGGGGGTTCCGGTGTTGATCGACGCTGCCCAGAGCGTGCAGCATGTTCCGGTGGATGTCCAGGCACTTGACTGCGACTTCCTGGTCTTCTCCTCGCACAAGGTCTATGGCCCTACCGGCGTGGGGGCACTTTACGGCAAGGAGAAGTGGCTCAACGCCCTGCCACCCTACCAGGGAGGGGGAGAGATGATTTCCAGCGTATCGTTCGAGAAGACCACCTACAACGCCCTACCCTACAAGTTTGAAGCGGGAACGCCAGACTACGTGGGCACCGCCGCCCTTGCGGAGTCGCTCCGCTACATTTCCGCAATCGGAGTTGAACGGATTGCCGCCTATGAACATGAGCTTCTCTCATATGCCACCGATAAGCTTCTCCAGATACCTGGTTTGCGAATCATTGGTACTGCCGCGAAGAAGAGCAGCGTGATCTCTTTCCTGGTGGAAGGGATTCATCCCTACGACATGGGTACGCTCCTCGACCGGATGGGCATTGCCGTGCGCACCGGCCATCACTGTGCCGAGCCGCTGATGCGGGTG
>JADLKK010000119.1 GCA_016839025.1 Proteiniphilum sp.
GTTTATTTGCCATACCGCATCCCTTTTTTAGGGACAAGATAACTTGATCTTTTCAAAGTGGCACAAATCGAACCGAAAAAAGTGGCACGGTTTGAACCGAAAAAGGTGGCACACATAGACCGAAATCACCGGCACAAATCAAACCGTTTTATCCACTTGGGCAATAAATTGGTAAAAGTACTTGTAGGTCAGCGACGTGCAGGAAAAAGCTACATCTTGCGTCAAATCGTCTCCAAACTGATTTCCGAAGGAGTGCAGAGTGAAAACATTCTTTATATCAACAAGGAATATATGGAATTAGCCACTTTGCGAAGTGCAGTAGAATTGGAAGAACTCTACAAGGCTTACCGGCAAACGCTCAACCCGACAGGCAAAGTCTATATTTTTATGGACGAAATCCAATATATTGATGAGTGGGAGCGGTTCGTTAATTCTCATTCTCAGGATTTTGCTGAGCCGTGCGAACTGTTTATCAGCGGTTCAAACTCCAATCTTTTGTCGGGAGAATTGGCTACGCTTCTGTCGGGACGGTATGTAGAGTTTGAAGTGTTTCCGTTTAGTTTTCCCGAGTTTTGTGGAATCACCCGGCAAGAAATCAATGCTGAAAGTTACAGAAAATTCCTTCAAAGTGGCGCATTGCCCGAACTTTTCAATCTGCCCAACGAAGAAATGAAGCAAAATTACGTGTCGTCTATCAAAGATACGGTGATGTTGCGCGACATTGTGGGTCGGTATAATGCAAAGGATGTGAATCTGTTGGATGATTTATTTGTCTATCTGGTAAACACCGCATCCAATTTGATATCCATCACGAATATCATCAACTTTTTCGCATCTAAAAAGCGAAAGACAAACTACGAAACCTTGTCGTCTTACATCAATTATCTCGAAAATTCCTTTTTGGTTCATCGTGCCGCACGCTACAGCATAAAGGGCAAAGACACGATTTCGGGTAACAGCAAGTATTATCTGAACGATCTGGCTTATCGAAATTATCTTTACGCAGGATACGGTTACGGAATAGGTTATTTGTTAGAGAATGCCGTTTATTTGAGTTTGCGACGTGCCGGTTATCAGGTGTTTGTGGGAACGATAAAAGACACCGAAGTTGATTTTGTGGCGATTAAAGGCGAGAGGAGAATGTATTTGCAAGTTACACTGCAACTGACAGAAGAGCAAACTATCGAAAGAGAATATCGCTCATTGAAACTGATAGATGACAATTTCGATAAATTCGTGGTCAGTATGGACGATTATAAAATCCCTACCAATGAGGGAATTGAGCATATATCGGCGTGGAATTTTGACGATTTTTTGAATGAATAATGTTGATAAAAAGCGAAATTTCAATTACGCAAGAACCTCTTGCGCAAAATTAAACCTACGCGAACGCATATAAAACAATGTTCAACATCATAGAAATGCAAGCATTCGGTGATGCCCGTATTTGATTCTATGATTTCCTGGTCTATTAAAGTGGACTTTCAAAACGGGGAAGCTTACACGTATAGGGATGGCTACATAGTCTATTTAAAGAGTTTGAACAATTAAACTAAAATTCTTACATTTCTGTTATTGATGTGCAAATGTTGTGCAAATCACAAAAAGTAAAAGGTAAAAAACCTTTTACAAGCTTTCTACCTTTTCTTGTTGCGGTATGGACGGGACTCGAACCCGCGACCCCCTGCGTGACAGGCAGGTATTCTAACCAACTGAACTACCACACCGTTTGCAAATCGTTTCCGATAGCGAGTGCAAAGGTAAGCATATTTTCCAAATTGCAAAATATTTTGCGCCGTTTTTTTGAAAATATTTCAGCCGTTTCTGCCCAGTACCGGTTGCCTTCATCACTGCTGCTGCTCTCACTCACCGGCTTACCCGCTATAACGAGCTTCGCCCGGGATTCATCTTACCGGGCGAAGGCTGTAATCGAATGTTCTTTTCTCCTTACTTCAACCACTGGTCGAACCAGCGGAAGAACTCGCGCTGAAAGAGCACGCCGTTCTGGGGACGGGCAATCCAGTGGTTTTCGTCGGGGAAGATAAGCATCCGCGAAGGGATGTCGCGCAGCTGTGCGGCGTTGAACGCCATCATGCCCTGCGATGCCAGGATGCGGTAGTCCAGCTCGCCATGGGTGATCATGATGGGGGTATCCCATTTTTCGACGAAGCGGTGGGGTGAGTCCTCATAGGTGCGCTGTGCCGTAGCGTTCTCCCTATCCCAGTAGGCGCCACCCATATCCCAGTTGGCAAACCACATCTCCTCGGTCTCGAGGTATTGTGCCTCCAGGTTGAAGATACCGGCGTGCGAGAGGAAGGCCTTGAAGCGCCCCTCATGGTGCCCCGCGAGCCAGTAGACCGAGAAGCCGCCGTAGCTGGCACCGGTACACCCGAGACGGTTTTCATCCACGAAAGGTTCTTTCGACACCGCGTCGATGGCGGCGAGGTAGTCCTTCATGTTCTGCCCCCCATAGTCGCCGCTGATCTGCTCCAGCCACTCCTGTCCAAAGCCGGGCAGGCCGCGCCGGTTGGGGGCCACCACGATGTAGCCGTTGGCGGCCATCATCTGCAGGTTCCAGCGGTAGGACCAGAACTGGCTGACCATGCTCTGGGGACCGCCCTGGCAATAGAGCAGCGCGGGGTATTGCTTCGACGGATCGAAGTCGGGCGGGTAGACCACCCAGGTGAGCATCTGCTTACCGTCGCTGGTCTCGATCCAGCGCTCCTCTACCGCACCCATGGTGAGGTTGGCCAGCAGCTCGCTGTTCTCCTGTGACAGGTTTTGGGCATCGCCCGTAGCAAGATCGACAGAATAGATCTCGGTGGGTTGCGAGAGCGACTGGCGGCCGGCGATCAGCAGGCCATCGCCTAGTGCCACCGAGGTATAATCATGCACCCCTTTTGTAATGGGGGTGATTCTCTTGGTAGCGATATCGGCAGCATAGAGCTGGGTGGTGCCTTGCACCGGCGACACCAGGTAGATGGTCTTGCTGTCGCTCTCCCAGGCGAAGGCGTCAGTGTTATAGTCGAATGAATCGGTCACATAGGTTTTCTCACCCGTGGCGAGCTCCATCACAAAGAGCCGGTTCTTGTCCGACTCGTAGCCATCGCGCTCCATGCTCTGCCAGGCGAGGTAACGGCCGTCGGGCGAGAACTGTGGGTTGACGTCGTAGCCCATCATCCCCTGGGTCATGTTGCGGGTCTCACCGCTTTCCAGATCGTAGAAGTAGATGTCGGAGTTGGTGGACTCAGCATATTCTCTACCGGTTTTCTTGCGGGAGGTGTAGGCGATGGTGCTGCCGTCGGGGCTCCAGGCGAGCTGTTCAATGCCGCCGAAGGGTGCCAGCGGTGCCTCGTAGGGTTCTCCCTCCAGCAGATCTCTGACGTTGGTCAGCCGATGTCCCTCCAGGTCGGCCAGGAAAGGATGCGGCACGCTCTCCACCCAGTGGTCCCAGTGCTTGTACATCAGGTCATCAACCACACGTCCCGATGCTTTTGGCAGATCATCGTAGTGTTCCCCGGGTTTCTTACCGGTTGGAACACTACGGATAAAGAGCACCTTCTTCCCGTCGGGTGAGATGATAAAGCCCTCGATGGGTTCCTTCTGGTTGGAGATTTGCGTCATCCCTCCCCCATCGGGGTTGATGGTCCAGATCTGGGACGAGCCTGTCTCGTTGCTCAGAAAAGCGATCTTGCGACCGCCGTCGATCCACTGGGCGTTGTTCTCCTGTGTGTTGGTGATGGTGAGCTGTTTTTTGTCGCTGCCGTCGCTCTTCATGATGAAGAGTTCGGTGTTGCTCTTGTTCTCCGGGATGCTGACATAGGTCACCTGGTAGAGGATCTGCTTGCGGTCGGGCGATACCGACACGCTACCCACGCGGCCGAAGCTGTGCAATACCTCTGCGGTCATCTTTCCCTGTGCGACAGATGGATCAGCCTTGCCGATGATCTCACTCAGTTCCTGGCCGGACCTGCCTCCCGACTCCTTTGCGTCATTGCAGGAGAGCATGCTGCCGGTAATCACTATTGCCATAAGTACAGTTTTGAGTTTCATATCTCTTACGTTGGTAAGTTAGTATGTTATTATGTTAGTATGTTAGTAAGTTAGTATGTTATTATGTTAGTAAGTTAGTAGGTTAGTAGGTTAGTAGGTTAGTAGGTTAGTAGGTTAGTAGGTTAGTAGGTTAGTAGGTTAGTAGGTTAGTAGGTTGATTAGTTCTTAGTTCGAAGTTCTTAGTTCGAGGTTCGGAATTTAAAACAAAGAACCATCAACCAATCTGCTAATCCCCAAATCATCTAATCAGCCAATCATCTAATCTGCTAATCAGCCAATCATCTAATCCGCTAATCCGCTAATCCGCTAATCTGCTAATCCGCTAATCTGCTAATCAGCCAATCATCTAATCCCCAAATCAACGATCCCATCCTTCATGTGAATGGTACGGTCGGTGATGGATGCCAGCTGTTCGTCATGCGTGACGATCACGAAAGTCTGGTTCAGCTTGTCGCGCAGGTCGAAGAAGAGCTGGTGCAGCTCCGCCTTGTTGTCGCTGTCGAGGCTGCCCGACGGCTCATCGGCGAACACCACCAGCGGGTCGTTGATCAGGGCACGGGCTACCGCCACGCGTTGCTTCTCGCCTCCCGACAACTCTGCCGGCTTGTGCTCCTCACGCTCCGCAAGGCCCATCATCGAGAGCAGCTCGCGGGCCCGTGCTTCAGCTTTGGCATGTTTCACGTTACCGATCAGCGCGGGGATCATCACGTTCTCCAGTGCCGTGAACTCCGGCAGGAGCTGATGAAACTGGAAGACAAAGCCGATGTTACGGTTGCGAAAGTCGGAGAGACGCTGCTCGCCGAGCTTGCTCAAGTCGTGGCCGTCGATCAGGATGCGTCCGGCATCGGCCTTCTCGAGGGTACCCATGATCATGAGCAGGGTGGTCTTCCCGGCACCACTGGGGCCGACGATTGAGACGATCTCCCCCTGCTTTACCTCCATGTCTATACCCTTCAACACTTGAAGCGAGCCGAAACTTTTGGTGATCTTTTCCGCTTTTATCATCATTCGTTTTATTGTCTGTTTGCAGTTCTTTGCCTGGTGAGAGATGCATCCTTAAGGCTTCTCCACACCCTGTATCATCAATCTTCTGTCTGATTACAGGTTGTCGACCGAAGCACTCTCACAGCCTTCTGACTAACAATCTGTATTTGTCAGCAGGAACAATGTGCGAAGATAAGAAAAATGCTTCATATTCTACGCAATAATTCCCACTACCCGTTGGCACTTAGGCACCCGGGCATCAAAATTAGTTTCGGGGGATTAGCCCACAGAGAACATCTTCCCCGCTAAAACTGTTCAATGAAACACGAGGAACCATCCTCTCAAAACTGACGAATCATGAAAAAATTACATAAGATGCGCCGGGAGTATGACAGCGGAGCATTGCAGGAGCAGGAGATGGCGGCAGATCCGATGGAGATGTTCGCGCGATGGCTGGAGGAAGCTATTGCAGCAGGGATCGACGAACCCAACGCGATGACGCTTGCCACCGCTACACCGGAGGGAAAGCCCTCGGCACGAGTGGTGCTGCTCAAGGAGATGACCCGCAACGGCTTCACCTTCTTCACCAACTACCGGAGTCGCAAGGGAGAGGAGCTGCGTCTTAATCCCTATGCCGCACTGGTGTTCGACTGGCATGAGATGGCACGACAGGTACGCATTGAGGGAGCGGTGGAACAGCTTCCGCCTGATGAATCGGATGCCTACTATCTCTCTCGGCCGGAGAATGCCCGCATTGGTGCCTGGACCTCACCGCAAAGCAGGGTCGTGGCGGACCGCGGTGAGCTGGATGCGCTGCAACGTGAGGTGGAGCAGCGCTTCGCGCAAGAGCCACTACCCCGCCCCGATCACTGGGGCGGATACCTGGTGCGTCCTGAACGGATTGAGTTCTGGCAGGGACGCCCCAACCGGATGCATGACCGGCTGGTGTACGAAAAAAATGAGGAGGGGTGGAACCTGCAACGGCTTGCTCCCTGAGGTCCGGTTCTTATCCTTCGAACCCTGCCTTGCGGTGAG
>JADLKK010000120.1 GCA_016839025.1 Proteiniphilum sp.
CATCTCTCCTTTCACCGGCAATGCGGAGGCAATCAATCCGCTGGCGATGCGTGACCGTTCATTCACCCAGAACAGAGGGTATAACATTAATGGTACTACCTATTTGAACCTGTCGCCGATGAATCACCTGACACTTACCTCCCGGTTGGGTTATCGTCTCTCCTCCTCTTCATCTTATGGTGTCGGGCATGACTATTATTACCATGGTACTGCCAAGCAGGACTATATACAGGTAGATGCCTCCGACAATAGCCCCACATACTGGCAATGGGAGAACTTCATGAACTACAATCGTGCTTTCGGAAAACATGATGTGACCCTCATGCTCGGTACGTCATACAGTGAAAGCCGTAGCTTTGGGGTGAGTGGTAACAAGCGGGGTGATGACCAGAATCTTGGTTTTCTTCAGGATGACCCTCTTTTTTGGTATTTTGCCTATGCCACTTCCGATGCTGCAAAAGATGTTTCTGGCGGTGAACCAAACTATACCCGTAAACTGGCTTACTTTGGTCGTTTGAATTACGATTATGAAGGCAAATATCTTGCACAGGCCTCATTGCGTGCGGATGCTGCCGACCTTTCGGTACTGCCGAAAGCTAAGCGTTGGGGTTATTTCCCCGCTCTCTCGGTGGGCTGGGTGGTCTCGCAGGAGCCATTCATGCAGGATACGGAAGATTGGCTGACACACCTTAAATTCCGTGCAAGCTGGGGACAGAACGGTTCAACCGCATCCCTGGGCGGATATCGCTGGAACGTTTCGGTCGGCTCCACCGGACACCTGGCAGTGGGCGACAACAACAACTTCTATTATGTGAATGGATATGCACCCTCGGCTACCGGTAACGATCAGCTTAAATGGGAGACTTCCGAACAGACCAATATCGGTATCGATGCCCGTTTCCTGAAAAATCGCCTCTCTTTCTCCGCTGATTACTTTAACAAAGAGACAAAAGACCTGATTGTGTCGGGTATCAAGGCCTCTACCGTGGTTGGCAACACTTTCTCACCGGTAAATGCGGGTAACATCACAAACAAGGGTATTGAACTGGAGCTAGGATGGCAGGATCGCATTGGCGACTTTACCTATGGCATTCGCGGCAACATCGCCACCCTGAAGAATAAGGTGACCTATATCCACGAATCGCTTGCTGCTATTGATGGTGCCACCTTGGTGACCTATGGTGCCATCACCCGCTTCGAGGTGGGCAAACCGGCCTGGTACTTCTATGGTTATAAATATACCGGTGTGGACAAGGAAACCGGAGAGCCATTGTTTGAAGACCAGGATGGCGACGGTGCGATTACTGATAACGACAAGACCGAGATTGGTAAGGGGATCGCCGACATGACCTATGGTATCACCCTGACTGCCGGCTGGAAGAATTTCGACTTCATCCTGTTCGGGACAGGCTCACATGGAAACGATGTCTACAGTGGGTTGAACCGTGTGGACTACAACCTGAACCAGTTGACCTATTTCACCGAAAACCGCTGGACCAGTAGTAATCCCAACGGAACTACCCCCAGGGCTTATGCGACCGACTATACCAAGTTCATGACCTCATCAGGTTCTGTTTTTGATGGTTCTTACTTTAAGATCAAACAGATTCAATTGGGATATTCAGTGCCTAAGAACCTCCTCAAAAAGATTGAGATTGAGAATCTTCGTCTCTATGGTTCACTGGAAGATTTTTATACCTTCACCAGCTATCCAGGGTTCGACCCCGAGGTAACCGGGGTGGGCAATGCGCTAGGAGTGGATAAGGGCAGTTATCCCAATTCAAAGAAAGTGCTTCTGGGCTTAGCCGTTACATTTTGATTCTATTCATCCATAACAACGTAATCATATGAAAAATATATATTTATCTTTACTGGCAGGGGCATTGCTCCTCTTCGGGTTAGCTTCCTGTGAAGATACCCTGGATATTCCGCAGAAAGGGGTACTCGACTATTCATTCTATTACCAGACCGATGAACATGCAGAGGCGGCATCCAATGCTCTCTACATTCAACTGAAAGGAACCTACTACAACTACACCATGTTGAAGAATGCGCTCTCTGACGATGTGTGGGCCGGCGGTGGTGGTCGTAACGACAATGCAGAACTGGAGGGATGTAACGAGTTTTCATTCGGCTCCGATCAGAGTTTCATTCGTGGTGTGTGGGAGAGTTATTACAGCCTCATTTACAAAGCCAATGTGATCCTGGGTCACATCGAACCTGATACCGATATCAAGAAGCGAGCTCATGCGGAGGCAAGATTCTTTCGTGCATTCGCTTACTTCGATCTAATCTCTATGTGGGGTGAGGTGCCACTCGTTGATCATGAGCTGACCCCCGACGAGTACCAGATGCCCAAGTCACCCAAGGAAGATCTCTGGGCACTTGTGGAGCAGGATCTGACAGAGGCTATCAGCTCCGGTTACCTGGAAGAGAAGGATAATGTCAACGACAACACCACCTGGCGTGTCACCAAGCAGGTAGCCCAGACCATCCTGGGGAAAGCCTATCTATGGCAGGAGAAGTATTCGGATGCTGCCGCTGTATTGAATCAAGTGCGCAGCAGCGGGAAGTATGCCCTTTATCAGGGGAACTATGAGAATATCCTTACCTATCTTGCGGAAGGATCTCCTGAAAGCATGTTGGAGAGTAACCGCATATTGGATATGAACAATGCATGGGATGAATTTAGCTTCTTCGAAGTGATGAACCATTGGCGTATGGATAACCTGGAGGCTACTTCTCCTCAGTTTTTTGAGTACAAGGAGACGGGATGGGGTTTTATGGTTCCCCAGAAAGGCCTCTACGATGCGTTCGTGGCAGAAGAGGGTGTCGATGGTTATCGTCTGAACCAGACTATGAAGACCTACAACCAGATGACAGAGCTGGGTGTAAAGCTGCAAAAAGGGAAGAGCATCATCAATGAAGGCTTTTTCCTCTGGAAACGTCGTTTCTCTTCCGCCGAGGCTCCCATCACCTTCTGGTGCTCCTATAACAATTATCGCTGGATGCGATATGCTGAGGTGCTGCTGCTTGCTGCTGAGGCTAACTTCATGGCTGGAAACCAGACGGAAGCCGATGCATGTCTGAATGAGGTTCGCACACGTGCCCGGCTGCCACATAAGTCAGCCACCCTGGAAGCGATCAAGTTGGAGAAAAGACTCGAGCTATGCAGTGAATATACCCGCTATCAGGACATCATCCGATGGGGTGAGGCAGAATCATTGATGAAGAATCAGGGTTCCACTACTCCCCTGCTGACAAACAAGGCCAGCTCGGCAAGTGAACCGGATAACGTGGTGGTGGAATACAAACAGTACAACACCGATCCGAGTCGCTATGGCTTCAAATCGAAACATTACCTGCTTCCCATTCCTGCCACAGAAATACGGTTGAATCCCAACATGGTGCAGAACGAAGGCTGGTAATGGAAATCCTTAACTATGATATTTAATTCTTACCGAATGAAACGATTTATCCTGATGGTTTGTCTGGCTGTGTTGTGCAGCCAGACAACAATCTCAGCCCAACAGATCAGACTGAACAACCACAACATCGATGAAGTCATCACAGCAATGACGTTGGAAGAAAAAGTCCGCATGGTGATTGGCTGTGGCATGTCGATGGGTAGTGATGCCAAATTCCCGGGTACGGCGGGTAGAACCTATGACATCCCCCGTCTGGGAATTCCTTCTGTCTACATGGCCGACGGACCACATCGCCTAGCCATGAGTGTACGGCGCGAGTTCGACAGTCAGTTCTATTATACCACTGAATTTCCTTCAGGGACAACCGTCGCTGCCACCTTCAACCCCGATGCTGCATACCTGGTGGGGAAAACACTGGGAACAGAAGTGAGGGATTACGGGATGGATGTCCTCCTGGCACCGGGTGCGAACCTGATGCGCAATGTGCTTTGTGGGCGCAATCACGAGTACTATTCCGAGGATCCCCTCCTGACCGGCAAGATAGCAGCCGGTTTCATCAATGGGGTACAGAGTGAAGGTGTCGGGACAAGTTTGAAACATTTTGCGGTAAATAATCAGGAGACCAACCGAAACAACAATGACTCTCGTGTCGACACACGCCCACTGCGTGAGCTTTACCTGAAAGGATTTGAGATCGCGGTCAGGGAGGCACAACCCTGGACCATTATGACGGCCTACAACAAGGTGAACGGCAAGTACACCAGCGAGGACAGAGGACTGACAACAGATATCCTGCGTGATGAGTGGGGTTTCAAGGGTCTTGTGATCTCTGATTGGAATGCAGGCAAGGATGCAGTGGCTTCAATGGAGGCCGGTAATGATATGCTGCAGCCGGGACAGGAGCGTCAGTATCAGGCCATACTGGAAGCGATACAAAGTGGTGAGCTGGAAGAAGAGTTCCTGGACAGGAATGTGAAGCGGGTACTTGAGATGGTTGTTAAAACTCATAGTTTCAATCAGTATGATTATCCCAACGAGACCGACCTGAAAGCTCATGCTGCGATCTCACGCAAAGTGGGGAGTGAAGGGATCGTTCTCCTTGCCAACAACGGGATCCTTCCCGTGGCGAAGGGTATCGGCCAGGTTGCCCTCTACGGGACAACCTCCTACGATATGGTGCCGGCGGGTATGGGCTTCGGCAGTACCGGTTTTGGACGATACACCGTTTCCATGGTGGAGGGCCTCAGAAAAGCATCGATTGAAGTAGACAGAGAGCTGGTCAAGCAGTACCAGAAACACCTGGCCGAAGAGCAGAAGCGATTGTTCCCCAACGGACGTCCTCCCTTTTCACTCACCCCTCCACCCCGTGCCGATGAGTTCCTTCACACCGATGACCAGTTGAAGGCACAGGTCGAAGCGAATGAACTGGCAATACTTACAATAGGACGTACCAGTGGCGAAGCCAAAGATCGGCATGTTAGTGAATTCTATCTAACCGATAACGAAAAAGCATTACTGGAACAGGTCTCCACTGCCTACCGTGCAGCAGGCAAGAAGGTGGTCGTGGTCCTTAATGTGTGTGGTCCGGTGGAGACCGCTTCATGGAAACCGATGGCCGATGCAATTCTCTGTGCCTTTCAACCGGGTCAGGAGGTAGGTCATTGCGTCACAGATGTCCTGACCGGGAAGGTCAATCCTTCAGGTAAACTCCCGATGACATTTGCCATGCAGTACGGAGATGCTCCTTCCGACAACAATTTCCCGTTTGATTATGAATTCAAGATGCCTGATTTTGCGATGGGAACCGGCATGAATGTCCAGCGTGCGCAGGAGGAGATGAAGCCGAAAAAGCCGGAACGCAATGTAGATTATACCAACTATGAAGAAGGAATCTACGTGGGGTATCGTTATTTTGACACTTTTAGCAAAAATGTCTCCTATCCTTTTGGTTTCGGGCTCTCTTATACTACTTTTGACTATGAAGTGATTGGCTCCTCCATTCAGGATGATCAGTGTGAGGTAAAGGTGGCCATCACCAACAGTGGGAAGGTGCCCGGCAAGGAAGCGGTACAACTCTATGTGAATGCACCTGCAGGAGGTCTTGACAAACCCTCGAAGGAGTTGAAAGCATTGGTCAAGACAAAGGAACTGAAACCCGGTGAAAGTGAGGTTGTGACACTGGTTTGGAAACTGATGGATATGGCTTCGTTCAATGAGAAAACCACTTCATGGGAGTTGGCAAAGGGCACCTATCAGTGGATGATCGCTGCTTCTTCTGCAGATGTGCGCTGCACCGTCAGTCATGAAGTGAAGGTAGCACAGACAATGAAAGCGCATGATGCTATGAATCCTGATGCGAAAATCAGTATACTACATTACCGATAATGGGTTGATCTTTACCGGTGTATAAGATAATATTTAACAATAGAACTATTAATTACCATAATTCAAAAAGTATTACAACATGAAACGATTAACGATTCTGGCATTGGTCCTGTTTGTTACAGCGACCACTTTCGCACAGCAGGCACTCTGGGG
>JADLKK010000273.1 GCA_016839025.1 Proteiniphilum sp.
TGAGCAACCCCGAGGAGAAAGCACGTCTTCTTGAGGCCTCTACCTTTTTCGACAGTCCCGCATTCTATGATCCCTTGGCAAAAAACATCGATGATATCCGAACCCGGCATGCCAACCAGCATATTCCCAAGATCACCAGTGCACTGCGTAGTTTTAGGGGGAATAATGATCCCTGGTATTACCATCTCTCACAGAATTTCTGGGAGTTGATACAGGGACGCTATCGCTATGCAACTGGTGGTGTTGGCAATGGTGAGATGTTCAGACAACCCTACACGCAGATATTGAGTATGGCAACCAACCCGTCTCCCACGCTGAATGAGACCTGTTGTGCATACAATCTGGCCAAGCTGACCAAGGATCTGAACAGTTTCAACCCGGACGATGCCCAATATATGGATTACTACGAACGGTTGCTCTACAACCAGCTTGTGGGATCTCTGCACCACACTTGTTATATGACCACTTATCACTACGCCGTAGGTCTAAATGCATCCAAACCCTGGGGTAATAAAACACCGCAATCCACCTGTTGTGGTGGCACCGGATCTGAGAATCATGTCAAGTACCAGGAAGCAGCCTATTTTATTGCGGAAAATACTTTGTGGGTATCTTTGTATCTGCCAACAGCATTTCAATGGGACGAAAAAGGGGTCACCATCCAACAGGATTGTTTATGGCCGGCGGAACATTCTGAGATAAGGGTTGCCGGCGGAAGTGCTGAATTTGCCATAAAGCTTCGAGTTCCCTTTTGGGCTACAAAAGGGTTTGACATCAAACTGAACGGCCAATCAGTCGCCTCAAGTTACACCCCTTCATCCTATGTGACCATCCCGGCCCGTCAATGGAGCAAGTCTGACCTGGTGGAGATTGTCATGCCCTTCAACAAGCATATTGATTACGGTCCCGACAAAATTGATACAAGCTCTCTCGGAGGTGAGCAACCCGAAGCAGTGAGTGAACCAATGTGGGTGGGTACCCTGATGTATGGCCCCCTTGCCATGACCGCTACCGGCATAGACAACTGGGAAGATGCTCTCCTGACAATTGATTCACATCTGGACAATATTGTACTCAACGGGCCCAGTGGCGGATCAACGGGAACCAATGGAAACCTCTATACACTGACCGTTGGGAACCGTACCTTCGTTCCGGATTATTATAGAGATGAGCACTCCACGCATTATTTCAGAATCAA
>JADLKK010000274.1 GCA_016839025.1 Proteiniphilum sp.
GGCTCGTAGGCCAGCACGATCTTAGCGAAATCGTCGGCAGAGAGATCAAACAGGGAAGCTTCTATCTGCGATTTCACCACTTCAAAATGCTTGTCTGATTCTCTTTCCTCCAGCACCTCTCCAATACAGAAGATGGGGGTCAGCCCGTTGGCGAGCGCCAGCAAGACCTTCTCTTTCAGGATCTCAGGCGTGTCGTGGTAGTAGGCACGACGTTCGCTATGGCCCAGAATCACATACCGGGCTCCGGTAGAAGCCACCATGGCTGCCGACACCTCACCGGTGTAGGCTCCCGACACCTTGTCGGCGCAGTTCTGTGCAGCAACCCCAATCCGTGCCGTGTCAACAGCTTCCACCACGTTTGCCAGGTGAATAAAAGGTGTGCCGACAACCACATCGCAGTTCACCGTTTTTCCCTTCAAGGCTTCATTCAGTTCCTTGGCCAGTGCCACTCCCTCCTGCAGGTTCATGTTCATTTTCCAGTTTCCTGCTACAATGTTCTTTCTCATATTCATACAATTGTTAATGTTAGGTTTATCAAATTATAGTTGTCTATTCTCCCATTCTTGCTGATGCAGTTAATGACTTGGTGATCGCCTTCTCTCAAACCATTTCACGAAGAGCAGGGGTATCAACAGCAAAAAAACCACCAGCAGCAAACGGCTTCCGTTTGTGAGTAATCTGTTATGCTGTTTTACCAGCCCGGAGGTTTCAAAATCAACACCATCAGCTAGTGGCAACGGCACCTGGCTGTCGTCCCATTTGTTGACCACAACCCCCTCATTGAGAAGCATCAGCCCCGGGTTGGAACGAATCATTGTTTTGAGCACCCGTTCATCGGCAATGGCAAACCGAAATCCGCTACGGTACTGTCCCTCCCATGCAGCCACCCTATCGGGGGATGAGGCGGTGAGCAGGTAAAAGGGATAGCCTCTCCGGGAGGCAAACCGCTCCATGGCGAGAAAGCGATCCAGATGCCCCATTGACATCTCCTCCAGCGAACAGGCAATCATCAGAAACTGCCACCCGGGGTCCTGTAATAACTCCATGGTGATCTCACTGCCTGCAATCAGGGTCCCATCCTCATCATCGCGGGTTAGAGCCATCACGGCAAAATCCTCTATGGCCGGCCTCACACCCTCCCGCAACAGACGGCTGCGCATATCGACAAATGTCCAGGTGGAGTCATTCCATGGATAG
>JADLKK010000275.1 GCA_016839025.1 Proteiniphilum sp.
ACCCTCCCACAGGTGAAGGGTTACTTTGCCCTCGACCCGATGGTGATGCCGGAAGAGATGTTTATCATCGGCAATGTGGCAGGCAACTGGAGCTGGGATGGTGCGACTGAGATGATACCCATCTGGGGTTCTCCCGGTAAATTCTGGGCGATGCAGTACCTGGGACAGACCGGTGACGGTGGCAATGCAGAGATCAAGTTCAATTTTGCCAAGGCATGGGATGGCAACGAGTTCGGCTACGGACAGGCAACAGTCAACGCCAATGGCACTGCTGATCCCGGTGCGGGTGACAGCGGCGGCAACATCGGTGTCGGCAATCCGGGATGGTACATCGTGGTGGTGACCACCGCCATCAATGGCCGTGACTATGAATTTGCCGTGGACTTCTATCCGCCGCATGTACACCTGCAGGGAAATGTTGCTGCCGGCAACTGGGGTACCACCGATGAAGCATATCGCTTTACGGTTCCGGCCCTCTCGCTGGGTGCCGATGCAGCCTTTGTTTCACCACCCTTCACCAACACTGGTGAGATACGTGCCAGCATCCAGCTGCCCGGACATGAGTGGTGGCACACCGAATTCATCGTCTTAGACGGTGTATTCGCACCCCGCGGTGCAGGTGATGACCAGGAGCGTGTAACCGGCAATGCAGGTCAGAAGCTTCACATTAACTTCACCACCAATACTGGTAAGGTTGAATAAACAGGCAGAACCGGAAAACCTCTTTCAACAGAGGGAGGTTTTCCATAAAAATATTACACAAGATGAATAAAATAAAATACCTTTTTGCCACACTGCTTGCAATCACACTGTTGAATGCATGCGAGGATGTGTACGAACATGTGGCAGCCCCACCACAGGCCTATGAACAGGAAACGGAACAGAGTGTAAGCGGCTTCAATTTTGCCCTGGGTGCTGATGTATCTACACCCATCATCTTCACTGAAGAGATGCTGGCAGATGAGACGCCACTGGAAGCCATCAAGACAACTGCTACGCCCCAGCTTGCTGAGGGTGCGACAATGACCTTCATTCTGGAGGCATCCGATACGGAAGATTTCGCCCAGGTGGTGGAACTCACCTCTGTAAGTGACCAGAACAGTGCCTATGTTACGGCGGCCACGCTCAACGAAGCAGCCAAAAGCCTATACGGGAAAGCACCCGAAGCGAGAGACCTTTACCTGCGTGCAGCCTC
>JADLKK010000276.1 GCA_016839025.1 Proteiniphilum sp.
ACGTCTGCGGGTATTTTATAAAAAAAGCTTCCGGTTGCCCACCTTTAACGACCTCTATTACCCGCAGGTGGGAGTACGAACCCTTCTGCCGGAAGATGCTGAGCAGTTCAACGTCGGACTTACCCATGCGCTCAATTCGGGAAAACACCTGAAACAACTCACATTCACTGCCGACCTCTTCCACAACCGTGTAAAGAACAAAATTGTAGCCTTCCCCACCGGCAACCTTCACCAGTGGGCCATGATCAACGTGGGAAAGGTGATCATCAACGGTGCCGACCTCTCACTGGAGAGTGCAACGGCGCTGACAAAAAACATGTTACTTCATACCGGTGTAAGCTATACCTGGCAGACCGCAACAGATCGTACCGACCCACAACAAGTGAACTACGGTCATCAGTTGGCCTATACACCCCGACATTCGGGATCGGCACGTGCCGCCCTTGAATTGAATCAATTGCAGATATCATATACACTCATCTGGTCGGGCATCCGCTACAACAACGGTTACAACGATACACCCTACCGCATGAGAGGATATGCCGATCACGGGCTCTCCATTGCGAGATCTTTCACCACCCGCATGGGCAAGATTGCATTCAGCGCTGAGGCATTAAACCTCGGTAACAAGAACTACGAAATTGTGCGGAACTACCCCATGCCGGGTCGTTCCTACAGAATAACACTTATCATTCACTTTTAAACAATTCAATAATGGACAAGAAAAGATTTATATTCTCTATGATTCTTCTGGTGGCATTGTTACTCTGGAGCTGTGCCGACAACAACAATCCGGGAAAGGAGATAACCAATGAGGGTAAAACGGTGCTAATACTGAACGAGGGTAGTATGGGGATGAACAATGCCACACTGGTACGTTACAACCATGAAGAGGAAGAGTTGATCAAGGATTACTTTCATCTTGTGAACAAAGATGCACTGGGTGATGTAGCGAATGATATGCTGCAATATGGATCCAAAATCTATATCTTAGTCAACAAGTCGGGGACCATAGAGGTGATCGAAGCCACTACTGGCAAATCGATCCGCCAAATAGAGATGAAAATTAATGGGACGAAGAGCAAAGAGCCACGACGAATCGCTGCCCATGGAGGAAAAGTATATGTCACCTCCTTCGACGACACCGTTACCCGCATCGACACCGTCTCACTTGCCATAGATGGTTCGGTGAA
>JADLKK010000008.1 GCA_016839025.1 Proteiniphilum sp.
TTGGTTTCGCAGCTGTTTACATGCAAACGGCATCACTTCCCCTTTATTGCCATCAGGCAAAAATAGTGTGGCTGTTGCGGTTAAATCGCGAGTTTATGCATATCTTTGTGCCTGGCTAATCAATAATGGAAATGAATATGAGAAAATTGTTTTATCTTTTTATATCAACACTGGTGCTGATCTCCTGTCAGAAAAGTACCGACTACACCATCAAGGGGAAAATCGTCAATCCTGATTTTGAAGGCAGCAGTGTCTATTTGCAGGAGATGACCGACGAGGCGATGGTCACTATCGATACGGCGGTGGTGGAGAATGGGACCTTCTCTTTCTCGGGTACTGCCGACACCGTGCGGCTGCGTTTCATCCTGCTGGATGAGTCGCTGGCCCCCAGGCAGGAGAACCGGATTCCACTCCTCCTGGAACCAGGCAGACTGGAGGTCACCTTCGATAGCCTGGTGAGCGTGAAAGGTACGAAGGTTAACGAAGTTTATACCGATTTCAGGCGTAAGCAACGGGATCTGAGAATGCAGATTCGTGCAGTGGTTGATCGTTACAACAGCGCACAGGCCGCCGGCACGCTGACAGAGGAGATGGATGCAGAGGTCAACAGCAGTTATGACAGTATCAGCAATCAGATAAATCAGCTGAATTTCAGTTTTATCAAAGAGAATATCGGCAATGAACTGGGGCAGTACACTTTTATGACATCCTCTTCCATGTTTGAGCCCGAACAACAGAGAGAGATTCTGGAGCTGGCTGATGAACGCTTCAAATCGAAAGAGAACATCCAACGTGTGGTGAAAAGGCTGGAGAACCTGGAGAGGGTTGCCATTGGACAGAAGTTTGTCGACTTTACCTTGCAGGATGTTGCAGGAAACAAAGTCTCGCTCTCCGATTTTGCGGGACAAGGAAAATATCTCCTGGTGGACTTCTGGGCTGCCTGGTGTGGTCCCTGCCGTCAGGAGATGCCCAATGTGGTAGCCGCCTACAGCAAATATAAGTCAAAAGGATTTGAGGTGGTAGGTGTCTCTTTCGACCGGAATCATGATGAATGGATAGAGGGTATCAGCCAGATGAATATGACCTGGCCGCAAATGTCGGACCTGATGTATTGGGACAGCCCGGTGGTCGATCTCTATGCCATTCAGGGCATTCCCCACACTGTCCTGCTTGACAAGGAAGGGGTTATCATTGAGAAGAATCTACGCGGACAGGCGCTCGATGCGAAGCTGGCGGAACTGATGCCCTGACGGTACCATCGCTGGTGAGAATGCAGATGGAGTTGCCCTGGGCGGCTCCATTTTTTGTTCCAACAAAATAAATATCTATTTTTGTGAAAAAGATATTCAGATGATGCCAAACAAACACTATCTGGTTTTGTTTTTTCTGGGTGCGTTTCTTTCTCTCTGTCCTGCCCAATTGTCCCTTGCACAAAACAACTCTTTCACCGTGGTGATCGATCCCGGACATGGCGGAAAGGACCCCGGCGCAGTAGGTGCCACCTCCCGGGAAAAAGACATCGTGCTGTCTGTTGGCCTCAAGCTCGGAGCCCTCATTGAAAAGCATCATCCGGACGTAAAGGTGCTCTATACGCGTGACAGAGATCATTTTGTAGAGCTCAACAAAAGGGCTGAGATTGCGAACAAGGCGCATGCTGACCTGTTTGTCTCACTGCATTGCAACGCGCTGGATCGCAGACGCACTTCCCCTCAGGGTGTGGAGACCTTCGTGCTGGGGCTTCACCGCAGCAAGGATAACCTGGATGTGGCCAAAGCAGAGAATGCGGTAATCATGTACGAAGAGGATTATTCGGTCACCTATGAAGGCTTCAATCCCAATGAACCGGAATCCTATATTATCTTTGAATTCATGACCAACGCTTTTCTCTCGCAGAGCGTTTACCTGGCTACGATTGTGCAGAACCAGCTGGTTACCGGTGCCAAAAGAGTGAACCGAAATGTCAGACAGGCCGGTTTTCTGGTCCTGCGTGAAGTGGCAATGCCCAGTATCCTGGTAGAGTTGGGGTATATCAGTAACCCTCAGGAGGAGAAGTACCTGAAGAGCAGCAGCGGTCAACATTCACTGGCCAACGCAATCTATAACGGATTCAGGGAATATAAGCGAGAGCATGACAAAAAGAGTTATGTTTTCAATAGCGAGACATCAACCCGTACAATCTCATCCCAATCCGTCGGACCGTCGGATGAGAAGGAGTTCCGGATACAGTTCCTTACGTCATCACGCAAGTATGAAAAGGGATCGAAAGCCTTTAAGGGACTGGAACCTGTGGAGCATTATCTGGATGGAGGATTGTACAAGTATACCTACGGCAGCACTACCAGCCAGACGGAGATCAACAGAATGCTGCGCGAGGTGCGCAGAAAATTCAGGGATGCATTTGTGATCGAACTGGTGAATGGTGAACGTGTGAAATAAGAAAACAGATGAAAAAAATTTCCAAAAATGCACTCATAGGTCTGGCCTTCCTTGCCAGCCTGTTTATGATCTATTTTGGTATCAACTTTCTGAAAGGGTTCAATGTGCTGAAACAGCAAAAACAATACTATGCCCTCTTCGATGATGTTACCAGTTTGCTCCTCTCCTCGCCTGTATATGTCAAGGGATATCAGGTGGGACTGATCAGCGGCATCACCATGGCAGATATGGAGCCGATGCGGTTTGCCGTGGCACTTAACCTGGAACAGGAGTTTCCCATTCCGGAAGACAGTTACCTGGAGTATGGCACCGATCTCTTTGGCGCTTCCCTGGCCACCCTGGTACTTGGTAACGCGCAAAATGACCTGCAACCGGGCGACACCATCCCGGGACGTAGGGTAACAGGGTTGACCGATGGTGCTGCGAAGTTGGTGCCCCGGGCTGATTCCCTCTTTCTGCGGATCGACTCGCTGCTGCTCTCGCTACAGCGTATCGCTGCTCATCCCTCATGGGAACAATCGATTGATGGGATCGGAAATACGGTCAGCCAGCTAAACCAGACCAGTCAAAATCTGAACAGGATGGTGGCTGCCATTGAACAGGATTTGCCGGATATCAGCAAAAACCTGCGAGCTGTTTCCGCTGATATGAGTAAGGTGAGCGGTGAACTCAATGCAATGGACCTAAACCGTACCTATGCCGGTATCGACGAAACCGTCAACAATCTGAAGCTGCTCTCCGAAAGGATTAACAGCAGCGACAACTCGCTGGGGCTGCTGATGAATGACACCCGGTTACATGACAGCCTCAATGTTACAATTGAAACAGCTACCCGGTTGCTTGAGGATATCCGTCTGAATCCCGGACGCTATCTGAGTGTGAAAGTACGTTTGTTCTGATGCCGACGGGTTTTATTTTCCTGCCTTTCATGTTTCTTAATTAGAATTATTCTAAATAAGTGTTTTCCCGGTTTCTGGGTTGAAACACTTTAACCTTCGGAGATTGCGTAACATTTTTGACATATTCTTACGTGGTTTAGGGTCGTTGAAAGGTTCTCTATATCGGCTTGAATATCAAATGAATTCCTTTTGTGGATTTTTATTAATGAACTGATTGAAAGCAATATGTGTCTATTGTGTTGATAAATAACGTTTTTTTCAAAACCGGAGAGAGTGATAAAAAGTACATTTTTTTTTCTCGATTATTTTTCCAAAATTTGTATTCTCTTATTGGAAAAAGATAGATCATTTCAGAGATTCGATGAAGAACAACTGCCAGATTTTATGGAACAACTGTTTGAATGTGATTCGGGACAATATTCCCGAACCGGCATTCAATACATGGTTTCTTCCCATTGTTCCGCTAAAATACCAGGATCATGTACTCACGGTTCAGGTCCCCAGCCAGTTTTTTTATGAATACCTGGAGGATAAATACCTCGATCTGATTCAGCAGACACTCTACCGTGAGATAGGCGAAGGTACGATCCTTAACTACCGTATACTGGTGGAGACGGAAAGCAATACAGCTGTGGAGCTCCGGGGAGAAAGCAAGTCGTTTGCCGCAGCTGACAAGAATCTCCGAAAAAGAGCCTCGGAGAAGGTGCCCACACCTTTCGACCGGGTAGAAACCACCGAGTTTGACTCCCAGATTAACGGCAAATACCGGTTTGAGAATTTCTTTGAAGGGGAAAGCAATCGCCTGGCAAGAACGGCAGCTGAGGCAGTGGCGAACAACCCGGCTAAGACTGCCTTTAATCCTCTTTTTGTACATGGGCACTCCGGAGTGGGAAAAACCCATCTTTGTCACGCAATCGGCTCAAAGGTGCAGGCGCTCTATCCCGACAAGAAGGTACTCTACCTCTCGGCACATCTCTTCAAGGTACAATATACCGATGCACGTCGTTTCAATACCATCAATGATTTTATCAATTTTTACCAAAGCATTGATGTGCTCATTATTGATGATATCCATGAGTTGTCTGGCCTGGAGAAGACGCAGAACACCTTCTTCCATATCTTCAATCATCTTCACCAGAACAACAAGCAGTTGGTGATGACCTCCGACTGTGCTCCCATGGATATGCAGGGGATGGAGGAGCGACTGTTGACCCGTTTTCGCTGGGGGCTTTCCTCCAAGTTGGAGCGTCCCGACAAGGAGTTGCGAAAGAAGATTCTCCAGAACAAGGTGCTGTCCGACGGTCTCACCATCCCGGAGAATGTGATTGATTACATTGCCGAAAATGTGACTGAAAATGTGCGTGACCTGGAGGGGATCGTGGTTTCTCTGATGGCTCATTCCATCATCAACAACCGGGAAATTGATATGACCTTGGCGCGCAGGGTGATGGAACAAAGTATCCGGTTTGAGCGGAAGCGGATCACCGTGGAAAAGATTCAGGATACCGTTTCCCAGTTTTTCAACATAAAGAGGGAGCTTATCCACTCCTCTTCCCGCAAGCGGGAGATTGTACAGGCCAGGCAGGTCACCATGTACTTTATCAAGAAACACACAGAGTTATCGCTTTCCCAGATCGGACTACAGGTGGGAAACCGCAATCATGCCACGGTACTTCACGCCTGTAACACGGTAAAGAACTTCTATGAGGTAGACAAAGGGTTTCGATCCGATATCGAGGAGATTGAACGGATCCTGAACTCCTGATTCTTTTCCGGTGTTTATCTCCCAACCGGTTCACTTTGTGCCGATACTATTCGCCGGATAGCGGAGTTTTTCCTATATTTGCCTTTTTCCCCGGCTAATATATCTGTGCCGGGGCAGATAGGAAATAGAAAATGAACCCATATCGTTATTGCTTTTTACTGATTTTACTGCTCAGATGTACTGCTCACATTGCGGCACAGATACCTGATGGCTACTATGTTGCTGCCGAGGGAAAGAGTGGCGCAGCACTGAAGAGTGCCCTCTATAGGGTGATTCGTAATCCCGATGTGCTTTCCTATGCGGAGTTATGGACAGCTTTCGAGGCTACCGATGCATTGAAGACTAGCAAGGTGTGGGATATTTACTCCCACAAACCCCACGAAGGCGCTGACTATGTTTTCGATTTCAGGCATCATCGCTGCGGAACCATACGCAAGGAGGGAGACTGCTATAACAGGGAGCATCTTTTGCCCCGCAGTTGGTTTCAGGGTGCCACGTTTCTGGAGTCTGATCTCTTCCATATCTATCCCACGGATGGCTATGTGAATAACCGGCGCGGTAATCTCCCTTTTGGGGAGGTGGGAATCACCATTTGGGAGTCGACCAACGGTTCAAAAATCGGGCAAAATACCTTCGGTGGGTATACCCAAACGGTTTTTGAGCCCATCGATGAGTACAAGGGTGATGTGGCTCGTAGCTATTTTTATGTGGTTACCGCCTATGAGGATCAGTTGCACAAGTGGCGCTCGGAGCAGCTGGGAGCAGAGCCCTATCCCGGTCTCAGCAAGTGGTCTCTCGGGCTGTTGCTGAAATGGCACCGTGAGGATCCTGTCAGCCTCAAGGAGGTTCGCCGTAACGAAGCGATCTTTCGGTTGCAGAAGAACCGCAATCCCTATATCGATTATCCGGAACTGGTGGAGTATGTATGGGGGGAGAGCACCAAGAAGTCTTTTCTCCCTGAGACAATGCCGGACAGCTTCCGGAAAATAGAGTACAGTCCTTTTGAGCGATGGCTTGACCGGGTGACGGACAAACTATTGTCACGGTAAATGATGAAAACGGTCTTCCTCCATCTTCTTATCTTGCTGTCGATCATTGCCGGATGCGTCCCAGCCGCAGCCGATTCACTGCAGATCGCGCTGGTAACCGATATTCATTATCTCTCTCCTGCACTCTACACGCAAGGAGAGGCACTCCAGAAACAGGAGCAGGCTTCTGGCAGGCAGTTCGACGAACAACAGAGAGTCCTGGAGCAGCTGTGGAAAGAGCTATTGCGTGAACAGCCGGACTTTCTGTTGATTGCTGGCGACCTCACGCATCACGGTGAACGGGAGAGTCACATCGATCTGACATCCATGTTACAAACACTAGAGGATGAAGGTATTCGTGTGCTGGTGGTGCCGGGGAATCATGACATTAACATACCAAACGCGGTCGCTTACAGGGGGGAGAATAGCTCTCCCGCGGAAGGGATATCCAAAGAGGAGTTTGTGACGCTTTATGAACCTTTCGGCTATGGTGAGGCGCTCCGGAGAGATGAGGCCTCACTCAGTTACGTTGCAGCACTGGATGAACAACACTGGCTGCTCTGTTTCGACAGCAACCGTTACGAGGAGCATGTCTCCAGCTCGATTACCGCGGGTCGCATCAAGCCGGAAACCATGGAGTGGGCCCTATCGATACTTCGTGAGGCAGAGCAGATGGGCATCACCCTGCTTGGCATGATGCACCACGGGTTGGTGGAGCACATGCCCTACCAGTCGGCCTTCTTCCCCGATTACCTGGTAGAAGAGTGGGAGCGGCACGCGGCGCAGCTGGCCGATGCGGGGATGCCACTCATCTTCACCGGTCATTTTCACTCGAACGATATCACCCGATACACCTCCCCCTCGGGAAAGAGCATCCATGATATCGAGACCGCCAGCCTGGCGCAATACCCCTTTGCCTGGAGGGTGATGGCTCTCGCGGAAGGGGGCCTTGAGGTGGAGAGTCGTTTTGTCACCTCGCTGCCAGACAACAACAACCTCGAGGAGGAGGCCCGCGAGCGGTTGGAGGCGGTGACCCGCCATATGGCGGAGGGACGCGTGAAGGGGTCGGGTCTCCCGCTTCCGGAGGAGCTGGTGCCACTGATCACCGACCTGATTGTGAAGTTGAACCTGAAACATGTGAAAGGAGATGAGACAGCCGATCCCGAGCTGATGATGGCCCTTCGGATGTTTGCCTCTTTCCTGGGCAACGAGAGTGATCTCAAGGATTTCTCGTTCGACTTCCCGCCGGAGGACAACAACGTGGTGATCAGCTGGGGGAGAGAGATTGATGAAGATTAAAAAGTTCATAGGAAGAAGATGACGCAGTTTGCCGGCTTGTTATCCTGCATGCGTGGTGATGTCGTGGAGGCGGGATGTGATGAGGCAGGGCGGGGTTGTCTCGCCGGGCCGGTCTTTGCCGCTGCCGTCATCCTGCCGCCCGATTTCCGGTGCGACCGCCTGAACGATTCCAAGCAGCTCACCGAGCGAGTGCGCGAGCAACTCCGGGTTGTGATTGAACGGGAGGCACTCGCCTATGCCGTGGCAGCCTGTTCGCCCGAGGAGATCGACAGGCTCAATATCCTTTGGGCATCGATCGAGGCGATGCACCGCGCCCTACGGTCGCTATGCCGCACCCCGCATCATATCCTGGTGGATGGTAACCGATTCTTGCAGTATGAGGTAATTCCCCACACCTGTGTGGTTGGTGGTGATGGGAAATACCTGTCGATTGCCGCGGCATCAGTCTTGGCGAAGTGCTGGCGTGATGACCACATGCGCGAGCTGGATCACCAATACCCGCAATATGGATGGTCTCGCAACAAGGGATATCCCACCCGGGAACACCGGGAGGCGATCCAACTCCACGGCATCACGCCCCACCACAGAAAAAGTTTCGCCCTTCAGGAACGCCAGCTCAATATCGGTTTCTGATCCGTTACGGTAGGTAGGTCCGCTCAAATCCCTTTCATGGACAGTTGGATACGCTTTCTCTCCAACTCCACGGAGAGCACCCGCACCTTCACATGCTGGTGCAGTGACACCACTTCTGCCACATTGGAAACAAACCGGTCGGCTAGCTCCGAGATGTGTACCAGCCCGTTCTCCTTGATGCCGATATCAACAAAGCATCCGAAGTGTGTGATGTTGGTCACGATGCCGGGTAGGATCATTCCCTCCTTCAGGTCGCTGATGAGGTGTACAGAGGGATCGAACTCCAACGTCCGTACCTTCGACCGGGGATCGCGTCCCGGTTTCTCCAACTCCTGCAGGATGTCGGCCAGTGTCTCTTCACCCACGCTGCCGGTTTTGTATCTCTCCTTGTCGATGGTGGCAATCCGCTCTTTGCTGCCAATCAGCTCCTTCACGCTGCAATCCAGCTCTTTCGCCATCTTTTCCACGATGGCATAACTCTCCGGGTGTACCGCGGAGTTGTCGAGGGGGTTTTCGGCACCGGGTATGCGCAGGAAGCCGGCGCATTGCTCGAACGCCTTCTCGCCCAGCCGCGGCACCTTTTTCAGCTCCTCCCGTGACCGGAAGGGGCCGTTGATGGTGCGCCACTCCACGATTTTGTGCGCCAGTGATTCTCCCAGTCCCGAGACATAAGTGAGCAGGTGACTGCTTGCGGTGTTGAGGTTGACCCCCACCTGGTTGACGCAACTCTCTACTGTCAGGTCGAGCGACCGTTTCAGCTTTGCCTGGTCCACATCATGTTGATACTGTCCCACGCCGATCGCCTTGGGATCGATTTTTACCAGTTCCGCCAGCGGATCGCTCAGCCGCCGCCCGATGGAGACGGCACCCCGCACGGTAACATCATACTCGGGAAACTCCTCGCGGGCGATCTTGGAGGCAGAGTAGACCGACGCACCACTCTCGCTCACCACGAAAACCTTCACCTCTTTTTCATAGCGAAGATTGGTGATGAAACGCTCCGTCTCGCGACTGGCCGTGCCGTTGCCGATGGCGATGGCATCGATGCGGTAGGAGGAGACCAGCTTCACCACCTTGCTTCCCGCCTTGGAGTGCTCGTTCTGTGGCGGATGAGGATAGATGGTTTCGTTGTGCAGCAGATTGCCTTGTTCATCGAGACAAACCAGCTTGCATCCGGTGCGGTATCCGGGATCAATACCCAGAATGCGCTGCTGTCCCAGCGGAGGTGCCAGCAGCAACTGCCGTAGGTTCTCCGTGAAGATGGTGATCGCTTCCTCATCGGCCTGCTCCCTGGAGCGGTTGGCAAACTCGGTTTCGATAGAGGGTTTGAGCAGTCGCTTGTAGCCATCCTTCACCGCCTCAGCCACATGTGTGGACGCCGCGCTGTTGTTCTTCACGAATCGTCGTTCCAGCCTGGTGAGGCACCGCTCATCATCGGGTGATATTGAGACGCGGAGGAACCCCTCCTTCTCACCGCGCCGAATGGCCAGCAGCCGATGCGACGGACAGCGGGATAGTGGAGCAGAAAAATCGAAGTAATCCCTGTATTTCTCTCCTTCCTGTTCTTTTCCTTTCACCACTCTCGCGGTGATCATCGCCTCGCGAGCAAAGAGGTTACGTACGCTCTGTCGCGCTTCAGCATCCTCGTTGACCCACTCGGCGATGATGTCGCATGCTCCTTTCAGTGCATCTGTCGCATGCTCTACTGCATCATTCAGATAACGAGAGGCTTCGGCTTCCACCGAAGCTTGCTGTTGTGACATCAGCCATCTGGCCAGTTCCTCCAATCCTTTCTTGCGGGCTATCTCTGCTCTTGTCTGCCGCCTTGGTTTGTAGGGCAGATAGAGATCCTCCAGAAGGCTGCTTTCGCGGCATCCGCGAATCTGTTCCTCCAGCTCCGGTGTCAGCTTCTCCTGTTCGCTGATTGATTGCAGGATATACACTTTTCGCTTCTCCAGCTCCTCCTGTTTCTCGTTCATCTCGCTGATGCGTGCGATCTGAACCTCGTCTAGTCCCCCGGTAGCCTCCTTGCGATAGCGGCTGATAAAAGGGATGGTGGCACCTTCGCCCAGCAGGCGGAGGGTGTTCTCTACGCTTCTCAGGGGCAAGCCGAGCGATTGGGCGATGAGTGGTTGGATGTGTGACATAAGTGGAATCTTCGTTGACAGTTTGGCTTCAGTTGCAAATGTACAAGTTTTTTTTCATCTTTCCCCTGCAAGGATATCCCTCTCACGCCGGTGATATCGCTTGTCAACGTTGCGCGAAGAGGTTGCACTCCGGAGAGCATTTGCATCACCTCATCACCTCATCACCGTGAGTCTGCTGATAACATTCGCTAGCAGACCCTTCCGGGTAAAGTTTGTTTTTAACCCTTGCAATTTATTCATATCTTTGTCGAGCAACATATTTGCATGACCTGGATACAGCTTAACCTGGAGTTATCAGCTTATAATTGAGTAAAACAATATGATCATGAGTGTGAACAGGAGAGATTTCATCAAGAAGGTGAGCGTCGGAGCTGCGGGAATAGCAGTGGGAGGCAAGGTGATGGGAATGTCGGCAAAAAGCTACAATCGGATTATCGGATCGAACGATCGTCTGCATGTGGCCATTGCTGGATTGGGTCGCAGGTTGGGAGCCTTTTACGAACCCATCTCGGTGAAGAGAGCCAATGTGGAACTGCTCTACCTGTGTGACGTGATGGAAAAGCAACGGGTGGGTGCGATGCAGAATTTTTCAAAGCAGATCGACTATAAACCAAAGCTGGAAAATGATATCCGTCGGGTACTCGATGATCCGAAAGTGGATCTCTTGATCAATGCCACCCCGGATCACTGGCATACACCTGGATCTATCATGGCCATGCAGAACGGGAAGCATGTATACGTGGAAAAACCATGTAGCCACAATATGTTAGAGAATGAACTGCTGGTGGAAGCCTCTAAAAAACTCAACAAGGTGGTACAGATGGGTAACCAGCAACGTTCCTCACCCCATACCATTGAAATTATTGACGAAATTCATCGGGGCATCATCGGGAAACCGTATAAGGCACTTGCATTCTATACCAATTCAAGGGGCGAAGTGCCGTTGCAACAAAAGGTGCCAGCTCCTGCGGGCCTTGACTGGGATCTATTCCAGGGACCCGCACCACGTCGTGAATACACTTCTGAGACATGGAACTACAACTGGCACTGGTATGGTTGGGATTACGGGACGGCTGAAACGGGGAACAATGCAACCCATGAGCTGGATGTGGCTCGCTGGGCATTGGGTGTTGACTTACCCCAACGGGTAGATGTTGAAGCGGCCAAACGCCATTATGAAAACGATGGTTGGGAGATGTATGATACCATGGATGCCACTTTCCGCTTCAACGGGAACAAGATTATCCAGTGGGATGGTAAGAGCCGAAACGGTTATGATACATACAATGGCGGAAGAGGAACAATCATTTATGGAAGTGAGGGGAGCGTGTTCGTTGACCGTGAGAAGTATATCTTGTATGACAGAGGTGGAAAAGTGGTCAAGGAGAACAGTGCATCATCCAACGAAGGCGGAATAGCTCTAGGAGGTGGTGGTGACATGACAACAGGACACGTGATCAACTTCTTTGAAGCCGTGAGGGGCAAGGAGAAACTGACCGCGCCCATCGATGATGCCAGTATAAGCATGGCGATGGTTCACTACGCGAACATAGCCTATCGCATTGACAAAGGATTTGATGTTGATGAGGGGACCGGCAGGATATTTGACCGCGATGCGATGAAATTGTGGAGTCGTGACTATGAACCCGGTTGGGAGCCAACAGCATGGTGATCCTGGGCTGGCTCATCTCACGCTTCATTTTTTGCTTCAATAATTATTGCCTCCATGGCTAAACTAAAATCAGTGTACTTCTGCAGCCAATGTGGCTATGAGTCTCCCAAATGGATGGGGAAATGTCCCTCTTGCGGGGAGTGGTCCTCTTTTGTGGAGGAGCTGGTGCGAAAAGATATAGCTGCAAGGCAGGAGGACACACGTTCCTTCCAGAGCCACCGGAGTGAACCACTCCCCTTGCGTGAGATCCGTGCCGACGAAGAGCCCCGTATCGACATGCACGACGGTGAGCTGAACAGGGTGTTGGGCGGCGGGCTGGTGCCGGCGTCGGTTGTCTTGCTGGGAGGAGAACCGGGTATCGGGAAGTCTACTCTGGTTCTGCAAACCATTCTCAGGCTTACCGCTATCCGTACGCTTTATGTCTCGGGTGAGGAGAGTGCACGGCAATTGAAACTGCGTGCCGATCGTATCGGTTTGCAGAACGACAATTGTTTGATTGTCTGCGAGACCAACCTGGATGAGATTTTCAAGCACGTGAAGAGTATCTCCCCCGGACTACTGGTGGTCGACTCCATCCAGACCATCTATAGCGAATCGCTTGAGTCGGCTCCGGGCAGTATCTCGCAGGTACGGGAGTGCGCGGCGGCACTGCTCAAGTTTGCCAAGCAGTCGGGGACACCCGTGCTGCTGATCGGACACATTACCAAAGAGGGGAGCATTGCTGGTCCCAAGATCCTGGAACATATTGTCGATACGGTTATTCAGTTTGAGGGGGACCAACACTATATGTACCGCATTTTGCGAAGCATCAAGAATCGCTTCGGCAGCACCGCCGAACTGGGTATCTATGAGATGAACCAGTCGGGTCTCCGTGAGGTGAGCAACCCTTCCGAACTGCTGCTGACGCAGAACCATGAAGGACTCAGTGGTGTCTCCATCGCTGCAGCCATCGAAGGTGTCCGCCCCTTTCTGATTGAAACACAGTCACTGGTGAGTACCGCTGCTTACGGTACCCCCCAACGCTCTGCCACTGGCTTCGATATCCGGCGAATGAACATGTTGCTCGCTGTCCTGGAGAAACGGGCAGGCTTCCGTCTGGCACAGAAGGATGTCTTCCTCAATATCGCCGGGGGACTGAGAGTGAATGATCCTGGTATGGATCTCTCGGTGATCAGTGCAGTACTCTCCTCCAGCCTTGATATACCCATTGGTCGCGAAACAGCGCTCTGCGGGGAGGTAGGCCTCTCGGGAGAGATCCGGCCAGTGAACCGTATCGAACAACGCATACAGGAGGCGGAGAAGCTCGGTTTTTCCCGCATCCTGATTCCGGCCAATAACTTGAAAGGATTCAATAAAAAGGTTGCAATCGAACGGTTAGAGGTGAGAAAGGTGAGTGATGCCTTCCGTATCCTCTTTGCCTGATTATGGAGGAGAGGTAACTGCCTTCTGTGAGAAAAAGAACCGATCCCTTTTGTATCTATGAAAAAATGGTTATCTTTGCATCCGCTTTGTGCGAATGTCGGTACCTTGGCCGAGTGGCTAGGCGTCGGTCTGCAAAACCGTTTACGGCGGTTCGAATCCGCCAGGTACCTCCCATTTCATTTCACAACCGATAGCATCACTATCGGTTGTCTTCTATTCTGCCTGAACAGGCGTCGCCAGCCGCTCATTGTCCGATGTGTAGCAGGGCAAGCCGGATGGGTTTGTTGATCGATTAACTTTGCTTACTGTTGAATCTTCAAGTACCTCTGATGTTGCATCATCTCCTGATGAAAAAAATGAATCAATCCAGATTGTACATGGGATACTCCTATACCAGACGGCCCGGAACCAATACTCCGGTCTCATGAAATTTTCAGAAAACAGGATGCTCCTTATTCACAAGAGGAGTCGGAATTGATAAATATAAACAGAAACAGAATGAGTATGAGGAAATTTGTAGTGACTGCCTGCATCTCTTTGCTGATGACGCAGCTTTTCCCGCAGCAGGTGAATCTGGTGCCAATGCCTGAAACGGTTGTGGTTGAAGAGGGAGTGTTTGGGCTCAATCGCAAAACAGCTATTGAGATAAGTGATAAGAGTCTCGAGGCGTTGGCTGGTTTCTTGAATGATTATCTGCGGGAACAGTATGACCTGCAGCTCACCACCAAGGTCTCCACAAAAGGGAAATCCGGGATAATCCGTTTTATGCTGGACAAAAGGATGGAGGGGGAGACGTACCATCTCGACATTGACCCCCATTCGGTGATCATCAAGGGGGGCAAAGCCGGTCTCTTTTACGGATTGCAGACCCTTCTGCAGTTAATGCCAGCGGAAAGGGGCGAAAAGCTGTTGCTGCCTGGCATGTCGATCGTAGACAAGCCCCGTTTTGGATACAGGGGAGCCATGCTGGATGTGGGCCGTTATTTCTTTCGTCCCGATGAAGTGAAAAGGTTCATAGACCTGATGGCACATTACAAGTTGAATATCCTTCACTGGCATCTCACCGAGGATGCCGGGTGGAGAATTGAGATCAAGAAGTATCCATTGCTCACAGAGATTGGAGCGTGGCGCAGAGGTACGCAATCATCCCGGGCAGAAGATGCTTTTGACCGACTTCCACATGGAGGTTTTTATACCCAGTCGCAGATCAGGGATATCGTCTCCTACGCAATGCAAAGGAATATCACTGTGATCCCCGAAATCGATATGCCGGGTCACACTTTGTCCGTTCTTGCTGCCTACCCCGAGTATTCATGTACCGGAGGTCCCTTTAAGGTGCTTGAACAATGGGGCATTCAGAAGGATGTGATGTGTGCGGGGAATGAACAGACCTACCATTTTATTGAAAATGTGCTGGATGAACTGTTGGAGCTCTTTCCCTCTGAGATCATTCATATAGGCGGTGATGAAGCTCCAAAGGATAGATGGAAGGCATGCAGCAAATGCCAGGAAAAGATCCGTCAGGAGGGGTTGAAGGATGAACATGAACTGCAAAGTTATTTTGTAAAACGTGTGGGTGCTTATCTGCAGAGCAAGGGTCGCAGGATGATTGGCTGGGATGAGATCATGGAAGGCGGATTGGCCGAGAATGCCATGGTGATGAGCTGGAGGGGTGAGAAAGGGGGAATAGAGGCTGTCAATATGCACCATCAGGTGGTTATGGCGCCAAATAATTTCATGTATCTCGATTACTATCAAGGTAAGCCCGAAGAGGAGCCATTTAATATCGGCGGTAACCTTCCGCTGGCAAAGGTGTACAATTACGAACCTTTGTCAGAGAAGATCGATCCGGCAAACAGGAAGTATGTCGTGGGTGTACAGGGGAATCTCTGGATGGAATTCATACACAGTTATTCAAAACTGGAGTATATGGCATTTCCCCGTTTGCTGGCTGTTGCTGAAATTGGGTGGAGTGGCAAAGAGAAGAAGGATTTTGCTGATTTCAGTGCCAGGATCAGCCATGACCTGAACAAATTGGACAGGAGGGGCGTCAATTTCCGTATTCCGGATGTCGCGGTTACCGATGAGAAGGATGAACATGGCAATCACCTGTTGCACCTTCACTGTCCGGTAGCGGATGGCAGTATATACTATACTCTTGACGGTAAAGATCCGCTTCAGTATGGCACTCTTTATTCTTCTCCTCTGAAGATCAATTTAGCAGGGATGGATAGTTTGAAACTGCTATATATTGTCAGGACAAAACAGGGTCGTGTAAGTGGTACCCGTTTGTTATCGCTCGGTAAATGAATAAAATAAGGTTCATCTAACACAGTCAGGTATGAATTTCAGTAATGTTTGCATCCTGTTGCTGCTATTGGTTGCATGTAAGCCTAATCCATCAGGCAGTACTGGTGAAAAGGTTGTTGTTCCCGCTGTCAGGGTACCACTGGCGGATCCTTTTATCCTGTTGCATGAAGACCGCTATTATGCGTATGGAACAGGTGCCGGTAATGGCATTGGGGTGATGGTCTCGGAAGACCTGAAGAGATGGGAAAAGGTTGGAAATGCAAAAGAAGGTCTGGCCCTGCACAGGGATGACTCCTATGGTGAACGTTGGTTTTGGGCACCCGAGGTCTATCTTGTAGACGATACCTTCTATATGTATTATTCTGCCGAAGAACATATTTGCGTGGCTACCTCCGATTCGCCACTGGGCCCCTTCAGACAGGAAGAGCAGAAACCGATGCTGGCGGGGGAGAAGGCAATAGACAACTCTCTTTTCATCGATGAGGATGGCACCCCCTGGCTCTTCTTCGACCGTTTCAATGACGGCCTCAACATTTGGGTCGCAGAGCTGGAGGAGGATCTAAAGACACTGAAGCAGGAAACCCTTCACCCCTGCATCCATGTATCACAGGAGTGGGAGACCGTCTGGCCCAGGGTGAATGAGGGCTCCTTTGTTATCAAACACAACGGTATTTACTACATGACCTACTCGGCCAATAGCTATGAGAGTCCTTTTTATGGCATTGGTTGTGCTACTGCAGACAGTGTGAACGGTGAATGGAAGAAGTATTCCCACAATCCCCTTTTACAGAAACCAGGTGATCTGGTGGGAGTGGGACACAGTTCTCTCTTTCGTGACAAAGAAGGTGAGTGGAAGATTGTGTTTCATGCGCACCAGAGCAACACGGAAATTCATCCCAGGAACATGTATATCAGTTCCGTCACTTTCCGGAATGTGGATGGGGTGGACCAGCTCTACATTGATCCGGACTATGAGATACCCCTGATGATGGAGGATAACTGATATCTTCCGGTCTTCTGAACCTCCGGCAGGAAAAAAATCTGTTAATCATCCTGCCGGGGCTCCCTTTTGAATGCCTCTGACACCTTTGCAACGTTCTCTTTCCAGGCTTCAGCCACCGCTGAAAAGAAGCTGCCGGCACTCTCCTTCACCACATCCCATTTTCCGTCGGCCAGTTTGTCATATTCATCCAGTTTCGCCGAAAGCTTCTCTCTCAGCTCCCTCAGCTTGTCTAGCTGTTCCCGGTACTCTTCCCTGGCTTCCTCTGCAATCTCTCCGGCTCTGGCTTCCAGGTTAGAGATGGTCTCTGCCAGCTCGTCAATCACCTGGTGTGTTCTCTGTTTGAATTCCTCTTTTTTCATTGTATATTCATTTTGAAGTTGATAAACCATTTACCATGATAAACGTACAAATTGACGATTGGTTCAACTGTCGTGGCATCTCTACAGGATATGAATTTAAGAAATAAAAACAGGGCGAAAGGGAATAATGGCATCAGAATGAAAGTGAAACGGTGGGAAAAGTGTATCTTTGCAACTTACTTATAGATGCAAGGTATGTTGAATATTGTGATTTTTGGTGCTCCTGGATCCGGAAAAGGGACACAAAGTGAGAAAATTGCCGGACTGTACGGACTACAACACGTGTCGACCGGTGAGATCTTACGGGAAGAGATAGCATCCTCTACTGAATTGGGGAAACTGGCTGACTCCTATATGTCGAAAGGAGAGCTGCTACCCGATTGTGTGGTAATTGAGATGTTGGAAGAGCTGTTATCGAAACGTAATGGTTCGAAAGGTTTTATTTTTGACGGTTTTCCCCGCACGGTTCCTCAGGGAGAGGCACTGAACAGCCTGTTGCAACGTCATGGTGAGAAAGTCAATGCCGTGGTCAGTCTTGAGGTGGAGGATGAAGAACTGGTAAGCCGTTTGCTAAAAAGGGGGGAGATTGCTGGTAGGGTTGACGACAACAGGCAGACCATTGAGTCGAGGCTGAAGGTGTATTACCGTCAGACTGCCCCGCTAAAGGAGTTTTACCGGGAACAGGGCATTCTGGAAGAAATCAAAGGAGAGGGATCGATTGATGAAATCTTCGGATCCATTGCTGAAAAGATAGATTCATTATCCACAACATAATGGCCGAAACCAATTTTGTTGACTACGTTAAGATCTTTTGTCGTTCAGGAAAGGGCGGACGAGGTTCTGCCCATTTCAGGCGGGAGAAGTATATCCCAAAGGGAGGGCCCGATGGTGGCGATGGTGGCGATGGCGGGCACATTATTCTGCGTGGCAACCGAAACTACTGGACGCTCCTCCATCTGCGATATCAGCGACACATTTTCGCCGGGCATGGTGAGAGTGGCTCCAGGGCGCAACGATCCGGCAAGAAGGGGGAGAGCCGCGTCATTGAAGTTCCTTGCGGAACGGTCGCCTACGATGCTCATACCGGTGAATATCTTTGCGACATCACTGATCATGATCAGGAGGTGGTGCTACTTAAGGGTGGACGAGGCGGGTTGGGAAACCAGCATTTCAAGACGGCAACCAATCAGGCGCCTCGTTATGCCCAGCCGGGTGAACCCTACGAGGAGCGCTGGGTGATACTGGAGCTGAAGTTGCTGGCCGATGTCGGACTGGTGGGTTTCCCCAATGCGGGCAAGTCGACTCTACTCTCGGTGGTCTCGGCGGCCAAACCGAAGATTGCCAATTATCCCTTCACCACCCTCGAACCTAACCTGGGTATTGTGGGTTACCGCGATGGCAAGTCGTTTGTAATGGCTGACATCCCGGGAATCATTGAGGGGGCAAGCGAAGGCAAAGGGCTGGGATTGCGTTTCCTGCGACACATCGAGCGCAACTCTCTACTACTTTTTGTTGTTCCTGCTGATTCCGACGACATCCGAAGGGAGTATGAGATCCTGCTGAATGAGCTGAGACAGTACAATCCGGAGCTGCTTGACAAAAGGCATGTGCTGGCCATATCCAAGTCCGATATGCTTGATGAGGAACTGATGCAGGAGATCTCTTTTGATCTGCCCGATTTACCCGCTCTCTTTATTTCCTCCATCACGGGTTATGGTATTCCTGCATTGAAGGATATGCTCTGGCGGGAGCTCAATGCCGATCTGGATAGGCCCATGGCTCTCTCCCGCGAGGTGCTGGTACACCGGAACCTTGATGTGACGACACTCAGCTTCGATGAGGAAGAGAGCTTGCCGGAAGACGCTTCGTCAATCGACGAGGAGGAAGAGTGGTACGACGAAGAGGAGTCTGTTGATGAGGATGCATGATAAGTGGTAACCCATGAATGTCCATCCCCAATACCCCAACCTGCTGCAGTTTGAGCTGCTTAAAGTCGAAGAGAAGATCGCCCATTTCTCTACCACCCGATCGGGAGGCGTGAGCAACGGCTCCTTCTCTTCATTCAACATGGGTAATTTTTCCGATGATGATCCCCTGAAAATCAGTGAGAACCGTTCGATACTTGCGCGGATGTTCTATCTCGCTCCGGATCAGTTTATCACACCTCATCAGACACATGGTACCGGTGTCTTGACTGTTGACGAAGCTTTTCTCTCTCTCGGCAGGGGTGAGGCCACGGAGCGGCTTTACGGGGTGGATGCCACTCTCACCCGCGAGAAGGGAATCTTTCTTTGTGTCACCACTGCCGATTGTGTGCCAATCCTCCTGTATGACTCGAGCAATGAGGCGATAGCTGCTATCCATGCCGGATGGAGAGGCACCACAGGACGAATCGTAGAGAAAACCGTTCATCAGATGGTGAGTCATTTCAATAGCTCACCTGCCAATATGATTGCTGCCATCGGTCCCGCCATTTCCATGGAGCACTATGAAGTGGGGGATGAGGTGATGGATCAGTTTTCACAGGCAGGTTTTGATTTGAACGACCGATCGTTGTCATGGCGCAGAAATGCAGCGTCGCATTGGCGTATCGACCTGAAGGAGATTAATCGGAGGGAGCTAATCCGTTTGGGTTTTTCGCCGGAGATGATTGAGAAGAGTGATCTTTGCACCTTTGCACGGGAAGATCTCTTTTTTTCTGCCCGCCGGCAGACGGTTCACTCCGGTAGGATGCTGACCGGGATCATGATGCTGCCTTGACAAAAAAAGAGAGGGAATCACAGGAATCCCTCTCCATACTAATGGTATACTGTATCTGTCGGTATCGGACGATACCTGTTTGCTGGATCGAATCAGTAACGCGCGCTGACCACTTCCCAGTCGATGATGCTCCAGATCTCCTTCAGGTGATCGGCACGACGGTTCTGGTAATCGAGGTAGTAGGAATGTTCCCACACGTCGAATCCGAGGATCGGTGTCAGGCCGCTGGTGAGCGGATTGCCGGCATTGCTTTCCTTCAGGATTGAGAGCTTACCGCTGTTGTCCTTTGCCAGCCATACCCATCCCGAGCCAAACACTCCCACACCGGCGGCGTTGAACTCTTCCTTAAACTTATCGAACGAACCGAATTGTTCATGGATGGCTTCTGCCAGCTTCCCTTTCGGTTCACCACCACCGTTTTTCTTGAACGAGGTGAAATAGATGTTATGGTTGAGCGTCTGGCCGGCATTGTTAAAGATGGCGCCGTCACTCTCTTTCACGATGGTTTCCAGATCTGCGTTCTCAAATTTCGTTCCCACAACCAGCTTGTTGAGGTTGTCCACATAAGCCTGGTGGTGTTTGCCATAGTGCAATTCTACGGTCTGTTTGCTGATAACCGGCTCAAGAGCATCGGTTGCATAAGGTAATGCTACTTTTTCGAATTTCATATTTACACTCTTTTTTGTTTGTTGATCCTTGTTGTTTGCATTGGATTGGTTGCAGCTGAGTAATGTCAGTGCAGCAAGTCCGATGAAAAGATAGAGATGAATTGTTTTCATTTCTGTTGCATGTTTATTTGCTGATATAACGAGGTTGGAGAAGAATTTGTTCACATCTGGGTGCTAGGATTCCCGACGAACTTCCCGAAACATGAAACAGATAAAAGCCTGAATGCAGTCATTCAGGCTTTTATCTGTTTCAGGGGTGTCGATTGTCTTTCTCTATCGGGATTCGATACTATTTATCTTGCGCGCTGGTCACTGTTCCATCCGCGTCGGGTCGTTCTTTTTCTGCCGGTGGCAGTTGGCTACTCTCTTCGCGCTCCGTTTCGATGAGAACCGGGTCACCCGAGCCGGATGGTCTTGAGGGGATGGCCTCTTCGACAACCGTCTCAACCTTGCTGTCGAGAATCTCCTGTGAACGGGAAATCCACTGCCGTTTACCAAAGATGTGTTCCAGGTCGTCGGCATAGATGATCTCTCTCTCCAGCAAGATCTCTGCCAGTTTGCTGTGCCCTGCCGTGTGCTCGGTGAGGAGCTGCTTCGCACGCTCATATTGTTGGGCGATCATTGTTTTCACCTCTGAGTCGATCAGCTGCGCCGTCTCGTCGCTGTAAGGCTTCGAGAAGGTGTACTCCTGACCACTGGAGTCGTAGTAGCTCAGGTTGGGCAACTTATCACTCATTCCCATGTAGGTAATCATCGCATAGGCCTGCTTGGTGACACGCTCCAAGTCGTTCATTGCACCCGAGGAGATTTGTCCGATGAAGAGTTCTTCGGCAGCACGTCCCCCAAGGAGTGCACACATCTCGTCGAGCATCTGTTCCTTGGTGGTGATCTGCCGCTCTTCAGGCAGGTACCAGGCAGCACCCAACGCCTTGCCACGAGGTACGATGGTTACCTTTACCAGTGGATTGGCATGCTCCAGGAACCAACTGAGCGTAGCGTGCCCTGCCTCGTGGATGGCTATCGACCGCTTCTCGTGCTGCGTGATGATTTTGTTTTTCTTCTCCAATCCCCCTACGATACGATCCACCGCATCCATGAAGTCATTCTTCTGTACAAATTTCTTCTTGCGTCGGGCAGCGATCAGTGCTGCCTCGTTGCAGACATTGGCGATGTCGGCACCCGAGAAGCCAGGCGTCTGACGTGCCAGGAAGTCGATGTTGATCGATTCGTCGATCTTGATGGGTCGCAGGTGCACTTTGAAGATCTCCTTGCGGTCGTTCAGGTCGGGCAACTCCACATAGATCTGGCGATCGAAGCGACCGGCACGCATCAGCGCCTTGTCCAGCACATCGGCACGGTTGGTGGCTGCGAGGATGATCACCCCACTGTTGGAGCCGAAGCCGTCCATCTCGGTGAGCAGCTGGTTGAGCGTGTTCTCCCGCTCGTCGTTCGATCCGAAGTTGGTGTTCTTGCCACGGGCACGTCCCACGGCGTCGATCTCGTCGATGAAGACGATACAGGGTGCTTTTTCCTTTGCCTGGCGGAACAGGTCGCGCACACGCGAGGCACCCACCCCGACAAACATCTCCACGAAATCGGATCCGGAGATGGAGAAGAAGGGGACATTGGCCTCACCTGCCACTGCCTTGGCCAGCAAGGTCTTTCCGGTTCCGGGAGGACCTACCAGCAGTGCTCCCTTGGGGATCTTGCCGCCCAGGTTGGTGTAGTTGCCCGGATTCTTCAGGAACTCCACGATCTCCTGCACCTCCTCTTTCGCTTCAGAGAGGCCTGCCACATCCCGGAATGTCACCTTCTGACTGGAGTCCTTGTCGAAGAGCTGTGCCTTTGATTTTCCGACACTAAAAACACCGCCACCACCACCGGCACCGCCACCCTGCATGCGGCGCATCATCCATATCCAGAAAACGATCAGCAGCAGAAAGGGGGCAAAGGTGAGCAGTACACCCCACATCTCGGAGGTGGTGTCGAACCGCACCTCAATATCATAGTTTTGCTCCGTTTTGACAGTTTCTATAAATTCGGCAATGGCATCGGCCGATGCCCCTTCCACCAGGATTACCGGAGTGCGACCCGCCTTGGCGGCATCCTCACCGAAGATGTGATTCACCGATTCTTCGCGTACCATTGCCTCGGCAGTGCCCTTGTTGCTGTAGACCACGATGCTTTTCACCCGGTTATCACGCACGTATTGCTGAAAATCGGACCAGGTCACCTCCTTCACAGAGGTATCCTGACCGAAAAACCACATCCCCATAAGGATCGCCAATGCGATGGCATAAATCCAGTAGGGGTTGATCGGGCTTTTGGGGTTTGTACCGCCCATCTTGGGCCGCAGCGTGGGCTGCTTATCTTTTTTGCTGTTCGAATTGTTCATCTGTGAGTTGTTCATTAACCTGTTTGGCTGATACCGGAACAGCTTGTCTGTGTGAAGCCGTTTGCCCGGGAGATTGTAACAAATATACAGGGAATTAGTTTTATAAAAGAGAGGGAATCGCTTCTCTCTGAGCATCGTCCCAAAGGTTATCAATGTTGTAAAATGTACGCAGTTCCGGGAGAAAGATGTGGACGATCACATCTCCGTAATCGATTGCAATCCATTCTGCTTTTTGTTGTCCGTGGATGCGGATTGGTTTTTCCGTTGTTTTTTTTCGTACCATCTCCTCCACCGAGTCAGCCAGTGCTGACACCTGTGTGGGAGTGTTCCCCTCGCAGATTACAAAGTACTCGCATATAGCTCCGGTGATTCCCTTCAGCCATATGGAGCTGATGTTTTTCCCTTTTTTCTCCTGTATTCCTTCAATGATGCTTTCTACCAGTTCGTTTTTTTCTGTCATTCTGAGTGATAAGTCTGTTGTTGTTACAAAGATAGATTGATTTTTTGTAACAGGTACAAACTGCTTCAACCTTTCTCTGTTGTGTAGGAGTGTTTGCAAAAACAGTGCCACGATCTGCATTATCATCAGCAACAAACCCTGCCTCTTGCATGAGACAGGGTTTGCGACAGCGGCTTCAGTGCAAAGCCAGGTTGTAGAGGGTTCAGAGTCTCTTCAGATCAATGTTACGCCAGCGCACCTTGATGCCCCCCCCGTCGTGGATCTGGAGGGCGATTCGTCCTTGTGCCGCACCGATCTTCTCATCGGTCAGGTCAACCATCTCTTCCCCGTTGAGGTAGGTTTTCACGTTGTCGCCCTTCACCAGGATGCGCAGCGTGTTCCATTCACCCTCTTTCAGGATCTCCTCCTTTTCGTCGGGGATCTGTACCAGCCAGCCGCGGCCATAGGATTCATAGATGCCACCGGTATCATGACCCTTGGGGGCTACTTCAACCTGCCAGCCGTTTACTTTGGCCACCGGTTCGATGAAGGAACGGATGAAGACACCTGAGTTGCCGTCTGCCTCCTGTTTGAATTCGAGTGTCAGGTCGAAATCATCATAGTAGGCACGGGTGGCAAGATAGCCATACTGTTTCTCGGGGCCGCTTTCACATACCAGTTCACCCTCTTCCACATACCATTTTTCGGTTCCGTAGATCTCCCATCCGGTCAGATCACTCCCATTGAAAAGGCTTACCTCTTGTCCCTTGCGGGGCAGCTCCCTGATCTTGATGTTGCGGAACCATGCTGCTGAGCCGTGATCCTGCAGGCAGATCACACCCTTGCGGGCCAGGCCATATTCGGGAGCATTCTCCCATTTCCCGCTTGCCTTACGGGCAAACCAATCTTCACTCCAGGCTTCAAATTCCACCACTTTTTCACCATTGAGCCAATGCTCCACATGTCCGTTGTCAAAAATGATCTTTGAGTTGTTCCATTCTCCTGCCGGCTTGATGATTGTTTTCGCCGGGTCGGTGGTATGCATCGCATAGTCTGCCGCGGTTTTCTGCCAATCCTCCAATGGCTGGGGGAAATTGAGCTCGTCGATAAGCTGGTATTCAGGCCCGGTAACGTAGGGGACGGTGAACTTGGGGTTCTCCACCACATGGTAGAGCACGCCGCTGTTGCCCCCATCTGCAATTTTCCAGTCCCACACCAACTCGAAATTCTCATAGATCTGCTCGGTTACGATGTAGCCATGCTCATCTGCTCCTTCTCCCTTTGCCTGGATCATTCCTCCCTCTGCGAACCAGGGAGCTGTGAGGCTGTCTCCATTGTAGTCACGCCATCCATTCATGGTAGTACCATCGAATAGCAGTTTCCATCCCCCGGCAATCTCATCAGGGGTAAGCATGTTGTGCTTGTTATCGCCGCTGCAGGCGGTAAGTCCGGTAATCATTCCGATCACAATCAATAAATTGAATTTTGACATATTGTTTGCATTTATATAAAGTTGAAGGATTATCCTATTCGTAGCCTGCTTTCTTTGCAAAGATATGAAATATTTGTATTTTCACCGGGGAAATTGGGCGCATTTTTAATAGAATACAGGGTTTCTCCTCTGTTTTCCTCCTGATGAATCGGGTGAGATGAGAAAACCAAACAGTCAGATCAGACGTTATTATCATTCATATCGAGGAGATGAGACTCCTGAAAACAATCGCGTTATTTTGGAACATATTGATCTATCGAACAACCAGGAGATAACGGGGAAGCAATTTGTAGCCACCGTAGGCTTCTTTGACGGAGTACACATTGGACACCGGCATCTGATCAGCCAGGTAAAGGAAGAGGCTGCACGGCAACAGTTACCCTCGGCGGTTATTACCTTCCCGGTACATCCGCGTAAGGTGTTGCAGAGCGACTACCAACCTGCCCTGCTGTGTGGTTATGAAGAGAAGTTGGAGCTGCTGGCGGCTACAGGGGTGGATTACTGCATCACGCTTCCTTTTACCGCGGCCTTGTCGCAGCTTCCCGCCCGGTCATTTATGCAGCAGGTGTTGCAACAGCAACTGCGTGTCTCCACGCTTCTGGTGGGGTATGACCATCGTTTCGGACGCAACCGCCGGGAGGGATATGCCGACTATTTGCGCTATGGGGAAGAGATTGGGATGCGGGTCGTCAGAGCCACTGCGTATGAGGTTGATGGAGGAACAGTCAGCTCCACTCGTATCCGCAGGTTACTCAAAGAGGGAGATGTGGTGGGGGCAAATAACCTGCTTTCATACAACTACACCTTGTCAGGAAAAATTGTGGAGGGGTATCGTGTGGGGCGCACCATTGGATTCCCTACCGCCAATATCCGTTCGTGGGAACGATTTAAGGTGGTGCCTGCCCTGGGGGTTTACGCAGTACTGGTTCATCTGCGTGGGGAGCAATTTGAGGGAATGCTTTATGTTGGAAGGCGCCCTACCTTGCACGCTGATCCTGAGGTAAGCGTGGAGGTCAATGTTTTCAACTTTGACGGTAATCTCTACAACCAATCTCTAACCGTTGAGTTTGTCGATTTTATCCGACCCGACCATCGCTTTGAGACAATGGAACAACTGGTTGAACAGATTCACAACGATAAGAAAAACGTCTTGCGGCGACTGCGGCAGGAAAGAACATGAATGTGATATTCTCCGGGCAAGGAGCAGTCATTATTTTTGAGTCCCGTTTTAGAATATCCCCCGTTGATTGAGTGCTCTCTGATAGCGGGCTGCGTTTCGCGCATGTTCGGCATGGGTGACGGCAAAGTTGTGACGTCCTGAGAGGTCATCCTTGGCACACATAAACAAATAATCGTGTTGTCCTGGCGAGAGGGTGGCCTCGATGGCGGCGATGGAGGGTATACGGATAGGGCCCGGAGGCAATCCTGCCCTTTTGTAGGTGTTGTAGGGTGATTCCACCTCCAGATGACTGTAAAGGATACGCCGTAGAGAAAAGTCGCCCACTGAAAACTTCACGGTGGGGTCAGCCTCCAGTCGCATACCTCTTTTCAGACGGTTCAGGTAGAGCCCCGCCACAATGGGGTACTCGTCGGTATAGGTAGCCTCCTCTTCCACGATCGAGGCCAGAGTGGAGACCTCCTCCGGTGTGAGATTCAACTTCCCCGCCTTCTTTCTTCTTGAATCGTTCCAAAAACGCTCATATTCCTTCTTCATTCGCATCAACAGCCCTTCCACGTTCGTGCTCCAATATACTTCATAGGTGTTTGGGATAAACATCGCCACAAAGTTCTCTGGACTGAAGCCGTAATTTTCCGCTACCAAAGGATCGCGTAGCGATTGTAGCAGTGTCAGGCTGTCAACCATCAGTTGTTGAGCAAGTCGTCCAGCCAGATCTTCACTGGTCCGTATGTTGTTGAAGGTGAGTTTGACTGCTGCCTGGTTTCCTGAGCGAAGCAGGCGGATCACATCGGGCATTGTCATTCCGGGATCGATGGCATATCGGCCACTCTTCACATTGTTGGGGTAGTGCATTCGTTCTGCCAACAGACGGAAAATTTTTTCGGAAGGAAGTCCCGCCTTTTCATCCAGCTGTCCGACTACCTCTTCATAGTCTTTTTCCTCGTCAATGTAGATGAAAACCGTTTCTTCAGGCAGAAAAGGGGCAAAGATCAATCGGTACAGATAAATTGCTGCTGCCAGCAGGACTAGAGACAGAATACCTGCTGTCCAGAGAATAGGTGTATGCTTTTTCCTCTTATTTCCTTGTTTCATTTGTTCTATCCTTCTTGGGAAAATAAATACAAAAGTAGAAAGATTCGATCGAAATTATCCTGATTTCTTTGACAAGTTAAAAACAATCCTGTATATTTGCACCCGATTTCCGTCGGAAATAGGGAAGTGTGGGTGAGTGGCTGAAACCAGCAGTTTGCTAAACTGCCGTACGGGTAACTGTACCACGAGTTCGAATCTCGTCGCTTCCGCAAGAAGGCTTGAAAAAGTCAACAAAAAATAAATTAAGATCCTGTAATAATTTCATTTGCAGGATTTTTTTTGTATTCTCTTCCTGACCGGTCGCGAAAATATATAATATACCCCGACTTAAGCAAAGATTAGATGTTTGTATTTGTGATATGAACAAGTCAGGAAGAAAACATTTTAGCGGCTTTCGGGGTGATATATGACCTTCCTTAGAAGGCCCAAACCCTATAGGGTTTGTAAACGAGGTGATGATACGTCTAAGAAACTTAGAGCTGTCAACGAAGTGATGATATGTGACAGTTGATTAAGCGGATTGTGATACACGTTGGCAAAACTGCGGTCGGTCTGCGAAAGCCCGGACTGCACATACAAATCGGCCTTAAACTATCATCGGGCTTACGGGACCAAGGCAATCGGGTAAAACAACGTTGCTGAAAGCGATGTTTTCGGATTACAGGTATGTAAGTCTCGAAAATATCGATCAAAAATATGTTGTAAAACATATTTTTTGTTGTACCTTTGCATCGATTCGAATGGCAGGCGAGTTATTTGGCTTCATTTTTAGGTTATCACATACATAATGAATGGCTTCTTTAATAGACGGTTGCCGGTGGATCATATATTTTGTAAGAAAGGAGAAATTATGACGATCAGAAACCTAACAAAAGAGGAGATTTTGGGTCAGATCAAGTATCTGGAGCAAAATATCTCAAACGGCTCTGTTTCCTACCGTACCAACAGGTTGAACAGGCTGCGTGTATTGAGAGCTGGTTTACACCGTGCAGGTTAATCAGTACGGTACCTTGAAGGGAGCAGAAAGCAGGTAATCCTGCAAGTATGCCGATGTCGGGGGGCGATTTTGAAACAATATTTGTGAAGCTGAGTGGGCCATAAGGGGTACACGGAAGCTTTTTTTTTGGTTTTTTCACAATGAGATATAGCAGTAGCTGCCTTTCGGGTGGCTTTTTTTATTTTTGAAAGAGATCTACGGTGATTTATGCCTAATATTCAGAAAAAGGAGCAATTGAATGTGATTTTTATCTATCTTTGTGCGATTATCTAACAAAAAGAACAAATTAATTATGGATGTATTATCTGCCAGATTGACTGCCTTGTCGCCCTCTGAAACCTTTGCGATGGCGCAGAAGAGCAATGAACTGAAGGCTCAGGGCATTGATGTGATCAACATGAGTGTGGGGGAGCCTGACTTCAGCACACCCGAACATATCAAGCAGGCAGCCAAAAAAGCGATTGACGATAATTTTTCATTTTATTCACCGGTAGCCGGCTTTCCTGATCTGAAACAGGCGATCACTGTGAAGCTGCAAAAGGAGAACGGGCTCACCTACACACCTGCGCAAGTTGTGGTGTCGGGTGGTGCCAAGCAATCGCTCTGCAATGTGATTCTCTCTATTGTGGACAAGGGCGATGAGGTCGTGATTCCAGCTCCCTACTGGGTGAGTTATCCCGAAATGGTAAAGCTCGCGGAAGGGACACCGGTATTTGTGTATGCAGGTATTGCCCGGGATTTCAAGATTACACCCCAGCAGCTTGAGGAGGCAATCACGCCGAGGACGAAAGCGCTGATTCTCTGTTCACCATCCAACCCCACGGGGAGTGTCTATACGCAGGAGGAGCTGAAAGAACTGGCTGAGGTACTGGAAAGGCATCCGAACGTATATGTGATTGCCGATGAAATTTATGAGCACATCAATTATATCGGTCAGCATCAGTCTATTGCGCAATTTGATGCCATACGCGACCGTGTGGTGGTAGTGAATGGTGTGTCAAAAGGATATGCCATGACAGGCTGGCGTATTGGATGGATCGCCGCACCCCAATGGATTGCTTCCGCTTGCAGCATGCTGCAGGGCCAGTACACCTCCGGTCCCTCCTCTATCTCCCAGAAGGCAGCCTCGGCAGCCTATACCGGTGATCAAAGCTGTGTGGAAGAGATGCGTGCTGCCTTCGAAAGAAGAAGAAACCTGGTTGTTGATCTCCTGAATGAGATTCCCGGTTTGCGGGTAAACAACCCGATGGGTGCTTTTTATATCTTCCCGGAGTGTAGCAGTTATCTCGGCAAATCTTTCAATGGCAGGAAGATTGCTACTGCCACTGATCTGGCAATGTATCTGCTAGAAGAGGGACATGTAGCCTGTGTGGGAGGGGATGCGTTCGGGGCGCCAGGATGCATCCGTCTTTCCTATGCCACCTCAGATGAGAACATCCGAAAAGCGATCGCTCGCATCAAGGAGGCACTGGCAAAGCTCTCCTGATACCTGATAGGGGATAAGACAAAGAAAGCCCGGCTCACAACCTGAGCCGGGCTTTTGGCTATGGGATGATCTACAGATTTGCTTCAATCACTACCGGGAAATGGTCTGAGGGGAAACGTCCATACTGCATCTCATTCAACACCCCATATTTGCGTACGGTAATATCGGGAGTAACCCAGATGTAATCGATTCGGTCTTTCATCGGAGCCTCCAGCCTGAAAGAGTTGAAAGTACCCTCCGTTCCGTGAGGAACCGTCTCTGTTACCAGGTATGAGTCGCGGAGCAGACCTGCATCACGGATGATCCGGATAGGTTCGGAATCGGGAGTGGCATTGAAGTCGCCTGTCACAATAACCCTGTTTTTCCCCGCAATCTGTCGGATCTTTTCCATCAGCAGCAGTGAGGAGTTTTTTCGGGCCTCTTTGCCCTGATGATCATAATGAACGTTGAAGATAAAGAACTTCTTCCCCGATCGCCTATCTTTGAATTTTGCCCAGGAGCAGATGCGGTTGCAGCAGGTGGCATCCCATCCTTTCCCCGGCAGGTCGGGGGTCTCCGAAAACCAGAAGTCTCCCTTCTCCAGCAGTGTGAAACGCTCCGTCCTGTAAATAATGGCAGAATGTTCACCGGCATCCCTGCCGTCGTCGCGTCCACCACCCACGTAGGCATATCCTTTCAGTTCGAGGATCCCTTCCAGTTGGTGCTTGAATCCCTCTTGTGTGCCGATCAGATCGAAATCATGGAAGCGTATGAGGCTTTTCACCATCTCCTTTCTGTTGGGCCAGGCATTGACGCCATCTCCGGGGTTGTCCATCCGCAAATTGAAACTGCTCACCATCATGGTCGCGTTTCTGTTGTTTTGTGCCTGTGAAACCGTTACGGACAGTAGGATCAGGCATGTCCAGAATAACTTTCTTTTCATACGATTCGTTTATTTTGTGATACGATAGTGAAATGGAACTTTCAAATAATCAGATTTATGGGCCTGATTGTGAAAATGCTCACTTCATTTGTCCGGTTTTTTGCTGAGCGATATGGACAACCGCGCCGGAAAGCGGTCGGCCCTCACCACATTCCCCCCCCCTATTTTCGAAGCGAATATCTCTTGCGATGCCAAAAGTATATTCTTTATCCAAAACAGACAAATGTTTGGGAAATAAAATCATTCTGCTTGTTTTGGTTATTGCTGTGACAACGAACATGCTGGTTCAATTCAATTGTCATTTCTCAATTTATTGCTACCTTTGCATCTTCAAATTTGTATGGTATAAATTCATTGACAATGAGCAATCGGTTTCCCGAATATAATCAGTTGAGTCTTTCCGATGTAAACAAGATGATGCTGAAAGAGTGGGATGAAAAGAATATTTTCGGCAAAAGTCTCGAGATGCGTCAGGGGCATCCCCGTTTTGTTTTCTATGAAGGCCCCCCTTCCGCAAATGGCATGCCGGGGATCCATCATGTTATTGCCCGTTCCATCAAGGATATCTTCTGTCGTTACAAGACCATGAAAGGTTTTCTGGTGGATCGGAAAGCAGGATGGGATACCCACGGGTTGCCTGTGGAGCTGGGTGTGGAGAAATCACTCGGTATCACCAAGGAGGATATCGGCAAGAAGATCACGGTGGAGGAGTACAACGCTGCCTGTCGCACAGAGGTGATGAGGTATACCCGTGAGTGGGAGGATCTGACCCGCAAAATGGGATATTGGGTGGATATGCGTAATCCCTATATCACCTATGACAACCGTTATATCGAAACGCTCTGGTACCTGCTCAAGGAGCTGTACAAGAAAGGATTGCTCTACAAGGGGTATACCATACAACCCTACTCTCCTGCCGCGGGAACCGGTTTGAGCACCCATGAGCTCAACCAGCCGGGATGCTACCGCGATGTGAGGGATACCACCTGTACCGCCCAGTTCCTGGTGAAGAATCCCTTGCCTGAATGGCAGCAGTTTGGCGATCCCTTCATCCTGGCCTGGACCACCACACCTTGGACCCTGCCCTCGAACATGTTGCTGGCGGTCGGAAAAAACATCGAATATGTGGCGGTGCAGACCTATAATCCCTATAGCGGGAAGCCAATGACGGCGGTGCTGGCCAAGAGCCTGCTGCATGTCTACTTCCCTGAGAAGAACGGTTCGCTACCTCTCAGCGACTACGAGCCGGGAGACAAGAACATCCCTTACAGGGTGCTCGACAGGATATGGAAAGGCTCCGAACTGACCGGTCTACGCTATGAGCAGCTGATCCCCTGGGTGAAGGTTACCGACAAAGCCTTTCAGGTGGTGATCGGCGATTTTGTCACCACTGAAGATGGAACCGGTATCGTTCACATTGCTCCCACCTTTGGTGCAGATGACGCACGCGTGGGAAAGGAATACGATGTGCCGGGACTGATGCTCACCGACAGGGAGGGCAGCCTGCGGCCGATGGTGGATCTCACCGGTAAGTTTTACCGCCTGGAGGATCTGGATCCCCAATTTGTGAAAGAACAGCTGAACAGTGATCTCTATGCTACGTTTGCGGGCAGGTATGTGAAGAATGCCTACGATGATTCGCTGACGGAGGAGGATGCCTCCCTCGATGTGGATCTTTCGGTGATGCTCAAGCAGCAGAACAGGGTGTTCCGCATCGAAAAGCAGGTACACAACTACCCCCACTGCTGGCGTACCGACAAGCCGGTACTCTACTATCCGCTCGACAGCTGGTTCATTCGTTCCACCGCCTGTCGCGAGCAGATGATTGAACTGAACAACCGCATCAACTGGAAGCCCCAGTCCACCGGTAGCGGCCGCTTTGGCAAATGGCTGGAGAACCTGCAGGACTGGAACCTGAGCCGGAGTCGCTATTGGGGTACTCCGCTGCCTATCTGGCGCACCGACGACGGGAAGGAGGAGAAATGCATTGGCAGCGTGAAAGAGCTGTATGAGGAGATGCAGAAAGCTGTCGAAGCAGGTGTGATGCAAGAGCTTCCCTGGAAAGGTCTGAACCTGAGCGATTACCGGGAGCTGGAGTATGAGCAGATTGACCTGCACCGCCCCTACGTGGATCAGATTGTGCTGGTTTCCGACAGTGGAGAGCCGATGCGGCGTGAGACTGATCTGATCGACGTCTGGTTCGACAGTGGCGCCATGCCCTTTGCACAGGTCTTCTATCCGCACATTTCCGAAGAGGAATTTGAGAAGGTTTTTCCGGCCGATTTCATTGCCGAAGGAGTGGATCAGACCCGTGGCTGGTTCTATACGCTGCATGCCATTGCCGCCATGGTGAAGGGGAATGTGGCGTTCAGGAATGTGATCTCCAACGGGCTGGTGCTTGATAAGAACGGCAACAAGATGTCAAAACGGCTCGGCAATGCTGTGGATCCCTTTGAGACCATCGAACTGCATGGCTCTGACCCCCTGCGTTGGTATATGATTACCAATGCAGCACCCTGGGACAACCTGAAATTTGATATGGAGGGGGTGGAGGAGGCCCGAAGAAAATTTTTTGGCACACTCTTCAATACCTACTCGTTCTTTGTCCTCTATGCCAACGTGGATGACTTTCATAACCAGTACGCGCAGATCGACCTGGTCAAACGGCCGGAGATCGATCGCTGGATCATCTCCCTGCTGAATAGCCTGGCAGCTGAGGTCGACCAGGCCTATGATGCCTATGAACCGACCCGTGCCGGGCGAGCCATTGCTGATTTTGTGAACGATAACCTTAGCAACTGGTATGTACGGCTCAACCGCAAACGTTTCTGGGGGGGAGAGATGACCGACGACAAGCTGTCGGCCTACCAGACCCTTTATCAGTGCCTGGTGACGGTGGCACAGTTGATGGCCCCCATCGCGCCCTTTTATGCCGACCGACTCTATCTCGATCTGACCGCCGCCACAGAGAGTAACCGGGAGCTGTCGGTTCATCTTGCTGATTTCCCGCGGGCCGATGAATCACTGATCGATAAGGAACTGGAGGAGCAGATGTATCTGGCCCAGACTGCATCTTCGATCGTGCTGGCACTTCGACGCAAGGTGAACATCAAGGTGCGGCAGCCGCTTTCACGGATCATGATCCCGGTGCTGGATGATTTGCAGCGGAAGAATATAGAGGCGGTGAAGTCGTTGATATTGGGTGAGGTGAATGTGAAAGAACTGGATTTCGTGGATTCTGCCAGCGAGATGTTGGTGAAACGGGTGAAGCCTGATTTCAAGAAACTGGGACCCCGATACGGGAAGATCATGAAGCAGCTGGCCGCCCGCATTCAGCAATTGGATCAACAGGAGATCAGCACCCTGGAACAGAATGGATCGCTGACGCTGTTGATTGACGCGCAGGAGGTGGTGATCACCCCTGGAGATGTGGAGATCCTCTCAGAGGATATCCCCGGCTGGCTGGTGGGCAGTGAGGGGCGGCTTACGGTAGCCCTCGATATCACCCTGACCCCCCAATTGCAGAAGGAGGGCATTGCCCGTGAGCTGGTGAACCGTATCCAGAACCTGCGCAAAGCGAAGGCGTTTGAAATCACCGACCGCATCACCGTTCGTCTCTCTTCACACCCCGCCATTGATGAGGCGGTCGCCGAGCATGCAGCTTACATCTGCAATCAGGTGCTGGCCGATGAGGTTACTGTAACGGATGATCAGCTCGAGGATGCCATCGAAATAGAGGATCAGCCGCTCTCAATCCAGATCAGGAAAAACAGTTGAAAGATATCCGATTTATCGTTATCTTTGCGCAGTTATGCAGCAGCATGCAAATGTGAACTTTATGGAAACGAAGGTTGTTGTATATAGACTCTGATTCCGGAAGAGAGACACAGCCCATTTTATACATTAATCATTATGAGCGAAAAGACGAGATATTCAGATGAGGAATTGGAAGAATTCCGTGCCATTATCAACGAGAAATTGCAGATTGCCCGGCAGGAATATGAGAATTACCGTGCTGCGGTGACCAATACCGATGGGAACGATACGGTAGATACTTCTCCCACCTACAAGGTTTTGGAGGAGGGTGCCTCCACGCTCTCCAAGGAGGAGGCAGGGCGGCTGGCACAGCGGCAGATGAAGTTTATCCAAAATCTGCAGGCAGCACTGGTTCGCATTGAAAATGGAACCTATGGTATCTGTCGCGAGACCGGAAAGCTGATTCCTAAAGAGCGTCTTCGTGCGGTGCCGCATGCCACGCTGAGTATTGAAGCCAAGTCGGCAAAAAAGCGATGAATACCTGCCTGGAATGAGAGTTGAACAGTTGACATTGCGTAGGAGCATGGGGAGTGTTTCCCAACGGGTGAGATCTCCCCAAATTATTGGGTATGAATAATAAAAATCACAAAGGCTGGATTGCTGTTGCGGTTGTTTTGATGCTGCTTCTTGTTGATCAGCTCTCCAAGATATGGGTGAAGACCCATATGGCATTGTATGACGCAATCCAGATTACCGACTGGTTTCAGATCTATTTTGTGGAAAATAACGGAATGGCTTTTGGTATCGAAGCAGGGGGTAAGCTCTTTCTTTCACTCTTCCGGATTGTCGCGGTAATCTTGATCATCATCTATATCGGACGATTGGTGAGGGAGAACTACAAAACCGGCTTCATTGTTTGTATTACGTTGGTTTTGGCCGGTGCCGCGGGTAACATCGTGGATAGCGTCCTTTACGGTGTGATCTTCGAGGCAAGCTATCCCGGCCATGTTGCCTCGCTGGTGCCCTGGGGACAAGGCTATTCATCCCTCCTGCACGGGAAGGTGGTGGATATGCTTTACTTCCCGCTGATCAGCGGACATTATCCTGACTGGATCCCTGTCGTGGGTGGTCAGGAGTTTCTTTTCTTCCGGTTCATCTTCAACCTGGCCGACTCGGCAATCACCATCGGTGTGATACTGATACTGCTCTTTTACAGAAAGACATTGTCCTATTCGCTGATGTCGAAGAGTGAGCGGGATAAGCTGGATACCGAAGCACAGGATAAAAATAGCAGAGGTGAAATATAGCACTGCTCCATATCTCTTTTTTTTTCTCTCAGCGCTATTGCTGGTTTCATCCTGTCAGAACCGGCCGAAAGAGGTGCTGAGCAGAAAAAAAATGGAGCAGCTTCTCTACGATGTCTACCTTGCTGAGGCAACCATGGAAAATGAGTATCACCAGTTCAATACCCCTGAAAAAAAAGAGGCCTACATCAACCGCGTTTTTGCAATGCACGGGGTGACTCCTGTCCAGTGGGACAGCTCTCTCTCCTGGTATTCCGACAGAATAGACCTCTATCTGAAGATGAACGACTCGGTCAAGGCGCGTCTGGATCGGGCCCGTAAGGTGGTGGATGCTGAGATAAGCAGAACTGCCGCCCGTGAGGTGACTGACCCGCGGAGCTTCTCTCCTGCATATATACCCGAATACTATTCCTTTACCTCATCGGCTGCAGACAGGGGATTTCGTTTTCACCTGCAGGAGTCCGAACTCAATGCGAAGATTCCGGGCGATCATTTTGCATTCACCTTCAGTGTGATTGGCATTCCTCCCCGGTTTCCCCAACGTCTTGCTTCCCTGCTCGCATTGGAATACAGGGATACAACCATTTATCTACCACAGCTGATAACCGAAAACAAAACATACGAAACCTCTGCTAGAAAATATCTTCAGGAAGATACGCTTGCGCATATCCGTCGGGATACGCTCCAAAACATTTATGGATATCTGCAATTGCTTGATTCGGTTCATTATACCATACATATTCAACTCTACAACATACATCTGGGCGAAGAGCATGCTGATTCGATCCTGACGCCACTGACGGAGGAAGGGTTGCTTCCTCCAGCGGTACACAATGCAACAGCTGACACGGTGAGCGTGCCGTAGACGGGTCACGTATAGAGAAAAACTATTTGTCATAAAAAATTCATCTACAGATAAAATGCTATATTTGCAGCTGGATTCGTCAAATCAATATGTAACATTGAATTAATCATAACAAAACATCAAATGGAAAAAAAGAGAGTGTACACCTTTGGTAACGGTGCAGCCGAAGGGCGGGCAGATATGAAGAACCTGCTTGGAGGGAAAGGGGCAAACCTGGCCGAGATGAATTTGATTGGGGTACCCGTACCCCCGGGTTTTACCATTACCACCGAAGTTTGTACCGAGTACAATGAGCTGGGGCGCGACTATGTGATTGCTGCCTTGAAAGGTGAAGTAGAGCAGGCCGTTTCCCAGATCGAGACGCTCACCGGCACGAAGTTTGGAGACAAGGAGAACCCCTGTCTGGTATCGGTACGCTCGGGGGCTCGTGTCTCCATGCCGGGAATGATGGATACGGTGTTGAACCTCGGATTGAATGATGATGCCGTGGAAGGTATCGCCCGCAAATCGGGCAACGAACGGTTTGCCTGGGACTCCTACCGCCGTTTCGTGCAGATGTATGGAGATGTGGTGCTGGGCATGAAACCCCAGAGCAAGGAGGATATTGATCCCTTTGAGGAGATCATGGATGAGATGAAGGAGTCGAAAGGTGTGGAACTGGACACCGACCTCAGTACCACCGACCTGAAGGAACTGGTGAAGCGTTTCAAGGCAGCCGTGAAGGAGAAGACCGGTCACGACTTCCCGGTGAGTCCGTGGGATCAGCTCTGGGGCGCGGTATGTGCCGTTTTTGACAGTTGGATGAACGAACGGGCCATTCTCTACAGAAAAATGAATAACTTCCCGGAGGAGTGGGGTACTGCCGTCAATGTGCAGGCGATGGTATATGGAAACATGGGCAAGACTTCCGGCACGGGTGTTGCATTCACCCGTGATGCCGCTACCGGAGAGGATATCTTCAATGGGGAATACCTGATCGACGCACAGGGCGAGGATGTGGTGGCCGGCGTACGCACCCCGCAGCAGATCACCCTCGAGGGATCGCGCCGCTGGGCGAAGCTGCAGGGAATCCCTGAAGAGGAGCGTGCCGCTAAATATCCTTCTCTGGAAGAGGCGATGCCTGCCTGCGCCAGGGATTTGATCGAGGTGCAACAGAAGCTGGAAGATTACTTCAAGGATATGCAGGATCTGGAATTCACCATTCAGGATGGCAAGCTGTGGATCCTGCAGACCCGTAGCGGCAAGCGCACCGGAGCGGCCATGGTGAAGATCGCCATGGATATGCTGCATCAGGGTTATATTGATGAGAAGACCGCTCTGCGGCGTTGCGATCCGGAGAAGCTGGATGAATTGCTGCACCCGGTGTTCGACAAGAAAGCGCTGGCCCGTGCGCAACGCATTACCCACGGATTGCCTGCCTCACCGGGAGCGGCTGCTGGACAGGTGGTGTTCCATGCCGACGAGGCAGAAGAGTGGAGCAAGGAAGGCAAAAAAGTGATACTTTGCCGCATCGAGACCTCGCCGGAGGATCTGCGGGGTATGGCCACTGCGCAGGGCATCCTCACCGCCCGTGGGGGAATGACTTCACATGCTGCCGTGGTAGCCAGAGGTATGGGTAAGTGCTGTGTTTCTGCGGCCAACAACCTGATCATCGACTACAAGTCACGTTCCATGGCCATCAATGGGCAGGAGGTGAAGGAGGGAGACTGGATCTCGCTCGACGGATCCACGGGAAATGTATATGTGGGGAAGATCACTACCCAGGATGCCGAGCTGGATGCCGATTTTGCTGAACTGATGGAACTGGCTGACAAATATGCCCGCATGGATGTGCGTACCAATGCCGACACACCGCATGATGCCACAGTGGCCCGCAATTTCGGAGCCAGGGGGATTGGCCTCTGCCGTACCGAGCACATGTTCTTCGAGGAGGACAAGATTGTGCCGATGCGTGAGATGATCCTGGCCAGGGATGAAGAGGGACGCCGCAAGGCACTCAGCAAATTGCTGCCGTTGCAGAAGAAGGATTTTGAGGGGATTTTCAGGGCGATGGATGGCCACGCCGTCACCATCCGCCTGCTCGATCCACCGCTGCATGAGTTTGTACCGCACGACGAAAAGGGTCAGATGGAAATGGCGAAGGTGATGGGCATCTCCTACAAGGATATCCACGACCGGGTTGAGGGTCTGATGGAGTCCAATCCGATGCTGGGACTCCGTGGTTGTCGCCTGGGCAATCTCTATCCCGAGATCACCGAGATGCAGACCCGTGCCATCATGGAGTCGGCACTCGAACTGAAAAAAGAGGGAATCAAAGCCAAGCCGGAGATCATGGTGCCCCTCACCGGTATCGTGTACGAGTTCAAGGCTCAGAAGGATATCATCGAAAAGACCATCCAGCAGGTATTTGCAGAGAAGAACGACTCGGTTAAATACAAGATCGGCACCATGATTGAGATTCCGCGTGCCGCCCTTACGGCGCATAAGATTGCTGCCGAAGCCGATTTCTTCTCCTTTGGAACCAATGACCTGACTCAGATGACCTTCGGGTACAGCCGCGACGACGTGGCCAAGTTCCTGCCGATGTACATCGACAAGGGAATCCTCAAGCAGGATCCCTTCGCTGTGCTCGATCAGAACGGTGTGGGACAGCTGGTGCGCATGGCTGTTGCCAAGGGACGTGAGGTGAAGCCTACCCTCAAGTGCGGTATCTGTGGGGAACACGGAGGTGAGCCTTCTTCCGTGAAGTTCTGCCATACCGTGGGGCTCAACTATGTCTCCTGCTCGCCCTTCCGGGTGCCCATTGCGCGACTGGCCGCAGCACAGGCTGCCATAGAAGGTTGACAGGATTGTAATGGTAAGGTAACAGGGAGGCGTCCATAGGGACGTCTCCCTGTTTTTTGTGGCACGTTGTGAGAATGCAACGGGGTAGCTCTGCTTATAACTACTTTTAACCATCAATCTATTTTGCTGCTTAGCGGATAATCACTACTTTTACATTGCTTTTACTAACAGATATTTCTATGAAGTATATCTTGCAGATATTGTTCTTTTCGACTGCATTCATAGCAGTCCGTCCGGCGTTATCACAAAACAATGTGATTGATGAGATTGTCTGGGTGGTGGGCGACGAGGCCATTCTCAAATCGGAAGTGGAGGAATACCGCAAGGAGATCCTGATGCAGAACCAGCGTATCGAGGGTGATCCCTACTGCTTTATTCCTGAACAGCTGGCGGTTCGAAAACTCTTTCTCGACCAGGCCAAAATCGACAGCATCGAGGTGCAGGAGGTGAATGTAAACCGCCAACTCGAATACCTCATCAATGAATATATCGCCTCTACCGGATCGGTGGAGCGGCTGGAGGAGTATTACGGCAAGAGCATCGCCGGTATCCGGGAGGATCTGCGCGATCAGATACGGGAGCAACAGCTGGTTGAAGGCGTGCAGCAAAAGCATTTTGGTAATGTACAACTGACACCGTCTGAAATCAGAAAGTATTATAATAGCCTGCCCCAAGACAGCCTGCCATTTATCCAGACCACATTGGAAGTACAGATTATCACGGCAGAACCGAAGATACCGCTGGAGGAGATTGACAAGGTGAAGGCACGCCTGCGTGAATACACCGATCAGATCAATAGCGGCGAGCGGGAGTTCTCCACGCTTGCATTGCTCCACTCGGAAGATCCTTCCGCCATGAAGGGAGGAGAGTTGGGTTTCATGAATCGTTCGCAGCTGGTGCCCGAGTTTGCGAATGTGGCTTTCGCACTGAGTGATCCGAAGAAGGTCTCCAATGTGGTGGAGTCGGAATATGGTTTTCACATCATCCAGCTGATAGAGCGCCGCGGTGACATGGGTAACTTTCGTCATATCCTGCTGAAACCTCGGGTGCCACAGGAATCGCTTGATACGGCGCTGGTTCGTCTCGATTCCATCCGTAGCGGAATCATCGGCAAAAAGATCACCTTCGACGAGGCGGCTACTTATCTGTCGGCAGACAAGGAGACGCGGAACAACAAGGGGATCATGGTTAACAATACCCCTCGCAGTCTCAACGCAGGTACCCCCCGCTTTGCCCTGAACGAACTGAACCAGGATATTGCGAAAATCGCAGGTGAGATGCAGGAAGGGGAGATCTCCGATCCCTTCATCATGCTCAATGACAAAGGACGCCAGGTTGCCGCCATGATCCGGATCACCGCCCGGAACGAAGGGCATCGGGCCAATATCAATAACGATTATCAGATCGTTAAACAGATGGCAGAGGGAGCCAGAAAGCAGAAGTTGGTAGATGAGTGGCTGCAGAAGAAAATCGAACAAACATACGTGCGCATTGATCCCGCCTGGCAGGGGTGCGAACTGAAATATAAGGGCTGGCTGAAATAGAGGCCTTTCTTCCGGAAAATGAGCAGAAATAGCAGACACCGCTTGAGGGATAGCATGCTCTTTTTGGGTGTGCTTTTCACCATTATGGGATCCGCAATGACGCAGTCCCCCCCGGCAGGAGTGGCATCCACCGCAGATGAGACGCAGATCATAGAGCTCCGGCAGGCAGATCTTTGGAGTAAACGGAATGGTTTCGCCGCCGAGATCCTGACAGGCAACGTGGTTTTTTTTCATGAAGGAGCCTTTATGTATTGTGACAGTGCCTATCTCTTCCAACAAACAAACACCTTCGAGGCATTCAGTAATGTACGGATGGAGCAGGGAGATACCATCTTTGTATATGGCGATTATCTGCACTATGACGGTAACAGCCAGCTGGCACGTCTGCGCAACCATATCCGGATGGAAGACCGGAATGTGACACTCTTCACCGACAGCCTCGACTACGACCGTGCATCCAATCTGGGTTATTACTTTGAGGGGGGGATGCTGGTAGACGAAGAGAATGAGCTCACCTCTTTTTGGGGTCAGTATGACCCTGATACAAAAGAGGCGTTGTTCAGCGACAGCGTGAAGCTGGTAAACGAAGATTACATCATTTATGCCGATACGCTGAAATACCATACCGGGTCGAAATATGCCGATATCCTCGGACCTTCGCGTATTGTCTCTGACAGTGGTTATGTCCATACCAGCAAAGGTTGGTACAATACGGTCACCGAAGATGCCCGTCTGCTGGATCGCTCGGAGGTATACAGCAGTGACGGTACCAAGGTGCTGATTGGTGATACCATTCTCTACAACCGCCTGAGCGGTGAAGGAGAGGTGTTTGGCAATATGTACCTTGAGGACAAAACACGGAAGGCGATATTGCAGGGGAACTATGGCTTCTATAATGAGAAGACGGAGTATGGCCTGGCTACCGACTCTGCATTTGCCATCGATTATTCACAGGAGGAAAGCATGTTTCTGCATGGTGATACGCTGGTAATGAAAACCGACTCCACTTTCCGTGACATCAGAGCTTACCATGAGGTGCGTTTTTACCGTTCCGACATACAGGGTATCTGTGATTCACTTCACTACTCCTCCCGCGACTCGATGGTTTATCTCACCGGCAATCCGGTGCTCTGGAACGAAAACAACCAGATCCTGGGTGACCGGATCGATTTGTTGCTGAATGATTCTACCCTGGAGAAAGCGGTTATCCGGGATTATGCCTTTGCCATTCAGGACCGGGGAACGCCCGATCAGTACAACCAGTTGAGTGGCAGGGATATGACCGCCTATTTTCGTGGGGGAGAACTCTATCATTTGCTAGTGGAAGGGAATGCGCAGTCTCTCTACTATCTCCTGCAGAAAGACAGCACCATCATCGGCCTCAATAAGACCGAGAGTCCCTATCTCTCGATGGATATTGAGAAGAACCAGATCAAACGGCTGAAGCTCTGGTCTACCACCACCGCGGTTACTACCCCCTTACCGCAGCTCAAAGAGGGAGAATCACGGCTGGAAGGGTTTGTATGGCTCGATTACCTCCGGCCCACGGGGCCGGATGATCTCTTCCGCGACAATGAGCGAAAGGCGTCGGAAGCCACCGAACAGCGCCCGCGCCGTTTCAGGCGGGAGGAGATCACGCTCTGACGGGTATCAGCATTTGTCATTGCGCTACCCGTCTACTATCTTTGTATCACACAACATAAACGCTGCTATGGCTACATTTTTCTTTTACAACAACAGAAAACCCCGCAAATACGGTTATACCCCCATCCTCTATAACGAGGAGGAGGAAGCCCGCAAAAAGAAGCTGGAGAAGCGGATCCTTGAGATCAAAAAAGAGATGGGTGTGATTCCTGAGGAGCCGAAAAAGGAGCCGAAGGTATTTAAAGAGGAGTTTATTTCCCAGACACGACACCTCCGGAAACGGAAAGAGAAGGAGTTGACCGGAAGGGGTTCGTTTTTCTCGCACAACTTGATACTGATACTGATCATTGCCCTGCTGTTTGCCATTTTCTATTTCTGGATCATCCGCTAACACAATACTGAATTGCCTATGTCTGACATCATACACCTGCTCCCCGATTCCATTGCCAACCAGATCGCTGCCGGCGAAGTAATTCAACGTCCCGCATCGGTGGTGAAGGAGTTGGTGGAGAATGCTATTGATGCGGGTGCCACGCAGATCCGCATCATCATCAAGGATGCGGGCCGCACCCTTGTTCAGGTGATCGATAACGGCAAGGGAATGTCGGCTACCGATCTTCGGATGGCTTTTGAGCGCCATGCCACTTCAAAGATCCGCAGTGCGGACGATCTCTTTGCACTCTCTACCATGGGATTCAGGGGGGAGGCACTCCCCTCTATTGCGGCGATCTCACAGGTAGAGGTGAAAAGTCGCCGCGGGGAGGAGGAGCTGGGCAGCTTCCTGTTGATCAGCGGCTCAAAGCTGGAAAAGCAGGAATTTCTCTCCTGTGCTGCCGGTACCTCCATAGCGGTGAAGAATATTTTCTTCAACGTGCCTGCTCGTCGCAAGTTCCTGAAATCGAACGAAACAGAGCGCCGCAATATTTTCACCGAAATAGAAAGGATCGTGCTGGTGAACCCTGACATCGAGTTCACCCTCATCGAAAATGAGATAGAGACGCTCCACCTGCCGAAGACCAACTTAAGGCAACGTCTCGTACAGTTGGAAGGGAGGGGTATCAACCAGCAATTGATAGAGATCGATGAGGAGACCTCACTGGGAAAGATTTATGGTTATGTGGCGCGTCCCGAGTTTGCCAGAAAGGGACGTGCCAGCCAGTTCTTTTTCGTTAACAATCGTTTCATCCGTCACCCCTATTTTCATAGGGCGGTGATGCAGGCTTTTGAGCCGCTGATCGCCCCCAATGAGAAACCGAGTTATTTCATCTATTTCCGGGTAGAGCCTGAGACGATCGATGTGAACATCCATCCCACCAAGACCGAGGTGAAGTTCGAAAATGAGCAGGCACTCTGGCAAATCATACTGGTGACGATCAGGGAATCACTTGGTAAGTTCAATGCCGTGCCCAGCATCGATTTCGACCGGGAGGATGCCCCGGAGATACCACTCTTTGATCCGTCACGTAGCTCTCCTATGCCCCGTGTGAGTGTGGATCCCAACTACAACCCCTTTCATCAGCCATCCTCTGTTTCCTTCCGGCCGAAGTCTCCAACTTCGGGCTGGGAACAACTCTACCGGGATTTTGAGAAGGAAAAGGAAAAAGAGGATGCGTTCCCTGCCGAAGATGGAGTGTCTCAGGGAAACCTGTTCACTCCGGCTGGAGCCGGTTCCAATATACCGGAAAGCGACCTCTATCCGGAGCATTATCAGTACAAACAACGTTATATCCTCACATCGGTGAAATCGGGGCTGATGATCATCGATCAGCACAGGGCACACGTGCGGATCCTGTTTGATAAATACCTGGCACAGATCATCAACCGGAAGGGTGTCTCACAAAGGGTGCTTTTTCCTGAGGTACTTGAGCTTTCAGCTGCTGAGGCCGCAGCACTGCCTGCCATCCGGGAGGAGCTGGAAGCGTTGGGTTTCGAACTGAGTCACCTGGGTAACCACAGTTTCGGTATACAGGGGATTCCTGCCGAGATCAGCAATGCCGATCCCTCACAGCTGATACGAACCATGATCGATCACAGTATGCATACCGGGAATGATCTGAAGGATGAGATCCGGGAAGCACTGGCGCTCACGCTGGCCCGTATGACTGCTATTCCCTACGGGCGGGTGCTTGCCTCGGAAGAGATGCTGTTGGTGGTGAGTGAGTTGTTTGCCACACGGACGCCGGGCTATACACCGGACGGCCTGAAGGTGATCAGTGTCCTTTCCGACGGAGAGATCGATAAGAAAATGCAGTGACCAACCACTTGAACAGATATTGCCATGGAATATGCCTATTGCGGAAAGAGCGGACTACAACTTCCCAGGATCTCATTAGGGTTGTGGCACAATTTCGGATTTACCGACGATTACGACACCGCCCGGGATATGATTCTTTGTGCCTTCGGAGCGGGGGTGACCCACTTCGACCTGGCCAATAACTATGGACCTCCCCCGGGGTCGGCTGAGAGCAATTTTGGCCGGATACTGGGAGAGCATCTCGCCTCACACAGGGATGAGATGGTTATCGCATCCAAGGCGGGACACCTGATGTGGGCGGGACCCTATGGCGACGGATCCTCAAGGAAATACCTGATGGCCAGCATCGACCAGAGCCTGAAAAGAACCGGACTGGATTATTTTGATATCTTCTATTCTCACCGCTACGACCCGAATACTCCTCTGGAGGAGACCATGCAGGCGCTGGTCGATATTGTCCGGGCGGGAAAGGCACTCTATGTGGGTATCTCGAAGTACCCGCCGGAGGAAGCACGCAGGGCAATGCGCTACCTGGCGGAACGGGATGTACCCTGTCTCATCTTCCAGGATAAATACAGCATGTTTAACCGATATCCGGAAGAGGAGATCCTTGCTGTGACAAGCGCATTTGGATCCGGTTTCATTGCCTTCTCACCCCTGGCGCAGGGATTACTCACCGACAAGTACCTGCACGGCATCCCGGAGTATTCGCGTGCTGCTGACCCCGCTGGTTTTCTGAAAAAGGAACAGGTCGCACCGCTGCTCGTGGAAAAGGTGGCGAAGCTGAATAAGATTGCTGCCGGCCGCGGGCAGAGCATGGCCGGGATGGCACTGGCCTGGGCTCTTCGCGATGAGCGAGTCACCTCTCTCATCGTTGGCGCACGGAACGTGGATCAGTTGAAAGATAACCTGAAGGCGCAGGAACATCTTACCTTCACTGCGGAAGAGCTTTCACTGATTGATCAGATTCTTGACGGGGCAACCCTTTGAAATAATCCTTCGGCAGACCAGGCGTCAGAGACTTAGAGAGCAAATAGATAGAGAGAAAGGGACACATTCATGTACAGAAACAGATCGATCCTGTTCTTCCTGCTGGCAATGGTTCTCTCCTGTGGTGAGGAACCTTATCGCAATAGCATCCCTTTTGCACAGGTCAATTTTCTCATCGATCTCAACGGTCCCGATTATGTCTTGGGTAATCAGCTGGAATATAAGATTCTTCTTGAGAATGACCGCCGACGGCCTGAGGATCGGATGGGCTATGCCGGTCTCCTGGTGGTTGCCGGGGCCTACGGCAAGCTTTATGCCTATGATTGCTGTTGTCCTTACGAAAAGAGTAGGGAGATAAGAGTTGAACCGGATAGCGATGGATATGCCAAGTGTCCTCGTTGTGGTTCGCTTTTCGTGACAATCTACGGACTGGGTAGTCCGGTGAGGGGACCCGCCACGGAGTCATTGCAGATATACAGGGTGATGCCATTGCAGGAGGGCATCTTTCGGATCATTAACTGATCTTTTGGTTCGAGAATATGTCAAAAGGGTATTTTAACAACTGGAAACGATGAAAAATGTCAGATTTTCGTATCTTTGTTCCCGATTTGTTGTTAGGTTTCTACAAAGGGATTCTCACAAACGCCCATAACATTTTTTTGGATGAGAAAAGTATATATTTTTTCTTTTTTACTGGTTGTAGGTCTCATATTATCACAGATTGTGCCCCATCTGCTGGGAGGGTATTTTGACACATTCAAGTCGGTGACAGATGGATTGCTCTATATCTCACTTGCCTTTATCATGATCAATGTAGGCCGTGAGTTTGAGATCAACAAGAAGCAATGGCGCAGCTATACTGTCGACTATTTTGTGGCGATGGGCGCAGCAGCTTTTCCCTGGATCCTGGTGGCGCTTTACTATCTCTTTGCTGTGGCGCCGCCAGAGCTGCAGATTTGGAAGAACGGAGAGATCTGGAAGGAGACCTTTCTGCTGAGCCGGTATGCAGCACCCACCTCCGCGGGGATACTCTTCACCATGCTTGCCGCTGCGGGATTGCGTTACACTTGGGTGTACAAGAAGGTGCAGGTGCTGGCCATCTTCGACGATTTGGACACAATCCTGCTGATGATACCGCTCCAAATCCTGATGATTGGTATGCGCTGGCAGATGTTTGTCATCCTGGTGGTTGCCATCCTGCTGATCTGGCTGGGATGGAGAAAGATGAACAGCTACGGTTTTCGTCAGGACTGGAAGGCGATTCTCCTCTTTTCTATCCTGTTGTTTGTGGTGATTGATGCCATATATCTTGTTTCAACACATTTCTACGGCGAAGGGGGCAGTATCCACATTGAAATCCTGCTCCCCGCATTCATCCTTGGCATGATTATGAAAGCGGATCATTCGGTGGTGCCTGGTAAGGCCGAAGTGCGGGTTGCCAACGCTATTTCCTATTTCTTTATGCTGTTGGTAGGACTCAGTATGCCCCTCTTCCTGGGGATCGACTTTGTGGCGGCAGCCGAGAACTCTGCTTCCCATATTTCACAGATACCGATGCTTCCCTGGGGTATGATTGCATTGCATGTCTTTATTGTGACCATTATCTCCAACATCGGTAAGCTCTTTCCGCTGGCTTTTTATCGTGACAGAAAGCTGGATGAAAGGCTCGCCGTCTCCATTGGAATGTTTACCCGTGGTGAGGTGGGTGCCGGTGTGCTCTTCATTGCCATTGGCTATCATATGAGCGGTGTCTTGCTGATTATCTCTGTGTTGGCCATGTGTCTGAACCTTCTTTTTACCGGCTTCTTCATCGGATATGCCAAGAAGCTGGCAATGAGGTCGGCTCAGGAGCAGCTGGCAGAGGAAACCGCATAGTTGTTGCCTCTCTCAATTGTGGATAAATGGTTCCAAAATATGGGTGAAATGCTTTGAAAACCGGATAAACATCTTTACATTTGCAGTCGCTAAAAAGCGTGAACAACGACCTTGGCAAGGTCATCTCGGTAGAGTGATGCCGGACAGCTCTTTGAATGATATAATATTGCGGAAGTAGCTCAGTTGGTAGAGCACGACCTTGCCCCAAGAGGAAAAGTGAACAACGACCTTGGCAAGGTCATCTCGGTAGAGTGATGCCGGACAGCTCTTTGAATGATATAATATTGCGGA
>JADLKK010000277.1 GCA_016839025.1 Proteiniphilum sp.
CTGCTGGGCATGAACAAGAATGCCATTGCCCTACCCTCACTCAAAGGTGAGGCCAAGCTGCCTGTCATCCTCAACGGGGAAGAGCTCAAAGAACTGTTTGCGACACCGGCGCTACTCAAACAACGCGTTGTGCTCACGCTCATCTATTCGGCCGGTTTGCGTGGACAGGAAGTAATCAACCTCAAGATCTCGGACGTCGACTTCGAGCGCAAGACGCTGCACATTCGCCAGAGCAAGTACAAGAAAGATCGCGTGGTACCCCTGGCTGAAGCCATGGCCGTGGGGCTGCGCAAATACCTGGTGGCAGAAAACCCTCATGTGTGGCTCTTCAACGGCAAGGAAGCTGATGGACGCTACAGCGTGAAGGGGCTATCCTGGGTCATGCGGGAGAACCTCAAAAAGACTTCCATCACCAAGGATGTCAACCTCCATTCACTCAGGCACGCGTACGCCACACACCTGCTCGAGCAGGGTGTCAACATCGTTACGCTCAAAGAGCTGCTTGGTCATGCCGACATCACCACCACCATGATCTACCTGCACGTGGCACAGTGTGACCTGGTCAAGGCGCACAGTCCGTTGGACAGGCTCTACAACTACTCCGGCGCGTGAGGACGACACTCGGCCTAGCCGATGTGGTCAGGCGTTTTGGCAATCAGCTTGCTTCCTCCGATTCTTTTACGTCCCTACATGGCAAGGTGCTGGGAAGGATAGCCACTTGCCGTACGGCCGCCATGGGTGGACACGAACAGGCGTGCGATCAATGCGGAGTGGTACGCTACAGCTACAACAGCTGCGGCGACAGGCATTGCCCCACCTGTCAGGCCTCGAAGCAGGCTTTCTGGATAGACGATTTGGTTCACTCAACGTTGCCCGTAAGGCATTACCACCTGGTATTCACGGTACCACATCAGCTCAACGGGCTGTGTCTGCATAACGGCAGGCTGTACTACGACACGCTCTTCGAGGCTGTCTGGCACACGCTGCGCACCTTCGGCTACACCCGACATGGGGTGGAGACTGGTGCCCTGTGCGTACTGCACACCTGGGGGCAGAACCTCTCACTGCATCCGCACCTGCACTGCCTCGTACCCGAAGCGGGCTACTCCCTTTCGGGAGACTGGAAGACCATAGGAGAACGGGGGCTTTACCTCTATCCGGTGCAGCAGCTATCAGCTGCCTT
>JADLKK010000121.1 GCA_016839025.1 Proteiniphilum sp.
AGTTCATAGTTCATAGTTCACAGTTTATAGTTTGTAGTTTGATGAACCCGGAACCCTGAACCCGGAACCCTGAACCCGGAACCCGGAACCCTGAACCCGGAACAATTATCTAATAAAAGCGTGAAACATGCAAATGTGAATTTTTTTGTGTATCTTTGTCCTTCGTAACATCTCGTGTGTAGGTCCTACTCATTCAGTTTTTCCCCACCATTTGTTCATAAAACGCCATTCTCCAGGGTCTGCGGACAGAGGAGAGCGTAATCCGGATCCTGCCGTCGTATCGCGGGAACGGGCAGAGAGAGATAAATCAACCGCCCTGTAGAAATGGGCATGGGAATAAGGATCCCCGACTACATGCGGTCAATATAACACCAACGCTGCTTCATCAATAGAAAATCGCAGCCATAGACAAAACGAATGACATTTAATGAATTAGAGATCATGGAGCCGATCTTACAGGCTCTCAGCGAAAAAGGATACTCCACCCCCACACCCATACAGGAGCAGGCCATCATCCCGGCGCTGCACAACAAGGACATCCTGGGACTGGCACAGACGGGTACCGGCAAGACCGCTGCCTTTGCCATCCCCATCATCCAGCAGCTCTGCTCGGACAGGCCACTGGGAAAGAGAAGAGAGATCAGGGCGCTGATCCTCACCCCCACACGCGAACTGGCCATTCAGATCGACGACAGCATCCGGGAGTACAACACATATACCCGGCTGCGGCACACCGTCATATTTGGCGGAGTGAAGCAGCATGCGCAGGTGAACACCCTCAAGGGAGGCGTCGACATCCTCGTCGCCACGCCGGGCCGACTGCTCGATCTGATCGGACAGGGAATTATTACCCTGCAGCACATCCGCCATTTCGTCCTCGACGAGGCGGACCGGATGCTCGACATGGGGTTCATTCACGACATCAAGCGGCTGCTGCCCCTGCTGCCCAAGCACAAGCAGACGCTCTTCTTCTCGGCCACCATGCCCGACTCCATCGCTTCGCTATCACGTACCATCCTACACAAGCCGGTACGCGTGGAGGTGACACCGGTCTCATCGGTGGTGGAGACCATCGACCAGCGCATCTACCTGGTGGAGAAACTCGAAAAGAAGGATCTGCTGATCGACCTGCTGAAACAGGAACAGGACAAGTCGGTGCTGGTCTTCTCGCGCACCAAGCATGGTGCCGACAAGATTGCACGGATCCTGACCAGGGCGGGCATCGGCAGCGCGGCCATCCACGGAAACAAGTCGCAGAACGCGCGCCAGCGGGCGCTGAGTGACTTCAAGGCGCGCACCACGAAGGTGTTGATCGCCACCGATATCGCCGCTCGTGGTATTGATATTGACCAGCTCGACCTGGTGATCAACTACGACCTGCCCGACGTGGCGGAGACCTACGTGCACCGTATCGGTCGCACGGGTCGTGCCGGTAACAGCGGACGGGCCCTTACCTTCTGCACGCAGGAGGAGCAGCCCATGTTGCGGGATATCCAGAAGCTGACCGGACGGAAGCTGCCGATTGCGAATTAGCGGTTAGCTTTTAGCTTCGAACTATGAACGAATAACATACTAACGAATTAACGCAATAACATACTAACGTAAAAAACTATTTAAACGAATCAATGGCAAGATCAAATTCATTCAACAAAAGAGAGATCGAGAAGCAGAAACAGCAGAAGAGAAAAGAAAAACAACAGCGCAAGGAGGAACGGAAGCAGCAGGGCACCAGTTCCTTTGAGGATATGATCGCCTATGTCGATGCCAATGGCGTGATCATCGATACACCACCTGAACCCATTCAGGAGGAAGAAAAGATTGAATTGGAAGATATTGAGATCTCTGTACCCCGCAAGGAGGTCGCCGAGGAGGCGGGCGACCCGGAAGGACGTGTCGACTTTTACGACGAGACCCGTGGCTTCGGGTTCATCCGCGAGGGCAACAGCGTCATCAAGTACTTCTTCCACAAGAGCAATGCCGAGCATGGAATTGCAGAGGGCGATCTGGTCACCTACCGACTGGAACGCGGTCCCAAGGGAATGAATGCCGTGGATGTGAAGATCATCCGATAAGATTCAACAAAAAAGCTCCGGAATTTCCAGAGCTTTTTTTAGCTATATACTGCTGTTGCGGTTAATGTAATCATTTGGGTTATCCTCTGATCGCCCTCATCAATGCATCAGGAGTGACACTCGTCTGTTCACCCGACTGCATCTTCTTCAGCGTGATCCTGCCCTCTTTCATCTCGTTCTCACCCACCATCGCCACGAAGGGGATCCGGTTGCTGTCGGCATAGGAGAGCTGCTTCTTCATCTTGGCCGATTCGGGGTATAGCTCACAGCAGATGCCGTCACGGCGTAACTGTGCCACCAGTGGCAGCAGCCAGTCCGCTTCCCGTTCGCCGAAGTTCACGAAGAGCAGTTCGGTGGAGTGGGAGAAGCTCTCCGGGAAGAGCTCCAGCTGCGTCAGCACATCGTAGATGCGATCCGCACCAAAGGAGATACCCACGCCCGAGACGCCCGGCAGTCCGAAGATGCCGGTCAGGTTGTCGTAGCGACCCCCGCCGGTGATGCTGCCGATCTGTGCGTCGAGCGCCTTCACCTCGATGATTGCGCCGGTGTAATAGTTGAGTCCGCGTGCCAGCGTCAGGTCCAGCTCCACCTCGTTGCGAAGCTGCAACGCTTCCGTCTTGCCGATGATGAATGCCATTTCTTCTACGCCTTTGGTGCCGGTCTTCGAGGTTGCCAGCAGCTTCCGCAGTCTCTCCAGCTTCTCGCCGGTGGTTCCGCTCAGCTGAATGATCGGCTGCAACCGGTCGATCGCCTCCTGTGCGATCCCTTTCGATGCCAGCTCCTCGTTCACCTTCTCCGGCCCGATCTTGTCCAGCTTGTCGATCGCCACGGTGATGTCGGTGATCTTGTCCACCTCGCCAATGATCTCGGCGATGCCGGAGAGGATCTTGCGGTTGTTCAGCTTCACCGACACGCGGATACCCAGGCGACTGAACACTTCATCGATGATCTGCACCAGCTCCACCTCGTTGAGCAGCGAGTCCGATCCCACGATGTCGGCGTCACACTGGAAAAACTCGCGGTAGCGACCCTTCTGTGGGCGGTCGGCCCGCCACACCGGTTGTATCTGATAACGCCGGAAAGGGAAGGTGATCTCGTTGCGGTGCATCACCACGTAGCGTGCGAAGGGCACCGTGAGGTCGTAGCGCAACCCCTTCTCCGAGATACGTGTGGCGGTTCTGGCCGCATTGCCCTCCTTCAGGTCCGCCTCGCTCATCGACGAGAGGAAATCGCCCGAGTTGAGGATCTTGAAGAGCAGCTTGTCACCCTCTTCGCCATACTTGCCCATCAGCGTGGAGAGGTTCTCCATCGCCGGTGTCTCTATCTGGCGGAAGCCATAGAGGCGATAGACCTCACGGATGGTGTCGAAGATATGGTTGCGCTTCGCCGTCTCTTCGGGCGAAAAGTCACGGGTTCCTTTCGGTATGGTCGGTTTCTGCATCGTCTGATTACTTTTATCGGGATGCAAAGATAAAGAAAATTTAGTTGTCAGCTTTTAGCTTTTAGCTATCAGCTATCAGCTATTCGCTATCGGCTATCGATTTCGAACCCCGAACCAAGAACTTATTAACCTATTAACCTATTAACCTGCCAACTTACCCACCTTATAACAGATTGCTTGCCAGTTCGGAGAGCTCGCTCCGTTCCCCCTTCACCAGGTTCACATGCCCGAAGATCTGCTGTCCTTTCATCTTGTCGATCATGTAAGCCAGGCCGTTCGACTGGGTGTCGAGATAGGGCGAGTCGATCTGCTGCAGGTCGCCTGTGAATACCATTTTGGTGTTCTCCCCGGCGCGGGTGATAATGGTTTTTACCTCGTGCGGTGTCAGGTTCTGCGCCTCGTCGATGATGCAGAAGGTCTCCGTAAGGCTTCGTCCGCGGATGAAGGCGAGTGCCTCGATCTCCAGCTGTCCCGATTTCTGCAGCTCGTCGATCACCCGCAGGTCGGGGCTGTTTTGTCCCAATTGTGTCTTGATCACGTTCAGGTTGTCGAACAGTGGTTGCATGTAGGGTGCCACCTTCTGTTTTTCGTCCCCCGGCAGGTATCCCAGATCCTTGTTCGAAAGGGATACGATGGGACGCGCCAGCAGGATATGGCTGTAGACCTTGTGCTGCCTCAGCGCTGAAGCCAGTGCCAGCAAAGTCTTTCCCGTACCCGCCTTACCCGTGATTCCCACCAGTTTCACATCCGGGTCGTTCAGCACCTCGAAGGCGAAGGCCTGTTCCGCATTGCGGGGCTGGATACCGAAATTGTTCTCCTTGTCCACCTTGGTGATCTTCTGCGTGAAGGGATTGTAGCGTGCCAGCACGCTGTTGCGTTCGCTCTTCAGGATAAAACACTGGTTCGGCTCAGGCTGTGTTTCGAAGCTGAATGCATCCAGCTCTACGCCACCGGTATGAGCGTAGAGCTGATCGATCAGGTCGGGGTTGATCCCTTCGATCACCACCTCGCCCTGGTCGAAAATGTCGATGTTGGTTACCTTGTCATTGATGTAGTCCTCGGCCATCATGCCCAGTGAACGGGCTTTCATGCGTAGATTGATATCCTTCGATACCAGGATGGTCTTCATCTGCGGATGCTTGACAGCCACATCATCCACCACGGTGAGGATGCGGTTGTCGGGTATCTTCTCCGGGAAGGCATCGTTGATCTTCTTGTTGTCGCGCGATGCGTTCACGATGTATAACTTGCCCTTTCCCACGCCCAGGTCGGCTCCGTGGGTGAAGAGATCATCGTCGGTAATCAGATCTAGCTCCCGCACGAAGGCACGGGCATTGAAATTGATCTGGTCGCTTCCCTTTTTGAACTTGTCCAGCTCCTCCAGCACGATGAAGGGGATGTAAATATCGTTCTCCTCGAAGTTGTCCAGGCATTTGTAGTCGTGCAGGATCACGTTGGTGTCGAGGATGAAGTTCTTTTTCGCCCCCGCCTTCACGTTCTTGCGCTTGCGTGTGGTTTCTCTGCTCTCTGTGTTGTTAGCAGTACTCTTTGTTGTTCTCTCTTCGCTTTTCTCTGTTGTAGCCATCTCTTGTTTCGATTAATGGATGTTTATGTAAAGCTGTTAGCTTTCTGTTTTATCGTTTGTGAAATTATTTGTTGACTCTTTATGAAAGAGGATGTACTCGAGCCAGTAGCGGAACATCGGATCCAGGAATGTCAATTCTCCGCCGCTGTCGTCCAGCACCTCCGATTCGATCAGGCCTCTTTTTATCCTTACTACGTTGGCTGAAGTGCCAAGGCGGTATTGTAGCAGTGTCTGCTGTGCCGAGAGCTGTTTCTCACCTGCGATAATCGCTCTTAGGAGTCCCAACTGCGTGGAGGAGAACCGTTCCGTGATGTGGGCAAAGAGCAGTCCCAGCTGTCCCACGATATCCTCACGCGCCGTGAGGACGATCTCCCTGTTGCACTTCCTGCCGCTCCTGAACCAGCTCTGCTGAGCCAGCTGTTGTACGTAGTAGGGGTGATTGTCGGCCAGTTGGGCGATCAGTCGGGCATCATCAGCCGATATCTCTTTTCCCGTGTCCCTGAATCGTCGACATATAAATGGAATCCACTCTTCAGCTTCAATTTTTTTCAGGTAGAGCAACTCTCCAAACTTATAGAAGGGCATGGAACTGTTGGTAAAGACATCGAGAAGCATGTGGCGTTTGCTGCCGTAAAGGCAGTAGGTCACATGCTTGTGGTTCTGCCAGCGCGCCCGCAGCTTCTTCTGAAAAGCCAGCGGATTGGCAAAGGAGGCGAG
>JADLKK010000278.1 GCA_016839025.1 Proteiniphilum sp.
TACCCGTACTTTCAAGGCAGTGGCTGCTCCGTCCATAAGCATGGGTACAACACTTGTAAAGGCAGAGTCCCTTACTACAGCCGCTTGCGGAATATATTCGAGCACTTCGATAGTATTTCCGTTTAGTTGAGTTGGTTTGCCCAACCCTTCAAACATGTACGATCCGGGACGGTTTACGGGCAGGATTTTTCCCGTGCGATTATCAATGACAACCAGTTTTGGTGGATATTCTTCTATTATAAACGTATCCAGTTCAATAGCTACAGGAAGCTCCTTGAGGTTACCCAGAGCATCGTGTGCACGCCATTCTGTGTTCCCTTCCACAACCGTCATGGTGTACCGTTGCATGTCGCCGCTTCCCAACAGGCCGCCCCCCAGAGCAAAAAACAATCCTAGGTGGTTGAGGTAGAATCCGATCAGCCTCCACGATTGAGATTTGCGGGTTTTTCTCAGCACTGTGAGTCCTAGAATTACCAGGATGTAAAAACAGAGAAGCACGAATGCCCATGAAGTTGTCATCCGGTACCATCCCATCCGGCTGAAAATGTTGTTCGGCAGATGTTCCTGCGGTTCGTGTATAGTGAACTGAGGTGTCAGCCCCAGAATGACGATAGACAACAGCACCACAAGCATAGCCGGAACGGTTGACCTTGCGCCCGACAACCAGCGGACAACGTGATTGTCTCTCAGCAGAAAGTGGCAACAAAGAAGCCCTGCAACCAGCAGGGCCCCGACGGTGGTATTTACAGGGGAACGGAAATCAGCGGGGCGAATATTGCCGAGCAGGAGCTGCAGCAGGAGTCCTGTCAGTGCAATGCCTCCGGCAACTATAAATCCTTCGGTGTAGCTCCACGGTTTCTCCCATATTCTTCGAGCGTCTTTGTTCATAATTACCCGTGACGATGCCGTTTTATCTTCTGCTCACCAACCGGTTATTGGCTTTAGCTGTTTCCAGCCATTTGGGGACAACCGTTTCCATGAATTGCTTTTTTGCTTCTCTTTCCTGCCGCATGTCCAGACCGATATAAGCTTGTGCTTTTTCTTTGGTGGAGATGTCGGGCATGGGGACATCGCCGATGTAGCCGAGTTGCGCCAATACTTTAGAGAGGACGAAACGGGCTTTGTGGGCACGGTCGAGACTCATGGAGAGAATCCGCTGGAATTCAACCGG
>JADLKK010000009.1 GCA_016839025.1 Proteiniphilum sp.
TAGTCCTGTTTCGACACGATTTATTTGCTTATTCGACGACTCTTTTATTACTTTGCAGTCTCATTGCAAGAGATCAACAAACAGCTGATGCTTGCTGACCCCTAAACGCAAATCTGAGTGAAAACGACTCAACAACTACGACAAAACATATGCCAACAAATGCGGTCATAACCGACATCAAACAAGTAACCATCCGGTTTTCGGGCGATTCCGGCGACGGAATGCAGCTTTCGGGTACCCTCTTCTCCACCCTTTCGGCTATCTTCGGAAACGAGATCGCCACCTTCCCCGATTTCCCGGCGGAAATCCGTGCACCGCAGGGGTCATTGCACGGCGTCTCGGGATTTCAGGTACGCATCGGCGCGAAAGATGTATACAACTCGGGTGATAAGACCGATGTGCTGGTAGCGATGAACCCAGCAGCCCTCAAAGTGAACGCACCCTATCTGAAAAAGGGGTCGATCGTACTGTTCGACACCGACTCTTTCCAGAAGAAAGATCTCGACAAGGCGTTGTTCAAAACCCTGGATCCGTTTGAAGAGCTGAATCTGGCACATGTGCAGCCGGTAGGGGTTGCCATCACCTCGATGACCAAATCCTCACTGGAGGGCTCAGGACTGGAAAACAAGGAGATGCTCCGCTGCAAAAACATGTTCGCTCTTGGCATCGTCTGCTGGCTCTTCAACCGTCCACTCGAGATTGCCGACAAGCTACTGGAACAGAAGTTCGGCAAACGGCCCAAAATTGTGGAAGCCAACATCAAGGCGTTGACCGATGGTTACAACTACGGTAACAACATACACCTGACCGCCTCCACCTACCGGATCGAACCGGTAGAAGCAACCAAAGGGTTTTATACCGACGTGAACGGCAACACCGCCACTGCCTACGGTCTGATCGCAGCTGCCGAGAAAGCAGGGCTTCAGCTCTTCCTGGGCTCCTACCCCATCACACCGGCCACCGATATCCTGCAGGAACTGGCCAAGAGAAAGGACTTCGGAGTAAAAGCCCTGCAGATGGAAGATGAGATTGCCGGAATCACCTCCTCCATTGGTGCCGCCTTTGCGGGCAGTCTGGCAGCCACCTCCACTTCGGGGCCAGGACTGGCACTCAAAAGTGAAGCACTGGGGTTGGCCGTAATGACCGAACTACCGCTGGTGGTGATCGACGTACAACGTAGCGGCCCCTCAACGGGTATGCCCACCAAGAGTGAACAGACCGACCTGAACCAGGCACTCTACGGGCGCAACGGAGAAAGCCCTCTGGTGGTGATGGCCGCCGCTTCACCCACTGACTGTTTCGAGAGCGCCTTCTATGCATCGAAGATTGCGCTGGAACATATGACTCCGGTGATCCTGCTCACCGACGGTTACATCGCCAACGGCTCCTCTGCCTGGAAGATTCCCGACATGGAGAGCTACCCGGAAATCAAACCGCCCTATGTGCAGGAACACTTCAACGGGGATGCCGGTGAGTGGAAGCCGTTCATACGCAACGCGGAGACACTGGTAAGATACTGGGGGGTACCCGGCACACCACAATATATGCACCGCATTGGCGGCTTGGAAAAAGATCTGCTCACGGGTGTCATCTCCTCAAACCCTGAGAACCACCAGCGGATGGTCAACATCAGACAGCAGAAGATCGACAACATCGCGCGGTTCATACCGGAACAGGAGGTGTTGGGCGATCCCGATGCCGATACGCTGATCGTGGGCTGGGGTGGCACACAGGGTCATCTGTTGGAGACCATGCTACGCCTCCGCGACAATGGCAAAAAAGTGGCTTATGCCCACTTCCGCTATATCTCACCGCTCCCGCTCAACAGCCATGAACTGCTGCGCCGTTATAGCACAGTGATTGTGGCCGAACAAAACAACGGCCAGTTTGCCGACTACCTGAATGGCAAGTTCCCTGATCTGCACTCGATCTGCAAATACAACAAGGTGGAGGGACAACCCTTCAAGGTGAGCGAAATGGTGGAAGCATTTACCCAAATGATGGAAGGATAACAGCATGGAAGCAACAGAAATAAAATATCAGAAATATCTTGCGAAGGATTACAAGAGTGAAAATGCAGTGCGCTGGTGCCCCGGTTGCGGTGACTACGCGATCCTCACCTGCCTCCACAAGGCACTGGCAGAATTGAACCTCGATCCGCACAACACGGCCGTTATCTCCGGCATCGGTTGCTCTTCGCGATTGCCTTACTATATGAACACCTACGGGTTTCACAGTATCCACGGTCGTGCCGCTGCCATCGCCACCGGTGTGAAGGTGGCCAATCCCGCTCTGAGTGTCTGGGTGGCTACCGGCGATGGCGACTCGCTCGCCATCGGGGGCAACCACTTCATTCATGCTGTGCGCCGCAACGTCGACATCAATATCCTGCTCTTCAACAATAAGATCTACGGACTCACAAAAGGACAATACTCCCCCACATCATCCAGAGGATTCGTATCCAAGTCATCGCCCTATGGCACCGTGGAAGATCCCTTCCGCCCGGCAGAACTGACCTTCGGTGCCAGGGGAACCTTCTTTGCCCGTGCCATTGACGTGGATATGAAGAACCAGGTGGAGGTGATGGTGGAGGCGGCACGCCATCAGGGAACCTCCGTAGTGGAGGTGCTCCAGAACTGCGTGATTTTCAACGACGGCATCCACAACAAGATCAGTGACCGCGCCTGGAAAGCAGATAACACCATCACCCTTCGTCAGGGAGAGAAGATGCTCTTCGGAAAAGATAACGAAAAGGGGTTGGTGCTCGACGGATGGAACCTGAAAGCCGTCACGATAGGTGAAGATGGCTATACCCTCGATGATGTGCTGGTACACGATGCCACCACAGTGGACAATACCCTGCACATGAGACTTGCCCTGATGGAAACAGCCGACAACCTACCGGTAGCTCTCGGCGTAATCCGCAGCGTGATGGCTCCCTCCTACGAAAGAGATTATGAAGAGCAGATTGCCGGGGTACAACAGAAAAGTCCGAAGAAATCATTCACCGAATTTTTGCTTTCCTCTTCCAACGTCTGGGAGGTGAAGTGATATGCTGATGAGCTGATATGCTGATTTGCGAATCAATGCATCACCTTGCTTCTCCTCCGGATTTCTTTTCGGATCATTTTCAACTCACGACTGCTCTGTCCTTTTACCGATGAGTTCTCTTCAGCGCGCCGCAACAGGTAGGGCATCACAGTTCTTACCTCCCCGTAAGGGACATATTTAGCGACATTGTACCCCATCTCCGCCAGATTGTAGGTGAGGTGGTCACTCATGCCATAAAGCTGGGAGAAAAATATTCCACGATGATTCCGTGCCAGACCGGCAGCATCGATCAAGGAGGCCAGCAGCAGTGTACTGGCTTCGTTGTGTGTAGCCACCATGAAATCAATGGTCTCAGAATGCTCCATCAAGTAACGGATGATTTCATCGAAATCCCTGTCAGTGGCAGCCTTATCGGGCTGGATGGGTGATGGATATCCCCATTCGGCAGCACGTGCCCGCTCTTTCTCCATATAAGCCCCCCGCACAATCTTCAGTCCGAGGCGAAAACCTCCCTCCTGTGCCAGGCGGTGGTGTTGCCAGACCCGGGCAATGCTGTCGCGGCGATACATCTGGTAGGTGTTCTGTACGATAGCCCGTTGGCGGTTATACTTCGCCATACAGCGTAGCACCAATTCATCCAATACCGGCTGAATCCAGGTTTCCTCAGCATCGATCAACACCGGAACATCCAGTTCATAACCGCGACGGAAGATGGCCTCAACCCGTTCTTTCACCCGGGAAAAGGCAGCAGTATCTCCCACAGTGAGCGGATCGCCGGCACTCACCTTCTCCAGCAGATCGAAACGGGCCAGGCCGGTGATTTTGAAAGCACTGAAGGGAACATTCCTGTTGTGGCTTGCAAATTCAATGGTGCGGATCACCTCTTCACAGGTAGCATCGAACACCTCCTCCGAATCCTCTCCCTCCAAAGCATAATCGAGTATTGACTGTACGTTTCCTCCCGCCAGGCGACAAATCGTTTTGCTACAGTCATCGATCGACTCCCCACCCACAAAATGACGGTAAAGGGTGTTACGAATGAAACCTTTCACAGGAAGATGCAGGGCAAAGGAGATATGGAGCAAACTCTTGCCCAGCCATACCAACTCTTTGCTGTTCACCACCCTGAAAAGGTGGTATGCCCGTCGCAGATCACCGTTGGATTGGTTACGGAAAGCGACTTCGCTGTTTTCAAAATCGGGGAGGTTGGTTTTTCCTGATTGCATGTGTGTAGAAAGTATTCCGATATGACGCAAAAATAATAAAAAAACAAATCCCGGATCTGTTTTACCAAATAAAACCAATAACCCGGAGGAAGCCGGAGGAAAATCCATAAAATAACGCAGGAACAGTGTTTCATCCAACATTTTTGATATATTTGTGCCATATAAACCACAAACTCTACCGCTATGCCTAAAGGAATCTATCAACTACCCGACGTGAAAAACGAACCGGTAAAGAGTTATGCCCCCGGATCACCCGAACGAGCAGCACTGAAGCAAAAACTGGAGGAACTGAACAGGGGAGGAATGGATCTCCCAATGATCATCAATGGGAAAGAAGTACGCACCGGCAACCTGCAGGATATCCGCCCACCGCATAATCATCGTCACCTGCTGGGATCCTACCACCAGGGGGATAAGCGTCATGTACGGATGGCCATCGATGCGGCACTGAAAGCCAAACCGGCCTGGGAAGCGATGCACTGGGAGAGCCGCGCAACCATCTTCCTCAAGGCGGCAGAATTGATTGCCGGTCCTTACCGCAGTGCATTCAACGCAGTGACCATGATCGGTCAGTCGAAAAATGCCTACCAGTCGGAGATCGACGCGGTATGTGAACTGGTGGATTTCTATCGCTACAATGTAAAGAATATGCGAGAGATCTACCAAATGCAACCCAACTCATCACCCGGCGTCTGGAACCGGATGGTATGGCGACCACTGGAAGGCTTCATCTTCGCCCTTACCCCATTCAACTTCACCTCCATCGCCGGCAACCTGGGTGGCGCCCCCGCGCTGATGGGCAACACGGTAGTCTGGAAACCCTCCAAAACAGCTGTCTGGTCGGCGCACCTCATCATGCAGGTGCTACAGGAAGCAGGACTACCCGAAGGGGTCATCAACCTGGTCTATGCCGGCGGCAGGGAGACAGCCGAGGTGGTATTCGACCACCCTGAATTCGCCGGTCTCCACTTTACCGGCTCAACTGCCGTTTTCAACGGCATCTGGAGCAGTATCGCGGGCAATATCGGACGCTACAAATCCTATCCCCGCATCGTGGGCGAAACAGGCGGAAAGGATTATATCCTGGCCGACGAGACAGCAAATGCAAAGCAGGTGGCTACCGCCATCACCCGCGGCGCCTTTGAGTACCAGGGACAGAAATGCTCCGCTGCCTCGCGCGCCTACATCCCCGTCAATCTGTGGGAAGAGATCAGGCAATATGTAACGGAAGACCTGACCTCGATCAGGACAGGGGTCGTGGAGGATTTCAGCAACTTCGTGAATGCAGTGATCGACGAGGAGTCGTTCGACAAGCTAGCTGCTGTAATCGATGGTGCCAGCAGATCACCCGATGCGGAGATCGTCTGTGGCGGGACCTACGACAAATCGCTGGGTTACTTTATACAGCCCACGGTAATCCTGGCAAAAAAGGCTGATTACATCACCATGCGGGAGGAACTGTTCGGTCCCATCCTCACCGTCTATCTCTATGAACCAGATAAGCTGGAGGAAACAATGAACATCCTCGACAACAGCACCGATTACGCACTGACCGGCGCCATCTTCTCTTCCGACAGGGCACACATCGAAAAAATGACCAGCCGACTGATGCACACCGCCGGCAATTTCTACATCAACGACAAACCCACCGGCGCCGTAGTGGACCAGCAGCCCTTCGGCGGCGGCCGCGGCTCAGGGACAAACGATAAGGCAGGATCACTGTTCAACCTGTTGCGCTGGGTATCCCCGCAATGCATCAAGGAGACCTTCGTGCCGGCAACCGACTATCTCTATCCCAATTTCCTGGAGGAGTAACCACATGTGACTGCCATGCGAAACATTCCCAAAGACCACCTGCAACAAACGGTTGTGGGTCATCTTCTATGTTGTTTGCATCTGTTAAATGAACTTCAGCAAAAAACAATCTATCTTTGTAACGTGTTTATGCAGGTGACGAAGACCATATAATGGAACATAAAAAAATCAACATTGCCGTAGACGGCTTCTCCTCGTGCGGTAAGAGTACGGTGGCCAAAGGATTGGCTAAACATCTGGGATATATCTACATCGACAGTGGCGCCATGTATCGTGCCGTAGCTCTCCATGCGCTCAGGAAAGGATGGATCACGGAGACCGGAATGGACAAGGAAGCGCTCCAACAACACATCGGAGATATTGCCATCACCTTCAAAACCAACAACAAGGGTGAGCAGGAAACCTTCCTGAACGGTGAAAATGTGGAACGGGAAATACGAACCCTGAAGGTAGCCAATGGAGCCAGCCGAGTGAGCACGCTCGGCTTCGTGCGTCACGAGCTGGTGCGTCAGCAGCAACTGATGGGTAAAGAGAAAGGAGTGGTGATGGATGGTCGCGACATCGGGACGGTGGTCTTTCCCGATGCCGAGTTGAAACTTTTTCTCACCGCCTCACCCGAGGTACGTGCCCGCCGTCGTTTCGATGAGATGACAGCCAAAGGGGAGGATCCTCTTTTTGAGGAGGTGCTGGCCAACGTGAAAGAGAGGGACCTGCGGGACACGTCACGTACGGAGAGTCCACTGCGCAAGGCGGACGATGCGCTGGAGCTGGACAATTCGCATATAGGCATCGATGAACAGCTGCAATGGGCAATGGATATGTATCACAAAATCACAGCAACAACATGAGTAAAATCGAGATAGACCGGCAGTCAGGATGCTGCTTTGGCGTGGCCAAAGCGATTACCCGGGCCGAAGAGGAGTTGAAGAAAGATGGAACCCTTTATTGCCTGGGAGACATCGTCCACAACAGCATAGAAGTGGAGCGTCTGGAAAGAATGGGGATGATCACCATCGACCATGAACAGCTGAAAAAGCTGAAGAATGTGAAAGTATTGCTGCGTGCGCACGGTGAACCGCCCAGCACGTATGAGATAGCAAAGCAGAACAACATTGAGCTGATCGATGCCTCCTGTCCCGTGGTACTGGGCCTGCAGAAGAAGATACGGAAAAAATATGAGTTGGGTGCCGACAAAGGGATTCAGATCGTGATCTACGGCAAGAGGGGACATGCCGAAGTGAAAGGATTAATGGGACAAACCCGGGAATCTGCCATCATCATCGAAACCAAGGAAGAGATCGAGAAACTTGATTTCTCGCGTGATATCAGCCTTTTTTCACAAACCACCAAACCGCTTGACGGCTTTTACGAGATTGGGGAAATGATCAAGGCACGTATGGTGGAGGGAGCATCTTTCTTCTTCAACGACTCCATCTGCCGCCAGGTATCCAACCGGGTACCCAATATCCGGGAATTTGCCGCAAGCCACGACCTGATCATTTTCATTGCCGGTGAAAAGAGCTCTAATGGAAAGGTGCTCTTCGATGAATGCAAAGGAAGGAATCCCAACTCCTACCTGATTCATACCCCCGAAGAGGTGGATCCGGCATGGCTGCGTGACGACATCACCATTGGCATCTGCGGTGCCACCTCCACACCCCAGTGGCAGATGGAGGCTGTCGCCAACAGAATCACCCGACTGAGACCTCAGACAGAACCGGAAAGAGCTGCTTTTTAAAGCAGCTTTTTTTTGTGCCGTTGTCAAAAAAATGTATCTTTGCGCCTTGTTGATTTGAGGGTTATCACGCGGGTAACCTGCAATCTTACTAACAGGTAACAATCAGTATGGAGTCAAACATCAAAAGCGTAGGAGTCCTCACCTCCGGCGGTGACGCCCCGGGTATGAACGCCGCCATACGCGCGGTAACACGTGCCGGCATATCAAACGGGATGCGGGTCTACGGCATCTACAGGGGTTACAAGGGTCTGATAACAGACGAGATCGAAGAGTTCAAAACCAACAGTGTCAGCAATATCATCCAGCAGGGTGGAACCATTCTGAAAACAGCCCGCTCCCTGGAATTCATGACCGAGGAGGGGCGAAGGATTGCCTACGAAAACATGCAAAAGCACGCCATCGACGCATTGGTAGTGATAGGAGGTGACGGTTCCCTCACCGGAGCAGGGATCTTAGCCAGTGAATACAATATTCCGGTAGTGGGTCTTCCCGGAACCATTGACAATGACCTGAACGGTACCGATACGACCATTGGCTACGACACCGCACTCAACACCATCATGGAGTCGATGGACAAGATTCGCGATACGGCAACCTCACATGAACGCCTCTTCTTTGTGGAAGTAATGGGTCGTAATTGCGGATACCTGGCTCTCAACAGTGCTATTGCCTCTGGAGCCGAAGCGGCTATCATTCCGGAGATCAGCATCGAAAAGGATCAGTTGGGCGAACTGATAGAGCAGGGATTCCGTAAATCGAAGAGCAGCAGCATGGTGCTTGTCACCGAGAGCGAGGTGACCGGTGGCGCCATGAAGCTCGCACAACGGGTAAAGAAAGAGTATCCGCAGTATGACGTACGCGTCTCCATTCTGGGGCACCTGCAACGGGGAGGCTCACCGTCGGCTCAGGATCGGATCCTCGCCAGCCGCATGGGAATTGCAGCCATTCAGGCACTCTTGGAAAATCAGCGCAACGTGATGATTGGTATCCGGGAAAACGAAATCGTTTATGTTCCCTTCAAGAGGGCTATCCGAAAGGAACGGGAGATTAGCGAAGAGCTGCTTGAGGTACTGCGTATCTCATCCATCTGAGACCCTTGTTGCCGTCAGATAGTGAAATTATTATCGCTGTTTAACTTATTTTTCGAATTGAAAGCGGTACTTTTGTAACGTACGGACGAATTACTCAATTATTGACATATGGAAATAACACACATTGAACACATCGGCATCGCGGTGAAAAGCATCGAGGAACAGCTACCCTACTACGAAGGGATCTTGGGACTAAAATGCTACAACATTGAAACGGTAGAGGATCAGAAGGTAAAGACCGCCTTCTTCATGGTTGGCCAGACCAAGATCGAGCTGCTTGAACCCACAAGCGAGGAGAGCACCATAGCCAAATTTATCGAGAAGAAAGGGGAAGGAATCCACCATATCGCTTACGCGACAAAGAACCTTGGAGAATCCCTGAAAGAAATGGAATCCAAGGGTGTGCGCCTGATTGACCAGCAACCACGCAGTGGTGCCGAAGGATTGAGTATCGCCTTCCTGCATCCCAAATCAACCGGCAGTGTGCTGACCGAGTTGTGTGAGCATCCTGAATAAACCCACTCAGGCATCGACCCGACAACCACAACATCCAATTTCCCATCACACTATAACTACATTCATATGAGCAACCAACTCGAGAAAGTAAAAGAGCTTATCCAGCTACGCGAGAAAGCGCGCTTAGGCGGGGGTGAGAAGAGAATCGAATCGCAACACCTGAAAGGCAAATATACGGCACGCGAACGCATTGCCATGCTGCTGGACGAAGGCAGCTTTGAAGAGTTCGACATGTTCGTGGAACACCGCTGCAACAACTTCGGAATGGAAAAAACCAAATTTCTGGGCGACGGTGTCGTGACCGGATATGGGACCATTGAAGGACGACTCATCTACATCTTCGCACAGGATTTCACCGTCTCCGGCGGTTCCCTCTCCGAAATGCATGCACAAAAGATCTGCAAGGTGATGGATCAGGCCATGAAGATGGGTGCCCCGCTGATTGGCATCAACGACTCAGGCGGCGCCCGCATCCAGGAAGGGGTGAACGCCCTGGCCGGCTACTCCGAAATCTTCCAGCGCAACATCCTTGCCTCAGGAGTGATTCCCCAAATCTCTGGCATCTTCGGCCCCTGCGCTGGCGGTGCAGTCTACTCACCAGCGCTTACCGACTTCATCATCATGACCCAGGGTACCTCCTATATGTTCCTCACCGGCCCCAAGGTGGTGAAAACTGTCACCGGTGAAGATGTGACACAGGAACAACTGGGTGGTGCCTCGGTACACTCCTCCAAGTCTGGCGTATCACAGTTCCAGGTCCAAACCGAAGAGGATGGCATGAAGCTGATCCGCAAGTTACTCAGTTATATTCCCCAGAACAACCTGGAGGAAGCTCCCCTCTACCCCAACGACGACCCCATTGATCGGCTGGAAGACGGGTTGAACGATATCATCCCGGACAGTCCCAACAAACCCTACGACATGTATGAGGTGATTGGCGCGGTGATCGACAGCGGCGAGTTTCTGGAGGTGCATGCCGACTATGCCAAGAACATCATCGTCGGTTTTGCCCGCATGAACGGCCAGTCGGTGGGTATCGTGGCCAACCAGCCCAAGTTTCTGGCCGGTGTACTTGACATCAACGCCTCCCGCAAGGCTGCACGCTTCGTACGTTTCTGCGATGCGTTCAATATCCCCCTGCTGACACTGGTCGACGTGCCCGGCTTCCTGCCCGGTACCGGTCAGGAATATGGCGGCGTGATCACCCATGGAGCCAAGCTGCTCTATGCCTATGGCGAAGCAACTGTGCCCAAGGTGACCGTCACCCTGCGCAAATCCTATGGGGGAGCCCATATCGTAATGAGTTGCAAGCAGTTGCGTGGAGACATCAACTACGCATGGCCTACCGCAGAGATCGCGGTGATGGGTGCCGACGGTGCAGTAGAGGTACTCTATAGCAAGGAAATCAGTGCCGAAAAGGATCCGGAAAAACTGGCTGAACTGGTGAGCGAAAAGAAGAGAGAGTACAACGACCTCTTCACAAACCCATATGTGGCAGCCCGTTACGGATACATCGACGATGTGATCGAACCGCGCAACACCCGTTTCCGGGTGATCCGTGCCCTACAGCAGCTGCAGACTAAAAAACTGCAGAACCCGCCCAAAAAGCACGACAATTTACCACTTTAAAAGCAGCCGAGTATGAGAATGATCAAACGAATACTATTTCTTCTTGCAACAGTGGTATTGCTTGCTGCCTGTAGCACCAAAGTAAAAAATCCGGAATGGGTGATCAACGAGGTGATGCTGGTCAATGAGACAAGCTATGTGGATGATTTCGGGCAGCGAAACGGTTGGATTGAGATCTACAACAACACAGCCAAGACAATGGATCTGGGTGGTCGTTACCTGACCAACGACCGCAGCAATCCAACGAAGTATCCGATTCCGCGCGGGGATGTCCTCACCCGTATCAAACCGCACCAGCATGCACTCTTCTGGGCCGATGGCAATCCCTTCAACGGAACCTTTCACCTCAATTTCGAGTTGGATCCCAGCAAAGAGAACTGGATCGGTCTCTATGACAACGACGGCAAAAAACTGCTTGATGAGATCGTGATCCCTGCCGGTATGCTGCCCGATCAGACCTTCGGTTTCGACAAGGATGGAATCAAGTACGACGAAGAAGGGAGCCTTACTGCAAAAATTCTGGAGCGGGTAACCCCCAGCAGCAACAATGCCATCCTGGAGGAGAACCCCAAGGTGGTGAGCCTCGAGCAGGATGATCCGCTGGGAGGTTTGCTCACCATCACCTCCATGATGGTGGTCTTTTTTGGCCTGATCGCCCTCTACTTCTTCTTCAAGTTTTCAGGTATCATTGCCAAAAGCATGTCGCAAAAAAAGGTGGCACAGAGCGGAACGCTCTCCGCTGCCCGCAGCCATTCACATCTCTCGGGAGAGGTATTGGCGGCCATTGCGGCAGCCATCCATGAGTTGAAGGAAGACCAACACGATATCGAGTCGACCATCCTCACCATCCACCAGGTGAAACGCAACTTCTCACCCTGGAGCACCAAGCGTCAATCGTTGCGGGAATTACCCAGATAATCAGTATTAGACAAAAAAAGATCAATCCTATGAAAGAATTCAACTATACAATCAATGGCACCCCTTACAGAGTGGTGGTCAACAAGTCGGACAGCGAGATGGTAGAACTGGAGGTGAACGGCACCCCCTACTCCGTGGAACTGGTACAGAAAAAGAAAAAATCACTGGCAGGAGTGAAACGGCCTAGCACGGTAAGCTCGCCTACCCCACAGAGTTCCTCCACACCACTGGTCACCAGACCTAGCGGAGTGTCAGGTAAGAGTTCTGTACAGTCACCGCTACCGGGTGTCATCCTCGACATCCGCTGCAAGGTAGGGGATCCGGTGAAAAAGGGGCAGACCCTGATGATCCTCGAGGCGATGAAAATGGAGAACAACATCCTGGCCAACAAAAACGGGAAAGTAACCGATATCCTCGTACAAAAGGGTGATTCGGTGCTGGAAGGCGCGGATCTGGTAATAATCGAATAAAACCGGTGATATAAGATGAATACATTAATCTCATTATCAGACAACCTGCGCACCTTCTGGAGCTACACCGGTTTCTACAACGCAGAACCGGGACACCTCATCATGATTCTGATCGGACTGGTCTTTATTTACCTGGCCATCACCAAAGAATACGAACCGTTGCTGCTGATCCCCATCGGATTTGGCATCCTCGTAGGCAACATCCCCTTCAACGAGGCAGCCAATCTGCAGGTAGGCATCTATGAAGAAGGATCGGTGCTCAACATCCTCTACCAGGGAGTGGTACAAGGATGGTATCCCCCCCTGATCTTTCTGGGTATCGGAGCCATGACCGACTTCTCGGCGCTGATTGCCAACCCGAAGCTGATCCTGATCGGAGCGGCAGCACAGTTCGGCATCTTCGGCGCCTACATCATTGCCCTGCAAATGGGATTCGCACCCAACGAAGCGGGAGCCATCGGCATCATCGGTGGTGCGGACGGCCCAACGGCCATCTTCACCACTTCCAAACTGGCACCACACCTCCTGGGAGCAGTAGCCATCTCGGCCTACTCCTACATGGCATTGGTACCGGTGATCCAGCCACCTTTTATGCGGCTCTTTACCACCAAGCAAGAACGGGTGATCCGGATGAAAACCCCTCGCGTGGTATCCCAGACGGAGAAGATCCTCTTCCCGATCATGGGGATGCTGCTCACCACCTTCCTGGTACCTTCGGGCCTTCCCCTGCTGGGGATGCTCTTCTTCGGGAACCTGCTGAAAGAGTCGGGTGTCACCCGTCGCCTGGCGGAAACAGCCCGTGGCCCGCTGATTGACACCATCACCATCCTGCTGGGTTTCACTGTCGGCGCCTCCACGCAGGCCACCACTTTCCTCCGTGTGGAATCACTCAAGGTATTCGCCATCGGTGCACTCTCGTTTGTGATTGCCACTTGTACGGGTATCCTGTTTGTGAAATTCCTGAACCTTTTCCTCTCCGGAGAGAAGAAAATAAACCCGTTGATCGGCAACTCGGGTGTTTCGGCTGTACCTGACTCGGCCCGTATTTCACAAACAATTGGTCTTGAATATGATCCGGCCAACTACCTGCTGATGCATGCCATGGGTCCCAACGTGGCCGGCGTGATCGGTTCGGCAGTAGCTGCCGGTATCCTGCTGGGGTTCCTCTATTGATAAAACAACCAAACTGTCTAAGCTATGGGTTTGGAACAGTTGTTGCCTGCCATTGCAGGCATGACCTGGCAACATCTGGTCATGATAGGTGTAGGAGCTCTCCTCATCTATCTGGCCATTGCCAAAAATTATGAGCCGACGTTATTGCTGCCAATGGGGTTTGGTGCCATCCTGGTGAACATTCCTCTCTCCTCGGCACTCACACAGATTGACCCCGCCACGGGCGAAGCGGTGGAGGGCGTTCTCAATGTCTTCTTCCAGGCAGGTATCGCCACCGAGATCTTCCCCCTGCTGATCTTTATCGCCATCGGGGCGATGATCGATTTCTCCCCGCTCTTCCGGAATCCCTCCCTTCTGTTGTTTGGAGCGGCTGCTCAATTTGGTATATTCCTCACCATGGTTTTTGCGGCCATGCTGGGCTACGACCTGCGCGAAGCTGCCTCCATCGGCATCATCGGTGCAGCCGATGGCCCCACCTCCATCGTGGTGGCCTCCCGTTTTGCCCCTTCACTTCTGGGTCCGATCTCGGTGGCAGCCTATTCCTACATGGCGTTGGTACCCATCATCCAGCCGCCGGTAATCCGGTTGCTCACTTCAAAAAGAGAACGGCTGATCCGGATGGGCAATCCCTCCAACAAACAGATCTCCAAAAAGACGCTGATCCTGTTCCCCATTGTGGTCACCATCGTGGCAGGCATCATTGCACCCTCCTCACTTTCGCTGATCGGCTTCCTGATGTTCGGCAACCTGGTACGGGAATGTGGCGTGCTCAACAAGCTCTCCCTGTCGGCACAAAACGAGCTGGCCAGCCTGGTGACATTGCTGCTGGGCATCACCATTGCCAGTACGATGACGGCAGAACGTTTTATCCGGTTGGACACCCTGTTCATCATCGCCTTGGGACTATTCGCCTTCGTCTTCGACACCTTTGGCGGTGTGATCTTTGCCAAGTTTCTGAATCTCTTCCGCAAGGAGGGCAACAAACTGAACCCGATGATCGGTGCCTGCGGCATCTCGGCCTTCCCCATGTCGGCACGTGTGATCCACCAGATGGGACAAAAGGAGGATCCTTTCAACTACCTGCTGATGCCGGCCATCAGCGCCAATGTGGGGGGACAGATCGGCTCGGTGGTGGCAGGAGGTATCATCCTGACACTGATTCCATTGTTCGCTTAAATGTAGTGATGATGACACCCATAGTTGAAAAAGCATTGTTGATTGCAGCCATCGGGATGACGGGAATCTTTCTCTTCATGGCGATTTTCTATTTGCTGATACTGCTGCTCGACAGGTTGATGCCGTTCCGGGAAGAGAAGCGGGCAGAGGAGTACATCGAGGAGTACGGCAAAGAAGAAGAAGAAGATCTATAGACAGGATTCCTGTTCCCTTATCTCAGGGCTGCTTCCTCACATCGGCACCCCACATCAGTTTGTCGCGCAACGTTTCGTAGAAGGTATGCCCGATGCGCTTCACCACCCGCAGGGTATAATCAGCCTTGCGCACCTGGATGCTCACCGTTTCTTCGAGCACGCGTGACTGGCCATCGACCGACACCAGGTACATGTGGCTACGGCTCTCCACCTTCAGGGAGATCAGACTACTGTCATCTACCACCAGCGAGCGGGAGGTGAGGTTGTGCGGGGCAATAGCCGAGAGAATGATGCTGGGTGTTGTGGGGGCCAGAATGGAGCCACCGATACTGAGTGAGTAAGCCGTTGAGCCGGAAGGGGTGGCAATCACCAGTCCGTCTGCCTGATAAGAGGTGAGGTATTCATTGTTGATGTAGGCATGGATGGACAGCATAGATGCCGTATCCTGCTTCAGTATCGCCACTTCATTAAGGGCATGGGCGTTGAAGTGATCGGGGGGAAAAGTCTCATCGGTTGTCAACTTCAGAAGCGAACGTTTCTCTACCCTGTAGTCATTGCGCATCACCTCCTGCAATGTCTCATCCACATCCGCATAATTGATAGCTGCTAGAAACCCTAGCCGCCCGGTGTTAATCCCCAGTATAGGGATTCCGGAGTTGCTCACGGTTGCTGCGGTCCGCAGGAAGGTTCCATCTCCCCCTACACTCACAACCATGTCTACCGGGGGAAGCGTCTCCACCAGCTCACAAAATGGACCCACCCGGTACTGAATGTGTCCCGGCAGGGTATGAAAGAAGCTCTCCGGCAAAAACAACTCCCCTCCATACCGGAGGATGGCGAGGCAAACACCTCCAATCTGTTCTTCCGCTCTGGCACTCCTGTCGGGAAACATGCTCCCGAATAAGGCAAACTTCATCTTCTTCTCCCTTTTATGGATTCTACAACTACATCTCCAGGTAATACATCAGCTCATCGAGCCGATCCTTTTGTCTGTCGGTCACCTCACCCTCTCTCATGTAATGGTAGACCACCCGATAACTAAACCGCTCAAAACTGCGCAATACGGCAGTAGGATCATCCACATCCAGCTTCAGAGAGACCAACAGGGCACTGCCGCCAGAGAGTGGCTGTACCGACAAGGCCATCACGTGGGCGTTATTGCTCTCCACAATCCGGGCGATCTCGGCAAGGGTGTAGTCCCTCAGCGCCACTTCGAGGATGATCAGAGAATTTTCTGATTCCGAGAGCTCAGCAAACTGCTCCGGAGTGAGGGGAGAAGTGAACCATTCCAGCTGATTTTTGATAAATTCTTCCTCCGACATTGCGTAAAACGGTTAATTCGTATTACTTTTGTATCACTTCTGCAAAGATGGCAATTTTTTGTCTATTTGAGCACCCGTGCGGTTTTTTTATTTTTCCCTTGTCAAAAAAACGGCAGGATCGAGCCAATTTGCAGCGAACAGAGTACAACAATATATGACGAAGTTAAGCGTTAATGTAAACAAAGTCGCCACGCTGCGAAACGCACGCGGAGGCAACATCCCCGATGTGGTGCAGGTGGCCGTTGACTGTCAGCTCTTCGGCGCCGAGGGCATCACGGTCCATCCCCGTCCTGATCAGCGACACATCCGTTACAGCGATGTATATGAGTTGCAGGCAAAAGTTAAAACAGAATTCAACATCGAAGGGAACCCAACACCAGAGTTCATCAACCTGATCCGGAAAATCAGACCAACACAGGTAACCCTGGTACCCGATGCACACGACGCCATCACCTCCGACGCCGGCTGGGATACCGTCACACACAAAGTGTTTTTGGCTGACATCATCAGTGAGTTCCAATCAATGGGAGTGCGTACCTCTCTCTTCGTGGAACCCGATCCGGAGATGATCCGGATGGCTTCACAGATCGGCACCGATCGCATCGAACTCTATACGGGTCCCTACGCCATGCAATACCCAATGGACAGGGAGAAGGCTGTGGCACCCTTCGTGGAGGCCGCAGCAATGGCAAAGAGCCTGGGGCTGGGGGTCAATGCGGGTCACGACCTGAATCTCGACAACCTGCACTACCTCTGGCAGCAGATTCCCTGGCTGAAGGAGGTCTCTATCGGCCATTCGCTCATCAGCGATGCACTTTATCTGGGCCTTAAAGAAACAATAAAAGCCTATAAAAATTGTTTAAAAGAGATTCCCGATCTGGTATGATCATCCAAAACCCTTATCTTTATCACTCGACAAGGTAGGAACAATTACAGAATCATTGGAACAAGAAACGAGCATGCATATGTTTTTCAACAAGAACATACTTACGTGCGAGTCGCATCAGAAATAAATAGTTTTCGCATATGAATCTCTTGCAAATACCCTCGCCGGCAGACAGCGCTCAGGCAATCTACAACACCCTGCAACAGGCAGCTGCTGCGGAAGATATTGCAGTAAGAATGAATGCTTTCGACCTGGCACTGAAAGGCGGATGGATCATGATCGTTCTGCTGGTGCTGTTGCTGATGACCATCTACGTGCTGATTGAACGAACCTTGGTGATCAATAAAGCTGGCAGAGAAGATGACTCGTTCATGAACCGTATCAAGGATTACATCCACGACGGCAAGATCGATGCGGCACTCAACCTCTGCCGCCACACCGACACCCCCTCTGCCAGAATGGTGGAGAAGGGGATCTCACGACTGGGACGTCCTATGAGCGATGTGATGTCGGCCATCGAGAACCAGGGAAACATTGAGATCTCCAAACTGGAGAAGGGAATCCCCGTGTTGGCCACCTCTGCTTCAGGCGCCCCCATGGTAGGGTTCCTCGGAACGGTGACCGGCATGGTAAAGGCTTTTATGAGCATGGCGGGCGCCGGAGCCAATGTGGATGTGAACATCCTCTCCACCGGGATCTATGAGGCACTGGTCACCACCGTGGGTGGTCTCATCGTGGGCATCATCGCCCTTTTTGCCTACAACTACCTCTCCACGAGGATCAAGGGAATTGTGAACAGGCTGGAGATGCGGATCATGGAGTTCATGGATATCCTAAACGAACCCGCGGCATAGATTTATGTGCGGTTTGACTGGTTGCCGGATGTCATCATTCATCCACACATCATCGAATCCACAACTCATCGAATCAAACTGACATGGCACTCAAACAACGGTTTCACATAGAATCGAATTTCAGCCTCGCATCCATGACCGATGTGATCTTTCTGCTGCTGATCTTCTTCATGATCACTTCGACCATCGTGGTGCCCAACGCCATACAGGTGCTGCTGCCCAGGTCACAGCAACAAGCCCAGGCAAAACCGATTACCCGGGTAACCATCGACAAGGATTTGAACTACTACGTGGCCAACGCCAACGAACGGGAACAACAGGTGCCCTTTGAAGCGATCACCCCCTTCCTGCAATCGGTATACAGTGCCGAACCGGATATTTTCGTGGCGCTTTACGCCGACGAGAGCGTCCCTTACAAGGAGATTGTCCGTATCCTGGACATCGCCAACCAGAACCGCTTCAAGATGGTTCTTATGACGAGACCCAACCCATAGGGTCTACATCGTTTCACCCACAGCACAGAAAAAAAGCAATGGAGGTTACCAGAGAGAGAATTGGAGGCATTGCAGGAACAATCATATTTGCCATATTGCTCCTGCTGATACTCCTGTTTTCCTATTTCACCCTCAACACCCCGCCTGAGGAGCTGGAAGGGATTCCGGTGATGTTCGGCAGTGTGGAAGATGCCTACGGGGTGGCTGAGCCTCCCCGGAACGAAGTGACACCCCTACCGGCACAGCAACCCGAGCCACCGCTGAAGACACCCGAACAACCGCTGATTACCCAGGAGAGCGAACCCACCATCGATATTGAGGCTCAGCGTAAGGAGGCGGAGCGACAGGCTCGCCTGGCCGCCGAACAGCGGGCACGGGAGGAGGCGGAACGGCGACGACGGGAAGAGGAAGCCCGGAAACGGGAGATCAATCAGCAGATGTCGGGACTCTTCGGCGAGAGCGCCGAGAGTCGCGGAAATACCGAGGGAAGCGGCACACAGGGGGTCACCACCGGCAACGCCACACAAGGTTCACCCACCGGTACAGGCGGTATCGGATCATACGACCTGGGTGGACGCTCGCTGGGTAGCGGGGGGCTGGTACAGCCACGATACACCGTGAACGACGAGGGTACGGTCGTGATCGAGATCACAGTAGATCCTTCCGGCAATGTGATTCGTGCGGTCATTGGCAAAGGTACAAATACCCCGAATGCCACCCTGCGCAACGAAGCACTCAGGGCGGCACGCAGCACCAAATTCAATGCCATCACCTCGATGACAGATCAGGTTGGAACCATTACCTATCGGTTTACACTCAGATAAATAAAATTCAATTGTTATGAAAAAAGTGGCACTCTTTCTGGCAGACGGATTTGAAGAGATTGAAGCGCTCGCCACGGTCGATATCCTGAGAAGAGCGCAGATCCCGGTGACCACCGTATCGGTCACGGGAAAAAAAGAGGTGACCGGCGCACACCACATACCGGTCGTCGCCGACAGCCTGTTCGATGAGACCGATTTCTCGCTGGTGGGCTACCTGGTATTGCCAGGGGGCATGCCGGGGGCAAAGCACCTCAACGAACATGAAGGGCTGAAGAAGCTGATCACCAATTTTGACAAGCGGGGGGAGCCAATTGCAGCCATCTGTGCGGCACCAATGGTACTGGGGAGCCTAGGCCTGCTACGGGAGAAACGGGCCACCTGCTATCCCGGTTTTGAGGAAAAGCTTCTCGGCGCACAAGTCACGGGAGAAAAGGTGGAGAGTGACTGCAACATCACCACCGGCAAGGGACCCGGCATGGTGTTTGCATTTGCGCTGACACTGGTAGAGCAGATCGCCGGCAGCGACAAACGCAGGGAGGTAGCGCAGGGATTGCTCCTCTGACCAGCGGCCTAAAAATGCCGTACAAGTTCAAATTTGCGGGAAAATTTATGGTGCAAAGAGTTGGTTATTAAGAAAAAACCGGCTACCTTTGCACCGCTTTTTTTACCGTTTCATGAAACCGGCTGCGGAAAAACCTCTTATGGGTTACAGGCTACCATCTGAATGAAATGTCTGAAAAGCATTGTACAACATAATGTCTCACTTATTTAATGATTTATTTATTACACAACAAATGACTGAAAACCTAAAAAATGTGGCGCCCATAGAAGATTTCGACTGGGCTTCCTATGCTGAGGGAGATGCCTACAGCAAAGAGAACAGGGAAAAACTTACCGAAAGTTACGACAACACACTGAACAAAATCAGCGACAAAGAGGTCGTAACCGGTACCGTAACCTCCATGAACAAACGCGAAGTGGTTGTAAACATCGGCTACAAATCAGACGGCGTGGTGTCGATGAACGAGTTCCGCTACAACCCGGACCTGAAAATCGGTGACGAAGTAGAGGTATACATCGAGAGCCAGGAAGATAAAAAAGGACAGCTGATCCTCTCACACAAGAAAGCACGTGCTTCCCGCTCGTGGGATCGTGTGAATGCAGCACTCGAAAACAACGAGATCATCAAGGGATATATCAAATGCCGCACAAAGGGTGGTATGATTGTGGATGTATTCGGTATCGAAGCATTCCTTCCGGGATCGCAGATCGACGTGAAGCCGATCCGTGACTATGATATCTTTGTAGACAAGACGTGAAGATCAACCCTGAATACAAGAACGTGGTGGTTTCCCACAAAGCATTGATTGAGGAGGAACTGGAACAGCAGAAGAAGGAGATCATCTCCAAGCTGGAAAAGGGACAGGTACTCGAGGGGGTGGTCAAGAACATCACCTCCTACGGTGTATTTGTCGATCTGGGCGGTGTAGACGGCCTGGTACACATCACCGACCTCTCCTGGGGACGCATCCAGCATCCCGAGGAAGTGGTGAAGCTGGACGACAAGATCAATGTGGTGATCCTCGACTTCGACAACGAGAAGAAACGCATCGCCCTCGGCCTGAAACAGCTCACCCCGCACCCATGGGATGCCCTGAGCGAAACCCTTAAGGTGGGTGACATCATCAAGGGCAAAGTGGTGGTCATCGCCGATTATGGCGCATTCGTAGAGATTGCACCGGGTGTGGAAGGACTGATCCACGTATCGGAGATGAGTTGGACACAGCATCTCCACAGCGCACAGGATTTCATGACTGTAGGCGAAGAGGTGGAGGCAGTGATCCTGACCCTCGATCGGGAAGACCGCAAGATGTCGCTCGGCGTGAAACAGCTGAAGCCCGATCCATGGGAAGACATTGAAGTGAAGTACCCGGTGGGCAGCACACACACTGCTACCGTTCGCAACTTCACCAACTTCGGTGCTTTCGTGGAAATTGAAGAGGGCGTGGAGGGACTGATTCATATCTCCGATCTCTCCTGGACCAAGAAGATCAAACACCCGAGCGAAGTAACCGAGATCGGTGCGCCGATCGAAGTGCAGGTACTCGACATCGACAAGGAAAATCGTCGTCTCAGCCTTGGCCACAAGCAACTGGAAGAGAACCCCTGGGATGTGTTTGAAACCATCTTCACCGTGGGTTCCATTCATGAAGGAACCATCGTGGAACTGCTCGATAAGGGTGCCGTAATCTCACTGCCCTACGGTGTGGAAGGGTTCGCCACTCCCAAACACCTGGTCAAAGAGGACAACTCACAGGCTCAGGTTGAGGAAAAGCTGCAGTTTAAGGTGATTGAGTTCAACAAGGATTCCAAGCGCATCATCGTGTCACACAGCCGTATCCACGAAGATCTCTCGGGTGACGACTCCCGCAGAAGAGGAAAACGCAGTAGTGGCAGAAAAGAGGGAGGAAACGAAACAGTCGTTGCCATGCCTGCCGTTGAGAAGACCACGCTCGGTGACATCGAAGAGCTGGCTGCTCTGAAGGAGAAACTGGACAACCAAAAGGTAGAGGCGTTCAAAAAGGAAGCCGCCAAGGCGGAAGCCAAGGAAGCGGAAACAAAGGCAGAAGTGAAAGCAGAAGCCGATGTGGTTAATGTGGTTGCCGAAGCTGAAGTGAAGGAAGAGAAAGCAAAGGCTGCCAAAGCGAAAAAGGCAGAAAAAGCTGACAAGGCCGAAACAGCAGAAACTGAAGAGACTGCAGAAGCATCCGAAGAGGTGAAGGAGTAATCCATTTCCGCAACGGAGATCTTTCCGACCGAAACAATCTGTAAGAGGCCATCTCATCATCAACCATGAGATGGCCTCTTCGCATCATACATAACGCCAAACGGCTGCTAATCTGCGAGTGTGACGGGCATCGCGGCCTTCTGCTCCAGCTCCACGATCTCCATGCCACGCAGGATGGCCTTTTCGTTCATGGGCAACAACTTGTGGTGGCGCTCAGGAAGCGACTCCTTAAGCCCCTTCATCACGTTCTCCAGCTTCACCATGGGCGATATGCGCAGCAATCCTCCCAGGATGATCATATTGAATACCTTGGTATTATCCATCTTCATTGACTCATCCATGGCATTGATGCGATAGACATGGATATCCCTACGCTCCACCTTCCGGTGGATGCCGTAGCCATCGTAAATCAATACCCCTCCCGGCTTCACCCGCTCTTCAAACTTGTCGAGCGAAGGCTGGTTGAGTACGATAGCAATATCGAAACGGTTGACAACTGGCGAGCTGATGGGCCGATCCGAGATGATGACGGTGACGTTGGCGGTGCCACCGCGTTGCTCCGGCCCGTAAGCCGGGAACCAGGAGACCTCCTTGTTCTCCATAATGCCTGAATAAGCGAGTATCTTACCCATCGACAATACACCCTGTCCGCCAAAACCTGAAATGACTATTTCCTGTAACATGATTAACTTTTCCTGGAATTACACATTCTTCAGATCACCAATGGGATAGTAGGGGAACATATGCTCCACCATCCAATCGTTGGCCGCTGCCGGCGTCATCTTCCAACCCGCGTTGCAGGTAGAGACCACCTCCACGATTGAGGTGCCCTTTCCAGCCATTGAATTTTCAAATGCTTTTTTGATCAACCGGCGCGTCTTCTTCACGGCCGCGGGGGTATGGACGCTGGTGCGGGTAGCCAGACATACACCATCGAGCAGTGCCAGCATATCGAGGATTTTGAGGGGGTTGCCCATGGTCTCCACGTTTCGCCCCTCAGGACTGGTCGATGTCTTCATATCGCGCAAGGTCGTGGGAGCCATCTGTCCGCCGGTCATTCCGTAGATGCCGTTGTTGATGAAGATAATGGCAATGTTCTCACCCCTGTTCGCGGCATGGATGGTCTCGGCGGTACCGATAGCCGCCAGATCACCGTCACCCTGATAAGTGAATACCATCCGGTCAGGCAGCAGTCGCTTGGCGGCAGTTGCCAATGCCGGCGCACGGCCGTGAGCTGCCTCCTGCCAATCAATATCAATATACTTGTAAGCAAAGACGGCACACCCTACAGGTGCAATACCGATGGTCTTTTCCTGCAGACCCAGTTCGGCAATCACCTCGGCGATCACCTTGTGCACCACACCGTGTGAACAACCCGGACAGTAGTGCATATGATTGTCGTTCATCAGTTCCGGCTTGGCATAGACCAGGTTCTCCGGTCTTTTGATCGTTTCAATATCCATGTTGGTTATTTTTTTGAGAATCGGTAGATAAGATAGAAAAGGATGGCCGCTCCTCCGAAGTACCAGGTGAGTTGCATATCCTTGTCGGAAGAGAAGTAGACCACGATGGTGGCTATGAATGCCAGCATGAAAAGAAGCAAAAAGATATTTCTGTATTTGAGATCCATGATGGTAAACTTTTAACGGAGTAATTTTTCCTTTAACGCTTTTAGAACGCCGTCGGGGGTGGGTACGATACCTCCCAGACGACCGTAATGTTCCACCGGCACAAGGCCATTCACTGCCAACCGCACATCCTCCACCATCTGACCGGCATTAAGCTCTACGGTGAGCATCCCCTTCATTTCGGCGGCATACCCATTCAGTATCTTCGCAGGAAAAGGCCAGAGCGTAATGGGACGCAGCAATCCAACCTTTATACCTTCCGCACGAGCCAACTCAATCGTCTTCATACAGATGCGGGCAGCCGAACCAAAAGCTACCAGCAGGTAGTCGGCATCGTTGCAGGATACCTCCTCGTAACGCACCTCCTGCTCTTCGATCACCCGGTACTTGGCCTGAAACCGTTCGTTATTCTTTTCCATCATGGCCGAGTCGAGTTCAAGCGAGGTGATAACATTTGGCTCCCGGTCGGGACTCTTGCCGAGTGTAGCCCAAGGGCACTGCTCACGTATCTCCTGATCGGTACGACGGCGTTGTTGTTCCGGCAGCCTTACCTTCTCCATCATCTGGCCGATCACTCCGTCGGTAAGGATCATGGCGGGATTGCGGTATTTGAACGAGAGCTCAAAACCCAGTGCCACGAAATCGGCCATCTCCTGCACCGAGGCGGGAGCCAGTGTAATCAGACGGTAATCGCCATGACCTCCCCCCTTAACGGTCTGAAAGTAGTCGGCCTGCGAGGGTTGTATCGTACCCAGTCCGGGACCGCCACGCTGCACATTCACAATCAGCCCCGGAAGCTCGGCACCAGCCATGTAGGAGATACCCTCCTGCTTGAGGCTGACACCGGGACTGGAAGAAGAGGTCATCACATACTTACCGCAGGCAGCACCTCCATACACCATGTTGATGGCAGCCACTTCGCTTTCAGCCTGCAACACCACCATGCCGGTGGTTCTCCAGGGTGCCTGCTCCATCAATGTTTCGATCACTTCCGACTGAGGAGTGATGGGGTATCCGAAGTAGCCATCCACCCCAAAGCGAATCGCGGCATAGGCGATTGCTTCGTTTCCTTTCATCAATGAGATTTCTTCTGACATATCAGTTGTTGTTTCTGGTTATTGTTTCGAAGGGTGTGTCAATCGGCTTTCACGCGATAGATGGTAAGACAGCCGTCCGGACAGACGTAGCCGCAGTTGGCACAGCCAATGCATTCATCCGGATGCTTCATATAGACATAATGATATCCACGGTTGTTTACCTCGCGTGGCTGCAGTTCCAGCACACTGGTAGGACAGGCTACCACGCAGAGGTTACACCCTTTGCACCGTTCCCTGTTCACCTCTACATAACCCTTTATTTTCGCCATTATCGGAGTGGTTTTAATAAAAATGAATGTTTACAAATATAGTGTTTGTTTCGCAAGAATTCAATTGTAGCAGGCATTTTTCTGTCATTATGAAAGCATATTATTCCTTTTTGTTGTTTCCGCAATGCTTTCACTCAGCAGTCGATATATTTCCCGGGTGCGTGGGTCAACAATCTGTTCCAGCTGCTGTCGCATCACTTTCAGATCACCGCGCATGGCAGGACCAGTCTGAGCCTCCAATGGCGGCATCTCCTCCAGCTTGGCCGCAGTTTCGCGGATCAATGGCAGGAGTAGATCGAACGGAATTTCCTGGCCGATGATCTCCGCAGAGCGTGCATAAAGATGGTTGACAAAGTTGCAAGCGAAGACCGCAGCCAGGTGAAGCTTCTTTCGCTTCTCTTCCGGCATGCGGTAGACGCTGCGGGAAAGGGTACGGGCCAGCTGTTCCAGGTTAGTGGTGGTCTCCTGATGATTCCCCTCTACGAAGAGCGGGATTTCAGCAAAGGAGAGTGAACGCCGCCGGCTGAAGGTCTGCAGCGGATAAAGCACCCCATAATTGGTTGTGCGGCCAGCGAAGAGTTCCATGGAGAGGCTGCCACCCGTGTGTACCCATACACCGCCAGTATCGGGCATACAGTCTATCACTTTCGTCAGTGCGTCATCCTTCACGCAGAATATGTAAAAATCGGCACCCGGGCTAATCTTACCCAGTTCGGTCAGGGCAACAGCCCCCAGCTCCCCGGCCACTGCCTCCGCATGTGCCGGAGTACGGCTCCATACCTGCCGGATGGTGTGTCCCGCCTCAGAGAGAGCTTTACCCATCTGTATGGCAACGTTACCTGCTCCGATGATGGCAATCTCCATACTTACCGCTGTTGTTTCGTATTACTTTGTTTATTTTGCCAGAACCATCTTCACACCTGCCTTCTCGATACCCGAAAGCGGATCATCGCTCATCATATGATGGATTCGTATCTCATACTGTCTATTGCTATCAGGGATCACCAACTGCAGCCAGGGATGGGTGAGCTGGTACAGACCACCTGCGCTGCTCCCCAGGCGTCGGCCTCCTGCATCGGCCAGTTGCAGCCGAAGGGTATCTGACCGGAGGAGGCTGTCGGTGAGGTTGTGCTCGACCCTCAGCCAGAGATCACGATAGGGATAGCTGCGATTGGCAGTGATCTCGAGTGATACCTGTATCGGCTGACCACTTCCCGGGGAGAGGCTGTCAACACTGAACACAAGGATGGTGTCGCGTTGCCATTCCCCCCTTTCGATTTGCCGGAAGCGATAATAAAGCTCACCACCGGTGCAGGAGAGCACCGGCAGCAACAGGATCCCTGCCAGAACAATGAGTGCCGGCCTACTCTTTCTGATCACCTGAAGAACTCTCATTGCGCGGTTTACGGTTTCCCGTTCTGTTCTGTTCCCCGTTGATATCGGGGCGTCTTCTCCGGGGTTTCCTTTTTTTGCGGGGCTGTTGCCTGTCTCCATCGAAACGGGTGATGCTCTGATCCAGCAGATCATTCTGGTAGGAGGCGTCTCCCTCTGCACCAGGAGTCGCATCGGGTGACTTATCAGGAGCCAGCTTCAGCGGCCTCTTTCCCTTCTTGTTCATGGCAATGACTTCAAAGACCCGCTCCTTATGAATAGTCTCCAGATTGGAGCCGTTAAACTTATCGGTAGAATAAGTCATCATACCGGAAAAAACATCGGTCTTGAAGTGATAGTGGCTGGAATCCTTCGTCTCCAGCACGATTTCACGTGAAGGGAGGGAGCGCTGTGCCTCCACATAGGCATCCACCTCGTAGTTAAGGCAGCACTTCAGTTTACCACACTGACCTGCCAACTTCTGTGGATTGATGGATAGATCCTGAATGCGTGCCGCAGAGGTGGAGACTGAAACGAAGCTCGATATCCAGCGGCTACAGCATAGCTCATGCCCACAGGGGCCAATACCGCCGATACGGCCGGCCTCCTGGCGGGCGCCAATCTGTTTCATCTCGATTTTGACCCGGAACTCAGCTGCCAGCACCTTGATCAGTTGGCGGAAATCGACTCGCTCATCGGCGATATAGTAAAAAATGGCCTTGTTGCCGTCACCCTGATACTCCACATCGCCAATTTTCATCTGCAATCCCAACTCCTCGGCAATCTGGCGGGAACGAATCATGGTAGACTGCTCACGAGCCTTTGCCTGTTCATACTTCTCCAGGTCGACAGGACGAGCGATGCGATAAATGCGGCGCAGACCGCCATTGGCATCCTCCCGGAAGTTATTCTTCCTCATCTGGAGCTCCACCAGCTTACCGGTAAGAGTCACCGTACCGATATCGTGTCCGGGGAGGGACTCCACTGCCACAATATCCCCTAGTTTGAGATCCAGGTTGTTGCTGTTGATATAATATCCCTTACGGGTATTTTTGAACTGCACCTCAACCATCTTGGTGGCCTGCTGAAATTCAGGGAAATCGTGCAACCAGTCGTAGACATGCAGTTTGTTGGTATGCCGGGTACATCCCTTGCACCCTTTTGTATTTCGATCGGTCACCGCCTTCAGGGGGACGATATCCGACAGTTTGTCAGCAAGTTGATCTTTATCCATAGTACAAATATATAATTGATCGCTCTCCCCTGATAGAGAAAGCTAGACTTTTTGATGATTCCTGATCATAAACAAGATGCAAGGTACAAAATTATTTTTTTAATAACACCGTAACCTTCAAACAAAGATCGAGGAAGATGATTTTCGCATTGCCGTTCTGTTCAATCTGGCGGTATGCCAGCGTAAATTCTTCATTGAACTCTTCAATGTTGGTCTCGTTGATGAATGGTGTGAATTTCTCACCAAACTGCCGCTCATTGCTGTTCAGGTAGACGATCTCCGGCAGCCGCAGGTTGCTCACGAAATACTCGCGGAAGAGCTGCAGGGCATAGAGCAGGAAGCTCTTCTGCCGTTCACGGCCGATACCGGCGAGGGTAGCCGACACCTCCCTGATTGCCTTAATGTTGCGCGAGACAGAGGCGCGCATCATCGCCTTGAAGAGATCAAAGTGATACTCTCTCTCACCGGAAGAGGTGATTTGCTCAATGGCACGGGTGAAGCTACCGTTGGCGATACGTGCATAGCTAACCGCCTCCGCCTGATCCAACTGAAAGGTCTGCCGGATGGCAATCACCATCTCCTCCTGTTCTATTGCCCGTATATGAAGGGGCTGACAGCGCGACCAGATGGTCTGCAACACATTCTCCCGGTCCTCTGAGACCAACAGGAAGATGGTGTTTGGCGGTGGCTCCTCCACCATTTTGAGCAGTTTGTTGGCGCAGCTTTCGTGCATCTTCTCCGGCAGCCAGACGATCATCACCTTGTAGGGAGCTTCATACACTTTCAGGTTAAGTTTACGGATGATCTCCTCACTCTCCCTGGCATAGATAAGCCCCTGAGCATTCTGAGCATCGATACAGGAGAGCCAGTTGCTCAGGGTGAAATAATGCTTCTCCGATAAAAACTGACGCCACTCCGGCAGGTATTCGTCACTCACCTTCGACTTGACAACCGGGAAGACAAAATGCAGGTCGGGATGCGCCAGCTTGTCAAACTTGTGACAGGAGGGACACTCGCCACAGGCATCGTCTGCTCCACGGAATGAGCAGTTGAGATAGCGGGCATAGGCAATGGCCAGCGGCAGCTTCCCCACCCCTTCGGGACCATGGAAGATGCGTGCATGCGGAATGAAGCCGCGCTGCACCGATTCGACAAGGTGCCGCTTCACATCGTGTAATCCTATGATATCGCGGAAATACATCAATATATCTCTTTCGCTACCCTCCAGACGCTCTCGGTCGCCATCAGTGAGTAGAAGTGGATGGAAGGCACACGATTGGAGACCAGCTCGCGGCACTGGGCGATGCACCATTCAACTCCCACCTCTTTAGCATCCTCATCGTTTTTGCATTTGCGCAGCTCTTTCTCCAGCGGTTCCGGTATCTCGGAACGAAAGATTTGTGGCAACACGGTAAGCTGGCTCAGGAGGTGAATAGGCTTGATACCCGGAATGATGGGAATGGTGATGCCTGCGGCACGACAACGCTCCACGAAGGCAAAGTACTTGCTGTTGTCGAAAAACATCTGCGTAACCAGGTAGTCAGCACCATTGTCGGCTTTCATTTTGGTAAAAAGTATCTCCGACTCCATATTGGGCGACTCCTCATGCTTCTCCGGGTAGCAGGCCATGCCATAGGAGAAGGGCTGTTCAGGGGGATTGAAAGAGGAACCGTCGAAGGCGATCCCCCGGTTGAAGTTGTTCACCTGCTCCTGCAGGCCAGTGGCATGATCGTGACTCTCCATGCTGCGTTGCTGTGCGTCGAGTTTCTTGGTATCACCCCGCAGCAGCAGCAGATCGGTCACACCCAGGAAGGAGAGGTCAATGAGTGCATACTCGGTCTCCTCCTTCGAGAAACCCTTGGAGATGATGTGGGGTACGGCACGGATGCCGTAGCGGTGCTGGATGGCGGCAGCGATGGCCACCGAACCGGGACGCTTGCGTACATTGGTTTTACGGTATACACCCTGTTCATCCTCCCGGTAGATGTTCTCGCTATGGTGCGTGGTGATGTTGATGAATTTCGGATCGAATTCCTTCAGCCGGTCGATCGTACGGAACACCTGCCCGATACTGTTTCCCTTGAGCGGGGGAAGCAGTTCGAACGAGAAAGCGGTCTGCTGTGTCTTGTCAATTAGTTCCGAAATCTTCATGATGGTAGTCTGTTGGTTTTCAACCTATAGTCACACGTTAAAAGATGGCCCGGATCAAGTCCATGCCGTTGGCATAGAGCACCAGACCGAAGAGCAGGATCATACCCGCTATCTGGGCGTACTCCATGAACTTCTCGTTGGGTTTGCGGCGGGTTACCACCTCGTAGATGAGAAACATCACATGACCTCCGTCGAGTGCCGGGATGGGCAGGATGTTCATAAAGGCAAGAATTACAGACAGGAAAGCTGTCATCATCCAAAAAGCTTGCCAGTTCCACTGTGCAGGGAAGAGGTTGCCGATGGCACCAAAGCCTCCCAACGAAGAAGCACCCTCTTTGGTGAAGACATACTTGAACTGTGCAACATAGTCTTTCAGCGTCTCTACTCCCATCCGGATGCCCGCGGGGAAGGAGCCGAAGAATCCGTAATGCAATGTCTCGGTCTGATAGATCTGGGGAGCGGTCATCGCGTAGAAGCCGAGGGTACCGGCACTGTCAACCGTGATGGCAGTGCTCTCCAGCAATCCGTTCCGGTAGAAGTCGAGTGTCACCTCACTGTTGCGGTGGCTCTCGAGGGCGGCACGCAGGTCGCTGAAGGCAGGGGTGGCGATGCCATTCACTGCTGTAATGCTGTCTCCCTGCTGGAGTCCGGCACTCTGGGCAGCGCTTCCTGGCATGGTTTGGTAGACTACTGCCGGTACACGATAGGCAGCGAATCCCTCCTTGTCGGTCAGCAGCGTCTGCATCAGTCCCTCGGGGATGGTGAGCACCACCTCTTCACCGTTGCGCAGCACGGTCACCCGGTCGGCATCAGCGATGTCAAGCAAGGTGCGTACGCCAAAGCGCTCCAGTTCCTTCTCATCGGCACGCAGCAGGATGTCGCCATCCTGAAAGCCGGCATTGTGTGCTGCCTGGCTGTACTCCATGCCCTGTGTCACGTTGCGCAACGGCAGGTAGGTATCGTTCCAGGCGAAGAGCACCATCGAATAGATGAAGAAGGCGAGCAACAAATTGAAGAGGACCCCTCCCACCATCACCAGCAGCCGCTGCCATGCGGGCTTGGAGCGGAACTCCCAAGGCTGCGCCGGAAGTGCCATCTGTTCCTTGTCCATCGATTCATCGATCATGCCTGCGATCTTGACATAGCCCCCCAATGGGAGCCAGCCCACTCCGTACTCGGTATCACTACCCTTCGGTTTGAAACGAAAGAGTGCGAACCAGGGATCGAAGAAGAGATAGAATTTCTCCACCCTGATCTGGAAGAGGCGGGCGAAGAGAAAATGTCCAAACTCATGGACGACGACCAGTATGGAGAGACTCAGAATGAGTTGCAGTGCCTTGATAAGAAATATTTCCATTGGTTGATTTGTTGATGTATTGATTTGTTGATGTGCTGACTGGGTGATTTGCTAATGTGCCAGTGCGTGGATGATATCACGTGTTTCGGCATCTGTTTCCAGGTAGTCGTCGAGTGTGGGTGACTGCATGAACGATGCTTTCTGCATCGCCTTGGTGATCAGCCGACTCATATCGGGATAGCCGATCCGCTCCCGCAGGAAGAGTTCGACAGCCACCTCGTTGGCAGCATTGAGGATGCAGGGCATGTTTCCCCCGGCGGCGATGGCCTCGTAGGCATAAGTAAGATGGGGGAATTTCTCCCGATCGGGCCGTTCGAAAGTGAGTTGCGACAAGGTGAGAAAGTCGACCGGCGGGATATCTGATTTGAGTCGTTCCGGGTAGGAGAAAGCGTACTGGATAGGCATGCGCATGTCGGGGCGACCCAATTGGGCGATTACCGATCGATCCTCGAACTGCACCATGGAGTGGATGATCGACTGCGGATGTACCAACACCTCGATCTGTGCCGGTTCCACGCCAAAGAGCCACTTGGCTTCTATCATCTCAAAACCTTTGTTCATCATTGTGGAAGAATCGATGGAGACCTTCTCTCCCATGCTCCAGTTAGGATGAGCCAGTGCCTTAGCAGGGATCACACCGTTGAGCTGCTCACGGGTATAGGAACGAAAGGGTCCTCCCGAGGCGGTGAGCAGGATCTTCTCGATGCGATTACCTCCCTCACCGTTGAGGCATTGGAAGATGGCCGAATGCTCCGAGTCGACCGGCAGCACGGCACACCTTTTTTCAAGTGCCAATGAGGTGATCAGTTCACCTGCCACCACCAGCGTCTCCTTGTTGGCCAGGGCAATGGCCTTTCCGGCACCGATTGCACTGATAGTTGGCTTCAGTCCCGAAAAGCCGACCATGGCGGTGAGCACCATATCAATCGTGTCATCCTGCACCACCTCCTCAATGGCACGGCTGCCGCACCACACCTTGATGGGCAAGTCGCTAAGCGCCTCTTTCAGGTGGAGATACCTCGACTCGTTTGCGATCACCACCACCTCCGGCACGAATCGCCGAGCCTGCTCAATGAGCAGTTCCACCTGGTTGTTGGCTACCAGAGCGTAAGCTTCAAATCGTCCGGGATTGGCAGCGATCACATCGAGTGCCTGTCTGCCGATGGAGCCGGTGGACCCCAGGATCGCTATGTTTCTTTTTTTCACTTCCATTGAGGGAAAATTGGGCTATACCAAGATGCAAAGATAATAAAAAAACAGGATGCTCTTGCTGTTGGCCAATGGCGATTTACCCTCCGGGATGCAATTCAGCCATCCGCTGGAGCATCTCTTCGATGCTGTGGGTGACAACCTGCTCCTCATCACTTGTAATCACCCAGCGGTTTTGCTCCTCATCCACATACAGATGCAGGGGCGCGTCACCGGTGATCCGCCATCCCTTGCGGGAGAGCGCCTTGGTGGTCCATCGAGCCATCAGACCGGCTGGGTGGTGTACCTTCGTGACAACGCTTTTGTCGAGTTGCTTCTGCACCACAAAGCTACCATACTCCTTGTCAAACTCATAGGTGGGATGCCGGAAGACGGTATCGAAGCTGCCGTTGAGCACCAGATCCTCGGGTGTTCCTACGGTGATCCCCTTTCCCTGTTCCATGAGCCAAAGCTTATCAGCCACCTGCATGGCGGTTTCCAACTCATGGGTGGAGATAAAAATGGTCTTGCCTGTTTCGCGTGCCAACTTTTGCAGTAGCAGCATGATGTTGATCCGGTTGGGCAGATCAAGGTGTGAGGTGGGCTCATCGAGCAGGATCAGGGGGGTATCCTGAGCCAGGGCACGGGCAATAAAAACACGCTGTCGCTCACCGTCGGAGAGCTCGTGGATATTGCGTTCGCCAAATCCTTCCAGGTAGGTCATCGCAATGGCGCGGTTGATCACCCGCTGATCCTCGCCGGTGAGGCTGCCCAGCCAACCGGTGTAGGGATCCCTGCCTATAGAGATCAGCTCCCGCACGGTGAAAGAGGCTACCGACTGCTGCCCTGTGAGTACGACGGAGAGGAGACGGGCTTTTTTGGGGGGAGTGAGGGTATGGATATCCTTGCCATTAAGCAGGATAGCCCCCCCCCAGATGGGCTGCAGCGAGGCAATGGAGCGCAGAAGGGTGGACTTGCCGCAGCCATTCTTGCCGATCAGCGCAATCAGCTCACCTTCACGGGCGGTGAGGGTGAGATCCGACTGTACGATGCGGATTTTTCCGTGGGCACGATAACCAATAGTGACCTGGTTGAGCTGGAGAAGGGGCATGTTCTTTGATACTATTTTCGCAGGTGTGGAAACGGGGTCACTCTTCTATCAATCCTTCCGGAAGATACATCTCCAGGATCCTGCTTCTCTCATCCACGGCGGCGATGAAGTCGTCGGTAGCAGGGATCAGATGCTCCTTGTCATCTTCCCTGACGATAAACAGCACATTGATGGTGGCATCATCCACCTCTTCAATCACCCCCAGTGTCTTGCCATGCTGGTCGGTGACAGTAAATCCCAGAAAGAAACGCCAGTCGGTATCCTCCTGCTCACCAGCCGAAAGCACCAGCTCACGCGGCAGCAGCACCTCCAGGCGGGAGAAACGGGCGGCGGTCTGTTCATCGTCTACATCTTCAAGTTTTACCCGTGCGGTAGTGTCGGTTACAAAGGTGAATTCCTCCACCCGAAAGGGAACCGGGATAGCGTCAATCTCCAGGAAATAATAGTCAGCATCCAACTCGGCATATTCACTCCTGCGAAAAAGCAACAGCAACTCGCCCCTGACACCGTACGGCTTCTGAGTATGTGCAACAGGAAGAAGATCATTTGCCCCGATCATGGCCCTATTTTCTGCGTTGGTACTTGATGTTCTTGAGTTTGTCGCGATTGCCACCATTCAGTTTCATCTCCGGAATGGCGTAGTGGCTGCTATCCATATCGATCTTACCTCCCGACAGATCCTTCAGGTCATGATATATCTTCTCATCATCGGCCTCCTTATTCCACTGGGAGTAGGATCGTTTCATCTGTCCAAGCAGCATGCGGATGAGGTGCAGACGTGGTTCACCCTCCTCCATGTCGGACGCGATCTTCACCATTTTTTCCAGGATCTTGCCATAGTGGCGGAAACGCATGGTGGGACGGCTGTAATCGAGGTGTCCCGGAGCGGAGTAAAGATCTTCCTTCTTGATCACCTCGTAGGGGTATTCAATATCGAGCTGGAAGTCCGACATGATGGCCAGATGATCCCAGAGGATATGCTTAAAATTGTTCACATCGCGCAGATGGGGAAACATGCTACCCATTATGTCAATCACGGCATAGGCACACCGCCGTCTCTCTTCCGGATTCTTGATGCCCACACAGTGATCGACCATGTTCTGGATGTTGCGCCCATATTCCGGCAAAATAAGCTTCTCTTTTTGTGTATTGTATTGCATTGTTGTATAAAAATTTAGCGTTTAGCTGTTAGCGTTTAGCTTTGAACATCGAACATCGAACTATAAACTTACTAACGTAGTAACGTTGTCACCTATCTGAGTTTGAGACGCTCCCCTTCTTCGGGAACATACTCGTAGCTCTTCTTATTGATCCGGTAGAGGTTCCGCATCCGGATGCCATACTGCTGCGAGATGCTATACATCGACTCCCCCACCTGCACAGTGTGAAATTCATACGGTTTATCAGCCCTGGCTTTCTTCTTCTGGAAGTAGACGATGTCTCCCTCGCTCAACGGGAAGTCGGACGGCACCTCGTTGAATTTCAACAGATCCCCTTCGGTAAATCCAAACTCACGGGCGATGCCGGCGTAAGTATCACCACTGACAGCGATCACATAAACAAGGCCGTGCGTGATATAGGGCTGATGCTCCCAGATGGCACGTGAAGCCTCGATGCGGCGACGCTCCTCTCGTTCACGGCGACTCACTCCCTTTCGGTACTTCGGGTCATCGTAACGATAGAGCGCATAATCCTCAATCAATTTGATCAGCTTGTTGGCATAAGCCCTGTCAGTAGCGTAACCCGACTTCTGCAGCCCCCTGGCCCATCCCTTGTAGTCGGTGATGGAGAGCTCAAAGAGAGCACGATAGCGCACACCGGCAAGCAGAAACTCAGCATGATCGCGATAAGAGTCCTCCACGCTGGTGTAACTGCGGAAGCAATCATTGGGCGTATCGTCAGCTGCATACACCGAAGCTCCCTTCCAGCCACGGTGGCATTTGACACCAAAGTGGTTGTTGGAGCGTCTTGCCAGCTCACTCATACCGGCACCCGACTCGAGGATTCCCTGTGCCAGGGTGATGGAAGCCGGTATGCGATAACGCTCCATATGCTGCACTGCCAGGTCACCGTAGCGGTCGATATAGGCCTCATAGGTGCTCACCCTCTGTTGTCCGGTGAGTGTGGCCGGAACAAATAAAAAAGAGAGTATGACAAAGAACGGTAAAATAATCCTATATTTGCGATACAATATCTGCATTACGATGATCAAAGAAATCAATTTATCCACAAAGATAGCTGTTTATCTGTTAGAGGAATGCTCCGACAAGGAAAAAAAGTTGATCGAAGCGGCAAAAAATGCAACACAAAGAGCCTATGCCCCTTACTCCGAATTCAGTGTGGGAGCAGCTGTTTTGTTGGAAAACGGGGAAGTGTTTAGCGGTAACAACCAGGAAAATGCCGCCTATCCTTCGGGGTTGTGCGCCGAGCGAACCACCATTTTCTTCGCCAATGCCGCTTTTCCGCAGGAAAAGGTGGTTGCAATGGCCATTGCAGCCTGCCACAAGGGAAACTACACCAGTGATGCGATCACCCCCTGTGGTGCCTGCCGGCAGGTACTGCTCGAGACCGAGAACCGCTTCCGGTCGCCCATGAAAATCTTGATGTACAGTGAAAAGGGTATTTATGTGGCAAACAGTATCCGGGAGCTATTGCCTCTCAGCTTTGGCGACGAGATGCTGAAATGACCAGGTCAACGGACAGCCCTGCATACGCGTAGGGGACGGATCAGCCCATCGGCATCAGGAAACCAGCCGGATTAGAAAGATGCCTCGTAGAGCGTCACAAGGTACCACTCATCATCGATTTTGGAAAAATAATAGTCGGCATAAATACCATTGTTGATGCCGCGAATCTCCACTACTGCGGTATCCTTCCTGTAACGAACTACCTGATAATATTGGTCGTAGGGCCGGGTGAGATAGGTACTGTCGTAGGTGAGGTCCAACTGTTCCCAGTCGTACTTACCTATCGACTCCTCCTTGGGAGCCATCCCCTGGTCGCCCGTATCGGGAACAATGACACTGATGGGAAACTTGATGCGTTGCAACTGGAACTGTTCATCCTTGCTGAAACGTTCAATGAAACGACCGAAGTCCTCTTCGAGTGAGGGTTGTACTTCATCCTGCCGCTCAATGGCCGTATCAGTCTCCGGTACAACCCCCTGCCCACCTCCACCAGCCTGAGGATTGCTGTGCCGGCTTCCTCCACGGGTACAGGAGATAATCAGAAGAATCAGAAAGAAGGCTCTCAGAGAACTAATTATTCGGTTCATTGCATCGGGGATGGATAATTACTATATATAACCTAAATCTCCCACAAAGATATAAAAAAAGTTGAGAACCAAACAGTAAAGGAACATTTTTTGCAAATAACCAAATCACCTCCTTTCTTTGTTCCGAAAAAGAAAATATCGCTATCTTTGCTTCACAAAACAATACTGCATGAACCTTCAAAGAGCGATAGAGGATCTGTTTTCTGCACAGAAAGAGAAATGGCCGCAATTGAGAGATGCGGTTGAAAGGCTGGCACAGGTCAGGGAACGATCCTTTCTCTGGGGAGATGATTTCAGGGTGCGGCTGCAGTTCAATCCATCCAGGATGATTTCGGCAGCAGCCCGGCTTGAAAGTGAGGAGATCAGCAGGCGTCCCTGTTTTCTTTGTGCTGCCAACCGCCCCACGCTCCAGCGTGGAATTCCATTTCTGGAAAAATATGTCATTCTCTGCAACCCCTTTCCCATACTTCACAACCACCTCACCATCCCGCTTCATTCCCATGTGCCTCAGCGCATCGGCAAAAAAACAGGCGAGATGCTGGCGCTGGCCGAACAGCTACCCGATTATGTGGTGTTTTACAATGGTCCCGCCTGTGGGGCCTCTGCTCCGGATCATTACCACCTGCAGGCCGGATTGAAAATGACAGAACTGCTGCAGGGCGACCATGAGTTGCGGAGCTGCATGATGATTGAGAGTGAAAGCAGAAGCGAGGCGGAAGAGCTGTTTGAGGATGTTTACAGCTACCTGCGTCAACGGCAGCCAGATAGAGAGGAGCCGATGATCAACCTGATCGCTTTCATAAGTGGAGACCGGTATCACTTGCATCTTTTTCCACGAAAGGCACACCGACCCAGGCAATACAACGAGACAGGCAGCAGACAACTGCTGATCAGTCCGGGAGCGCTGGACATGGCCGGAGTGATGATCACGGTGCGGGAAGAGGATTTCAACAAACTGGAACAGCATGATATCGAAGATATCTACTCCCAGGTCTCCTTGCCGGTCATGTAAAAAACGTTGCCACGCTCATAAGCAGGCAAGTTTACAGGTTAATAGGTTTACAAATAAAAAAAGCTGACAGCTGATAGCTTACTATAATATGCAAAATTCCGAGATCATTCTGATGAACCTCAACGGGGAGGACAAACCCGGACTGACAGCTGCACTCACCGAGATACTGGCCAAGCATGGTGCCTTTATCCTCGATATAGGGCAGTCGGATATTCACCGCAACCTTTCGTTGGGCATACTTTTCAAGTCGATGCACAACAACTCGGGTGAAATCATGAAAGACCTGCTCTTCAAAGCCTATGAGATGGATGTCAACGTGCGGTTCACTCCCATCACCGCGGAGCGCTACTCCAACTGGGTAGGCATGCAGGGAAAGAACCGCTACATCATCACGCTGCTTGGCAGGATCCTCACGGCAAAGCAGATCGCTGCCGTGTCACACATCATTGCCGAGCAACAACTCAACATCGACAATATCGTGCGGCTTACCGGACGCATACCCCTCGACGAAAAGCAACGTGCTCCAAAGTCGTGCGTCGAGCTCTCGGTACGTGGCACCCCAATTGACCGGCAGCAGATGCAGCAATCATTTTTGGAGCTGTCGTCACAACTGAATTTCGACATCTCCTTCCAGGAGGAGAGTATGTTCCGCCGTATGCGCCGTCTCATCTGCTTCGATATGGACTCCACGCTGATTCAGACCGAGGTGATCGATGAGCTGGCCATGCGGGCAGGCGCGGGGGAGCAGGTGAAGGCGATCACCGAGTCGGCGATGCAGGGGGAGATCGACTTTGAGGAGAGTTTCCGCCAGCGGGTGAAGCTGCTCAAAGGGCTTGACGTGTCGGTGATGAAGGAGATTGCCGAAAAGCTGCCGATCACAGAGGGCCTCGACCGGTTGATGAGAGTGTTGCAGAAGGTGGGATTCAAGACTGCCATCCTGTCGGGCGGGTTCACCTACTTCGGCAACTACCTGAAGGAGCAGTATGGTTTCGACTATATGTATGCCAACGAGCTGGAGGTGGTGGGCGGGAAGCTCACCGGCAACTACCTGGGAGATGTGGTGGATGGCAAGCGGAAGGCAGAGCTGCTGCGACTGATCGCACAGGTAGAGAAAATTGACCTGCGGCAAACCGTGGCAGTGGGCGACGGCGCCAATGACCTGCCGATGCTGGGGATCGCCGGCCTGGGGATCGCCTTTCATGCAAAACCGAAGGTGAAGCAAAATGCGGAACAGTCGCTCTCTACGGTTGGCATCGACGGAATCCTCTACTTCCTGGGCTACAAAGACTCGATGCTCGACAGCAGGTTGCTGAACGGTTAACCCTCAAAACAGTTCTTTTGGTATGGAAATCGTGGATCTATTGCTCAAACGCTTTGACGGTGAATCGGAGCTCCGAAAACCGGCAAGTGCCCTGGTGAGCTTCTCACACCTTGAAACAGGAAAGAAGCTGGCACGACTGACCTATCAGATAGCGATGGCCCGCACCGAACGATCATCCCTCACACTGCTCTATTTCCTGGATCAGCGACAGGAACTCCTGCCACAGGATGAAATAAGTGTGACACAGAGCAAAATAGGATCAGATTTCATACCGAAAACGGAGAAGGGGAAAATCACCTTCCGCACATTTATCAGCGATCAGGAGAATCACCCCGCAGAGATCATGCGGATGGCTGCAGAGCAGGGATGCAACCTGGTACTCAGGGGAATCAGCTGTGAGGAGCTACATATCCGGCAAATAGAACAATACAGCCTACTCAGGCGCGATCCGGCCAACCCGGTGACAGCCATCCTGGCACAGTTCCCGAAGGAGCAAGCTGTGATCCTGCAAGAGCTGACCGTGATGATGGGACAAAACAAGGTACCTACCGCCCTCTTTGTGGACAACGGTATGCAGGAAGCCAACCATATTTTCCTGCCGGTACTCGGCAAGTCAGATGTGCATACCTTCACCTATCTCTACCACCTGGCGCAGCAGGAACAGGCAGAGATCATGGTGTGGGATGCCATCGGTATCATTGAGACAGAGCCGAAGCTGCAGAAACTATATCAGTTCATCGTGAAAAAGAGTGACGGGAGGGTTCATCTATGGGACAACGACCGTAAGATTGAGGAGTCCTTTATCCGCAAGCAGGATCTGATGATGATTGGTGTAGAGGGATGGAGCCGGCTGACCAACACCCCGCTTCCCTGGAAGGAACAGCTCCCCTCACTGCTGATCATCAAGGATAACAATACTTAACCAGACAACATGGATCCATCTGACACCAACAAGAGACTGGCGGTCATCCGCATTCACATAACAAACAGAGAGCTGAAACAGGCAATCGAAGGTATCCGGGAGCTCATATCAGACCAACAGGTCTGGTCGCTGTCGCAACAGATAGATGAGCTGGAAAACAACTATCGTTCCATGCTTCATTATCTGTTAAGCGGAAAGAGAGATCCGGAACAAAAGAATATTTACCGGCAGCTGATTCGCGATCTCTACAGCGTTGCCGATGATGCTGCCGGCGAGTTGATGCTCCGCAACAGTTCTACCCTTTTTTACGACAAGGTGCGGATGATGCAGTTGCACCAACCGGTTGCCATCGACGAACAGTGGGAAAACATCGCCAGAGTGGCCGATACACATTCCCTTATCAGCCTGTTGGAAGAAGGAGCTGAAAAGGATCGACGGCTGCGAAGCAATAGAACAAAATACGAGAATTCATTACAGGAACTGTTTTACACTGTTTTTGCCTCTCCCCGTGCCACTGCCGGGATAACATCCGCGTTCAGCCGCTACATGGAAGATGAGCGGCTCCCCACAGAGGCAAAAGAACTGTTTGTCTCTTCCCTGACAATGAATCTGCTGCAGCAGTTCGATGCAGGCAGGGCAGACCTGCTGCTCAATTTGTGCCGGCATCCCGAGCCGGCAGTAGCCATCCGTGCTATCGTGGGCATCATTCCCCTCTTCCAGCTATACAGCGAACGGTGGGCACTCTACCCGGCGCTGGAGAGCAGACTGCAGCTATTTGCCGACGACAAGCTGTTCAGCCGCCGTTTCATGGCTGCGGTAACCGGTTACATACAGGCACACGAAACAGAGATGATCACGCGCCGGCTAACCGAGGAGATCCTGCCGGAGATGATGAAACTGAGCCCGATAATCGGGAAGAAGATCCGCCTCGATGAATGGATGGGCGAAAGCGGGCTGGATGAAAAGAACCCCGAATGGCAAAAGCTGCTGGACGAAACCGGACTGAGCGATAAGCTGCAGGAGTTCTCCAACCTGCAGATGGAAGGCGCCGACGTGTTCCACTCCACCTTCTCCAACCTGAAAAACTACTCCTTTTTTCATGAAATGAGCAATTGGTTCCTGCCGTTTGATCCGGAGCACAGCAGCCTCGGCAGCCTTTTCAACGACAGGAGAGAGGCGGGATCGCTACTTGACACCATGGAAAACAGTTCAATGATCTGCAATTCCGACAAGTATTCCTTTTGCTTCAGCATGATGATGATGCCGGAACAATATCGCCGCATGATGATCTCACAGTTGGGTGCCGAGGGAGAGGAGGTACAAAAGGTACTGGAAGAGGAAGAGATAATGAACCCTCACCGCCAGGAGGAAACGCTGATCAGGCATTATATCCGTGATCTCTACCGCTTCTTTAAGCTTTTCCGGCGACACGATGAGTTCAGGGATATTTTCAGTCTGCCCCTCAATTACCATGCACTGGAAGCGTTTGCGCCGGTAGTGAGACAGCCGCTGCACCTGGAGAGGATTGCCCTTTACTACTTCGAGAAAAACAATTTCAAGGAGGCACTGGGTGCCTACACGTTACTGGCGGAAGGAGGTAGCGGCAATGGTGAGATATGGCAGAAGATCGGTTATTGCCACCAGATGCTGACCGATATCAGGGGAGCACTGAATGCCTATCTCCATGCGGAACTCCTTGACGAACAGAACAGCTGGGTACTGCACCGTATTGCCGGCTGCTACAGAATGGTGAAGGAACCGGAGTCAGCCCTCACCTATTACCGCAGACTGGAGCAGCTGCGTCCGGACGACCTCAACCTGCAATTGCAGATTGGTCATTGCCACCTGGAGCTGAAGCAGTATGAAAAGGCGCTTAACTACTACTTCAAGGTGGAACTTCTGGAGAGCACCAATACCCGTGCCTGGCGATCCATTGCCTGGAGTGCCTTTCTCTCCCGCAAATTTGACCTGGCACGCAACTACTATGTCCGTATCCTGGAACAGAAGCCCAATGCGCACGATTACCTGAATGCAGGACATGTGGAACTCTGCCTGGAAAACAGTGGGGAAACGGTAAGGCTCTACCGTCTGTCACAGGAAAAGGCAGGCAGCTACGAAGCGTTCCGTGAACTGCTGGCAGAGGATGAGGAGGAGCTGCAAGAAGCGGGGGTTGACCTCGCTATCCTGCCATTGATTCTTGACGGCATGCATTATGGCAGCGGTCTATGATCATCAGTCCCTGAAGATTTACCGGTACCACCCGTTTTGCAGTATCAGCTCATATGCCCTCTCCGGCACAAAAGCACGCATATCCCTGCCCTCCCTGATGCTTCTGCGGATGAAGCTGGAAGAGATCTCCACCAGCGGGGCATCCAGCAATTCCACACGATCGCATAACTCGTTCGGGATGTGCACCTCCTCACCCAAACGGGGGTATATCAGCATCGGGTAACTACCGAGGAGCCGTTCGTGTTCCTTCCATAGGGGGAGCTGGTTCCAGTTATCTGCACCGATGATCAGTGTAAAGCGCTTTTCGGGGTACAAGGCCGTGAGATGGTCGAGCGTATCAACGGTATAGGAGGGACGTGGCAGGTGAAACTCCACATCCGATGCTGCCAAGTTGCTGTAGGGTGCAAGAGCACTGCGTACCATCTCCAGGCGATGTTGTTCCCCAAGCAACCCATTCTCCTCCTTCAGCGGGTTATGGGGAGATACTACGAGCCACACTTCATCGATCTGCGTAAAGCTGCCTATATAGGATGCCAGGATCAAATGACCTGCATGAATGGGGTTGAAGGAACCGGAGAAGATGGCGATTTCCTTTTTTTGCATGATTTTCCTTTCCTGGTTGTGATAATCAGCGGTTTTCAACAACAGCCGTCCTCAGGGGCAAAAATAACAAAAAAACCGATGTACCTCCGCAGGTACACCGATCTTTTCAATCTTTTCGCCGGGGAATTGTGCTAGCCCTTTTTCTTGAATAGGGAGATGATCCATAGCAACAACACGGCACCTATCAATGCGGTCACAAAGCTGGGAACCACACCGCTTCCGGCGCTGATGCCCAGAATTCCGAAAACCCAGCCACCGATGACAGAACCCGCGATGCCCACCAGTATGTTCACCAGAAGCCCAAAGCCACCGCCTCTCATCAGTTTACCTGCAAGCCATCCGGCAATTGCTCCAATTACAATCCATCCTAACCAACTCATAAGCACTTGTTTTAAATTTGAATAATCGTTCGGACCTGATAAAACGCCAGACCACCTTCAATAAACAGCAGGCAGCCATAAATTGTTTAAAATTAACAAAACAAATGCTGCTGATCAGCTCATGCGGCTCTTGTAATCCTCATACCCGTAACGGCGGTAGAGTTCGAAACGACCGTCCAGCGTCCACAGCCCAATGGAGGGGTGCGTCACACCGTTGAAGAGGGTGGTTTTCACGATGGTGTAGTGGATCATATCTTCAAAGATGATCCGATCACCTACCTGCAGGGGCTTGTCGAACGACCAGTCACCCATGAAATCACCACTCAGACAGCTGTTACCACCCATGCGGTAGGTGGGCTTTCCCGCCACCGGTTCTTGATAAGCACCTCTGATGCGGGGTTTGTAGGGCATCTCCAGGCAGTCGGGCATATGGCAGGCAAAGGAGACGTTGAGCATAGCGGTCTGCACCCCCTGGTTCTCAACAATATCGGCAACCGTAGCTACCAGTACGCCGGTCTCCCAGGCAAAAGCACTTCCCGGCTCCAGGATGATCTTCAGATGGGGGTATCGCTTTTTCAGGCCATTGAGCAAAGCGATCAGATGATCCGTATCATAATCCTTGTGCGTCATCAGATGCCCTCCCCCCAGGTTGAGCCATTCAATCTGGGGAAAGAGGTGGCCAAACTTCTCCTCCACAACCTCCAGCGTTCGTTCCAGGTCGTAGGAGTTGTTTTCGCATAGGTTGTGCAGATGAAGGCCACTGATCCCTTTCGGCAACTGCTCTCCTATCCTTTCGGCAGTGACTCCCAGGCGCGAGCCGGGTGCACTGGGGTTATACAGATCGGTCTCTACCACCGAGAAGCCGGGGTTGATGCGCAACCCGCAGTGGATATCCCTGCCGGAAGCTTTCACCTGTGGATAGAGTCGTTCGAATTGCGAAAGGGAGTTGAAGGTGATATGACTGCTATATCGCAGAAAGGCGGGGAATTCCTCATCGATGTAAGCGGGGGCATAGCTATGCGCCGGGCTGCCCATCTCCTCAAAGGCGAGTCGTGCCTCTGCCACCGAGCTGGCGGTAGAGTGACCGATATACTCCCGGATAATGGGGAATGACTTCCAGAGGGCGAACGCCTTGAATGCAAGAATGATGGTCACACCTGCGCGATCCTCTACGGAACGGATCCGTGCGAGGTTACGCCGAAGCAGCTGCTCTTCCATCACGTAACAGGGAGAGGGTATCTGGGTAAGATCGATCATGCTGTTTGCCTATTCTTCTTTTTTGGTTCGGAATGATCCAATGTGTACTTTTTCCCATAGCAACTGCGCTAGATCGGTAGCCGAACGCTCCCTCTCCTTATGGCCGATAGCGATCACGCAGAGCACCTCCAGCGGCATCGGTACACCGAGCAGCTGGTTGATGTAATCGCCAGCCGACACCTTATCGGAGTAGGAGCGGTTACGCACCTGCACCCAGCAACTGCCCAGTTCCAGCGATTCGGCTTGTAACTGCATGTTGATGGCAGCAATGGAGGCATCCTCTACCCAAGCATCACTCTCAAAAGGGTTGCCCAACACCACCACGGCAAGCGCCGCACCGGCAATCAAAGCGCCGCTGTTGGGCTTGCAGCGCGAAAGCTTTTCGAGAACCTCCCCATCCTCCACTACGATAAACTCCCAGGAGTGGCGGTTCTTGGAGGTAGGTGAGAGGAGTGCCGCCTCCAGAATGGTACGGCTCTGGTCGGGCGTGAGGAGTTCACCGGTGAATCGGCGAATGCTGCGGCGACGCAGTAACAGTTGCTGAAATAAATCCATAGTAACACACTTTTGCGGGTGCAATGATACGAAAAAAGGGTGAGATAACCATCATCCCCGCAGAAAACAGACAACAACCGGGAGGGGTATCTATATAGAATTGTTCTAAATTAGAAGATTTTTCATTATCTTTGCAGCCAAACGAACAACCCATTATGTTTCATACTCCGAAGACAAAGGTGAGACCCTCCATGAAAATGGCAGATCTGATTGATGCCAACCCGAACTTGCTGTTGATGCTGCAACATTTCAACATCGATTTTCGGGTAAGCGACATGACGGTGTGGCAGCTTTGCAGCCGGTACGGGATCAGTGAGAACCTTCTTGTCAGCATCGCCAACCTCTACAACGGCTTCGACACAAAAGGACACCAACCCTTCACACGGAAAGATCTGCTGCAGGTGATCAGCTTCCTCAAGAACAGTCACGATTACTACCGGAACGACAAGTACCCACAGATCAGCAACTATATCCGTGAGCTGCAGGAGAATCACCCCGACAGGGAGATGAAGCTGCTGGAGAAGTTCTTCAACGAGTACTTCGCCGAGGTACTGGAGCATCTCGATTATGAAGACAGCATCGCCTTTCCCTATTTCATCACGCTACTGGATGAGGGTAAGGCTGTTGAACAGGGTGAACGCTACTCATCGAAGGAGTATGGAGAACACCATACCGATATCGAGCTGAAACTACAGGATTTGAAAAACCTGTTGCTGAAATACGTGAACATCGAGGGAGACCTGGATCTGCGGCGCAAGCTCCTCTTTGCGCTCTATGAGCTGGAGTTTGACCTTTACCTCCACTCACTGATCGAAGAAAACATACTGATTCCCTCAGGTGTACGGATTGAGAAAGAGCAAAATGTATAAACCTCCACTGCATATCGCCATCATGGAACCCTCGAAGATTATCTTCGAAGGCCTGCAGACCATCATCTGCCACTCACCTCTCGATTGCCGCGTGAGCCGCGTGGAGCGACTGGAGGAGCTGACGGAGATGATGGGGCATAGCCCCGTAGCCATCCTGATTGCCAACCCGATGCAGTTTGTCAATCTGGAGAAGGAGGTAAGGAAGCTGCGCAAGGTCTACCCTACCCTGTCCATTGCAGGAATCGATTTCGGCATCATCCACCGCCAGTCCATGCTAACGGATATCTCCTTCACCCTCTACGACACCCCCGAGCACATTGTCCACTCCCTGATGAAGCTCCAGGAGAAAAGCCAGCAGTCGGAACAGGAGAAGGTGGAGGAAGAAAACCTCTCACCACGTGAGATCGAAGTGCTCACCTGCCTGGTAAACGGCATGCTCAACAAAGAGATTGCCGACCTGCTCAATATCAGCGTACATACGGTGGTGCGACACCGTAAGAACATCACCCTCAAAACCGGGATTCGCAGCCAGTCGGGTCTTACCATCTATGCCATCTCCAAAAAAATCGTATCCATAGAGGATATTGAGATCTGACGATCCTTCTCCTGGCCTCATGCATTTGTAGAAGAAATACCCCCTCATTTCTATTTTCCCGGTTGTCTTTTCTTCAGAGCGAAAGGATCCCTCAAAATAGCCACTTCTTCCTTCCGAAATACCCACTATGAGGCATTGTCAGGCACTGTTTCAAATTGTAGTTTTGCATCGTAAAAAAACGATTTCAGACTAACAATGAAACGAACTACAATGAAGCAGACTCTATTCTTACTGATGGCGATCCTCTTTCGGATCCCCCTTTTCGCGCAGGCAGACGCGAGCGACGCCATGCTGTTTGGCGATGTGAGGGTGAAGGGTACAAACGAGCACATCCCCTATGCTTCCATCTATGTGAAGGGAAGTAGCATTGGGACAGCCGCCGACGAGACTGGACATTTCAAGCTGGCACACCTGCCGGAAGGAAAACAGACCATTGTGGCTCAGTTTGTAGGTTACAAGCCACAGGAGTTGGAAGTGACGATGGAGAGAGGAAAAGGCAAAACTCTCTATTTTGAGCTGGAAGAGGATCTTTTCAACCTGAAACAGGTGGTAGTGACCGGTACCCGTACGCAGCATTATGTGAAGAGCGTGCCGGTGCGCACCGAGGTGGTCACCTC
>JADLKK010000279.1 GCA_016839025.1 Proteiniphilum sp.
AGCAAGAATCCCGCTGAGAGCGAGATCTTCCTGGTGGAGGGTGACTCTGCCGGCGGTACTGCCAAGCAGGGCCGTAACCGCATTTTCCAGGCGATCCTGCCATTGAGGGGTAAGATCCTGAACGTGGAGAAGGCGATGCCACATAAGGTGCTGGAGAGCGAGGAGATCAAGAATATCTACACCGCACTTGGGGTTTCCATAGGTACCGAGGAAGATTCCAAGGAGCTCAATATTGCCAAACTCCGTTACCACAAGATTATCCTGATGACCGATGCCGACGTGGATGGCAGCCACATAGACACACTGATTCTCACCTTCTTCTTCCGCTATATGCGGGTGCTGATCGAGAACGGCTATGTCTATATTGCCACGCCGCCACTTTATCTTTGCAAGAAAGGAAAGGTGGAAGAGTATTGTTACAATGAACGACAGCGAAGAGATTTCATCGAGAAGTATGGTGATGGCAATGAGAATGCCATCCATACACAACGTTACAAAGGTCTCGGTGAAATGAACGCCGAACAGTTGTGGCACACCACCATGAACCCTGAGAACCGTTTATTGAAACAGGTGACCATCGAGAATGCCGCTGATGCGGATATTATTTTCACCATGCTGATGGGTGAAGAGGTGGCTCCACGGCGCGAGTTCATCGAGGAAAATGCAACCTATGCCAACATTGACGCATAAGAAGTAACTCCCGCATGACGAGATGAATCGACCACCCGCCCTGAAGCCGCACGACAGAGCAGTGATCCTATCCCCAGCGGGTAGAATTGATGCGGAAAAAGTGTATGCTGCAGCTGCCGTGATAAAAGCCTGGGGATTGCATCCAACCATTGCTCCCTATGCACTGGGCAGCTACGGTCGATACAGCGGAAGGGTGGAGGAGAGGTTGTCCGACTTGCAGCAAGCGATGGATGATCCAGCTGTGCGCCTGATCCTTTGCTCCCGGGGCGGTTATGGTGTAGTCCAGCTGCTGCCGCACCTCGATTTCACCGCTATCCGGTCAAACCCCAAATGGGTGGTGGGTTACAGTGATATCACTGGCCTGCATGCCGCCCTGCAGCTGCAGGATATCGCCTCGCTGCATGCTCCCATGGCAAAACATCTTGCTGAGGAGAGCGAGGGTGACAGGGCAACAGCTTATTTGCACGATATTCTTTT
>JADLKK010000122.1 GCA_016839025.1 Proteiniphilum sp.
TCCCCATTCTCCTAACCTCCATGCTGTTTTATTCTACCACAGCTTCGAGGTTTACACAAAATGAGGGACGGTCTCTGTACCAATGCACGCACTGTTGATACCGATCTATATCCTGTTCAGCAACACACATTTAAACGATCACTGGTATACTGTCATATTGCCCAATGTGGCGTTCAACCTGCCCATATCGATATTCCTGGTAGAGAGCTTCATGTCCACCATCCCAAAGGACATCGAAGAGGCGGCCTCCATCGATGGTGCGTCATTTTCTAGAACGCTATTCAGAATCATACTGCCATTGGTAACGCCGATCCTTGTTACGGTCGGAATCATCACATTCTTCAACTGTTGGAATGAGTTCAGCTTTTCGCTGGTGTTGCTGAACGATCAGAAGCTCTTTACACTGCCATTGGGGCTGACCATGTTCAAGGGCGTCTACCAGAGTGATTACCCCAAGATGATGACCACGATGGTGATTGCCATGGCGCCGGCGATCTTCCTGTACTTCGCGTTCTCCAAGCAGATTATACAAGGTATGATGTCCGGTGCGCTGAAGGGTTAATCAGCACAATACTGATTGCGGAGGAGATATCAGCATGAAACAGTCACTCAATAAAGGTTGGCAATTGCTCGAGAGAAATCTGGATGTTACTGCCCGGGATGTACTCAGCATACTTGAAGCCCAAGATTTCCTTGAAGCCGGCGATCTGCCACTTGACGCGCACATGCCGCTTATCGAACAGGGCATCATCAAGGATCCTGTCATTGCCGATTACAGCTACGAGTGCGAGTGGATGGAGCGCAGGAGCTGGTGGTTCAAAAAGACGTTCGAGGTAACCGAGGATGAAATGAAGTCCCACGTCATTCGCCTGGAACTGGAGAGCCTTGATCTTTTTGCGGACATCTTCGTAAATGGGTGCTGGGTTGGCGAACACCAAAGCTGCCATTTTCCGTTCACCGATGACGTAAAGGAGTTCTTGAAGCCCGGTTTGAATACGCTTCTTGTTCGGCTCACGATGGGCCCGGAGCGCATCAGCAAGGGTGAATACGATTACCTGGCCGACCATATCTGCACCGAATATGAAGTCGGCCGAGGCGACCGCGGTGATAAGGCCCGCGCAATGCTGAGAAAGCCACAGTATGTTTATGGCTGGGATTGGGGCCCGAGGATCGGTACCGTTGGGATCATGAAGAATGCCTTCCTGCATTTCTTGGGAGACGTAGCTGTTACGCGTGTCCATGCCATCACGCTGAGCGCTGAGAAAAACGCGAAAATGCGATTTGAGCTGGAGTTCGAGAGCCTACTCCCGATCTCCACCCAAGAGGCAGAGGTTATGCTGGAGGTTACGTTCCATGGTGAAAGCGTGCTCATGTTGAAGAAAGACGTGCTCGCGGTCAGCGGCGTGAACTACGTGGACTTCGAAGCTGTGATCGATAATGCAAACCTTTGGTGGCCCAACGGCGCGGGTGATCAGCCGCTGTACGAAGTGCAGGCCACAGTACGGACCAGAACCACCACTGCCGTAAGCGGGCCTGTGCGGTTCGGCGTCCGCACCATTTCCATTGATATGACAAAGTACTCTGATAACGACCGCCGTTTTGCATTTGTTGTCAACGGTGTACCAATCTATGCAAAGGGAGGAGACTGGATTCCGTCCGATTCCATCTACGCGCGCGTCAGCCGCAAAAAATACGAGATGCTGATCCGGGATGCGAAGGACTGCAACTTCAATATGCTTCGCATCTGGGGTGGAGGCAACTACGAGCGGGACGAGTTTTATGATCTTTGCGATGAGAACGGCATCTTGCTCTGGCACGACTTCATGTTTGCCTGCGCGCTGTACCCGGACGATCAAGCCTGGTTCCGCGATCTTGCGACACAGGAAATTGATTATCAGACAAAGCGGCTAAGAAACCACCCGTCTCTGGCGCTCTGGTGCGGTAATAATGAGTGTCAGTGGATCTTTGAAGAGTATCTGAGCGGCTCTGGCAAGGTGTACAGCGGTGGTCTTCACCTGTACAATGAGATCATGCCTCGAATCATCCGAAGCAACTGTCCCGAGATTCCCTACTGGCGTTCCTCACCCTACGGCGGCGCGCTGCCCAATGACAACGAAGTTGGCGACCGGCACCACTGGCGCGATTGCACTATGTCCGACCGCATGGAGGACCGCATCAACCCTGAAGCTTACGACCGTGTGACCTCGCGTTTTGTATCGGAATACGGGTACATCGGGCCTTGCTCCGAGGAGACGATCACAAAGTACTACGGCGGCAAGGCATGGATGCCAGGCGACAGGATATGGAATCTACACAACAACACTTTTGAGAAGGCGACCGTGCCCGAAGGCATCCGTCGTCACTACATCGACCCTGAAACACTCAAAATCCGGGATTACCTGCAGTACGCCCGGCTGGTGCAAGGACTGATGTATGGCTATTCACTGGAGGCAATTCGCTTTTACCCCAGGAACGACGGCGCAATTTTCTGGATGTACAACGACACCTGGGGTGAAGTCGGCTGGACGATCATCGACTATTATCTCGACCGGAAGCCCAGTTTCTACTTTGTCAAACGTGCGTTTGCGCCCTTTAAGCTGATACTCCGCGTATCGGAAGATCAGAAGTTCGTACGTATCATGGGGATCAATGATACTGCCTCCGATGTGATTACTGACCTCCGGTTCGGATATGCCGGCTTTGATGGAAAAATCGAAGAAACCAGCAGACCGGTGACGCTCGCGCCTTTCAGTAAGCGCATCGTGCATGAGTTCCCGCTGCCCGCTGGTGATCCAAGGCGCGGTGTTGTGTTCGCTAGGATTGACGGTGCGCCGCTTGCACTGCTTCGGCAGATACCGTTCCGGGATTTTGAGAAGCATGAGAATCTGGTCCGCGTGGAATCGGTTGAGGAAAAGGGCCAGGATCTCTTGATCTCACTGGTCAGTGAAGGCTACTGTCACGCGGTCTCGCTGGGGTTCCCCGCGAGCGTTCGGTTGAGCGACGAGTACTTTGACATGCTGCCGGGAGACCGTGTGACTGTCATCGTCTACGGAGCGGCCGGCCGTCAAAAGGATATGCATCTGAATTGGCTTTAAGCATGATCGCCCTTTTTCGGCACATTAGACTTAATTATCTGTGACCGACGAGGAAGTGAAGCCAACAGCCCGAGGTCAGTCTGTGCAAAGTCATATATACGTCATAGCACTTTCGCATTTGGCGAGGGTGCTTTGACGTGTCTGAAGGAGAAGATCCAATGTTTCTGTCGTGCAACTTAAACATTAAGAAATGTACCGTTATTCTATGGTTCACTGGTGAGCATAAGGAAAAGTTTGTTACAATCCCAAGACGTCCGTTGACATTCCCGCTTTAATACGTCTAAACTAAAACTTCTGTCCTATCATGTTCTCCAGCTGCACTGATTTTAGTTCGGATAATGCAAGACCTAACACTCCCCCAAACCATGTCAATGATGGAATTAATGACGGAGAATCAAATAGAGTGGTGGTCGGCTTCAACGCGTGTCTGCGGGATAAAATCCTGAACGGGGAGATCTTTGACACGCTGCGCGAAGCAGAGGTGCTCGCCCGACGCTGAAGGGGGTATTACGATTAAGTGCGACCGCATTCGAGCTTGTGCGGCAGGCTGCCCGCACCGCAATCGATTGCTTTTATCTCCGCATATTGGGAGGATACCGCTTGGTGTCGAGCCTGTCAAGAGTAAATGGTACGGCTGCGCCGCCCTTGACCTCCACGTAACCAAGCGGTATACTACGGTTAAGCGGAGCAAGGCGAATTTTTCCCAGAGGGGATTCACCACTTCAGTCTTGGTACAATGTCGTGGGGCAGATCACCGCAAGCGGAAGATAATATCCTTAGTAATCTGGGGATGGATACCATAATTTTCCGGCGCGGTTCCACATCGAAAACCGACCGCTCAGAGTTCTATTGGCGGGCACCGGAAGGCACGAAGGTTCTCACCATCCTGATGCCTGACGGCTACAATATCGGCGCGGAGTTGTCTGAAGATCCGGACATCACCACCGCGCGCTTGGATCAATACATCGAGAACTTCCATAAGTACGCAACCACCGAACACATTTATCTATCGAACGGCTCATGCTACTGGTGGCTGAGTTGGGTTTGGCATTAGGATTATAGAACTAGTCAGCAGATGTGGACGAGCTTGATGCCGAATGGTCAGTCCGCTTACCCAAGTATACGGGTTGAGCATGAATAAAACCGCCGGGTATAACGCCCGGCGGTTTTTTATAAACAGATCACAGAGAGCCGTTCAGTATGGCGTCGATGATGACGCTGCCAACCTTAAAGTTGTTCTCCCGGGCGGTCCTAAAGATGTCTGCAGACTCAACGCTTTCCTCGGAGGCCAGCGAATCCTCAAACTCCGGATCCCACAGGCTCTCGGGGGTTGCGCCGTTCATGAATACATCCATGTTAACGGAATCGCGTACGATGATGAAGCGGTCGAGCATGCCCATGCGGTCCATGACAACTGCCATCGCGGCATCTTCCATCTCGGTGGTGGCATAGGGGTCTGGGCAGCCATAGGTCTTGACCATCAGTTCGGCATTCATGTGGTCATACGTGCCCTTCCAGTAGTTGTCGCCGGAGACAGTGGTGCCGCGTAGCACCTTCGGGTCGCGGGTCGCCCAATCGGCGTTGTCAAACGCGGCGGCCATGTAGTTGCGGGTGCGTTCTGTGGTCGCGATCTCTACGTCTTTGACGAGCTCCCAGAGGCGGTCCATCAGCTCGGCATTCAGGATCTTGTGAGAGGAGGAGTCGTAGCTGGGATCATGGAACCAGGTTGTGATGGCGCCCTCGGAAAGCTCGCGGATGTCCGCGTGGTGACCGAGGTCAAAGTCAACCGCAGCGGTGATCAGGAATACATCGCCCATCACGGTGTACTCGGGCGCAGAGCCGGCGCAGCCGGTGCTGATCACATAGGCATTGGAGAAATCGAAGCGGTCATCAGACAGCACAGCAAACAGGCTCATGGAGGAGTTTACCTTTCCCATGCCGGTCACATACATTGCAACGCCGTCTTTGACATAGAGCTTGTTGCCCTCAAAGCCGCCCACGATGTCGTACTCTTCGCCGCCCATGCAGTAACCTTCGTAGTAGAGCTGCGCTTCACCGGGGAAGTCGCCGAACATTTCGCCGCTCTCGAACTTGGGAAGGATGAGAACCTTGATCTCGATCGGCTGCGCATCGTTCTCAGCCAGGGTGAGCGCGGGCACTACAAGCAGTACGGTCATTAGCAGAAAAGCAAACAGTCTCTTCATAGTCCTCTCCCAACATGCGAATAATATTGTTATATATCGAAATATTGTTCGGATATATAACGCTGTGATTCTAGCACATTATATGCGCATATGCAAGTAATTTCCAATTTAAATTGGAGAAGGATAGCTGTTAATGAGTGATCGGGATGCTGCGCTTTCTTGAGAATGTTCGGACTTTTGCTATCTCCGATGCTCAGAAGCATGTGCTCAACTTGTAATGGAATTCTTGTAATCCAAAGGAGACCGTTATAATACCCATAAACGGTAAGTGGACATAAAGCAAGGTGGAAGAATTGCAGTCAACGATGCACTGAGTAAAGCTTATAAAGGGAGTACAGAACAAGCGGAGCTTGACAAGGGGAGCGCGGTATCATTTCTTATAAACAGATCAAT
>JADLKK010000123.1 GCA_016839025.1 Proteiniphilum sp.
GGTGAGGATTGCTGGGGTCTCACGGCCAGCGACGGCGACAAAGGGTACAGCGCCCACTCGCCCACCAATGACCGGGGGGTGATCGCCCCCACGGCAGCCCTCGCCTCAATGCCCTACACACCGGAAGAATCGATGCGGGCGCTTCGTTTCTTCTATTACAAACTGGGAGATCGCATCTGGACAGCGTATGGCTTTACCGACGCGTTCAACCTCACGGAGCGATGGTTTGCCGATCAGCAGATCGCCATCAACCAGGGCCCCATCATCCTGATGATCGAGAATTACAGAAGCGGACTCCTGTGGAAGCTGTTGATGAACGACGGTGAGATCAAACAAGGAGTTACAGGGCTGGGATTCACCTTTGACAATACGGCCGTCACTACGGATCCCATAGGAGACTGACCATTCATGAGTAAGGTTGCAGACACCATTGTAAACAGATAACATATGAAGAGAACAAATAAGAAACTGATCGGGCTGTCACTGCTCTGCTGGACGATAGCCATCATGGCCAATGCCCAGCATGAAGCGTATAGGGCAAATAGCTACATCTCGAAAGAGGGGGATTCGCTTCACTATCGCCAACTTTCGCCCCTGCAGATTGAAAAGGGGGAGAAATATCCACTGGTGCTCTTTCTGCACGGTGCCGGGGAGAGAGGATCGAACAACCAGTCACAGTTGACACACGGGGGAGGAATGTTCAGCAATCCGGTCAACCGGGAAAGATATCCCGCATTTGTGCTTTTCCCGCAATGCCCGGCGGAACTTTACTGGCCCAGCCCCACACGACCGGGAAGTTTTCACGAAGGGAATCCCTTTCCCTACAACGCAACAATCTCAAGACCGCTGGCCCTGACAATGGAATTGCTCGGGGAGGTGATTGCAACCTATCCGGTAGACAAGGATAGAATCTATGTGGTGGGCCTCTCGATGGGAGGCATGGGCACTTTCGACCTGGTCCGCCGCTACCCCGACCTCTTTGCCGCAGCCATCCCCATCTGTGGCGGCATTCATGGAGAACGACTGCACAACTTTAAAACCAACACTTCCTTCCGCATCTTTCACGGGGATGCCGATGCGGTGGTACCGGTCCGTTATTCCCGGGAGGCCTACCTGAAATTGAAAGCAGAGGGCGTCGATGTGGAGTATATCGAGCTCCCGGGAGTGAATCACAACAGCTGGGATCCGGCATTTAACCGTGACGATTTCATGCCCTGGCTGTTCGAACAAAACAAAAAAACAAACAAACAACGCATAGCACGATGAAGATTCGCAAACCATTGTCCATTTACCTGCTGGTTTTCAGCACATTCCTACTCCTTTCCTGCAACAGCCAAAGCAGGAAAAAGGAAGCGCCTGACCATGGGGAAAAAAACCGTCCAGCCTCTTTTGCATCGGATGACGCTCTCTTCGATTACATCCAGCAAAGCCATCTCAACTATATGTGGGAAGGTGCCGAATCCACCTCGGGGCTGGCTCCGGAGCGCATCCATATGGATGGGGTTTATCCGCAGAATGATGCACTGGTGGTGACTACCGGTGGCAGCGGCTTCGGCCTGGCGGGACTGATTGTCGGCATTGAACGGGGTTTTATTCCACGGGAGGAGGGTGTGACGCGATTGCATCAGATTGCCGACTATCTGGCTGCAGCCGACCGGTTCCACGGTGTATGGCCCCACTGGCTGGAAGGTCCGACGGGCAAGGCGAAGCCCTTCAGCCAGAAAGACAACGGGGGCGACCTGGTGGAGAGTGCCTTCCTGATGCAGGGACTACTCATCGTGCGCGAGTACTTCAAGAATGGCAACGGGGAGGAACAGGCACTTGCCGCCAAGATCGATACCCTTTGGCGCGAGATGGAGTGGGACTGGTACCTCAACGGTCAGGAGGTACTCTATTGGCACTGGAGTCCCGACTACGGCTGGGAGATGAACTTCCCGCTGGAGGGGTACAACGAGTGCCTGATCACCTATATCCTGGCGGCCTCCTCACCCACTCACCCCATCCCGGCATCGGCATACCACAACGGATGGGCGCGTGGGGGGAAGATCAAAAGCAGCAACAGTGCCTTTGGCTATCCCCTGATCCTCAAGCACAACGGGGCAGAGGAGTATGGCGGTCCCCTTTTCTGGGCACATTACTCCTACATCGGCCTCAGCCCGAAAGGATTGAGCGACCGGTATGCCAACTACTGGGAGCTGAACCGCAACCAGACATTGATCAACCAGGCCTACTGCGCACAGAACCCCAAGGGCTTCAAGGGATACAGCGATGCCTGCTGGGGACTCACCGCCAGCTACTCGGTGGAAGGGTATGCCGGCCACAAGCCGATGGAGAACGACCGGGGGGTGATCACCCCCACGGCAGCCCTCTCCAGCTTCCCCTACACGCCTGAGGAGTCGATGAAGGCATTGAACCATTTCTACTTCGAGCTGGGAGACAGCATCTGGGGGAAGTATGGCTTTTATGATGCCTTCAGCATTGAACACAACTGGTATCCACAACGATACCTGGCCATCGACCAGCTCACCATTGCTCCCATGATCGAGAACTACCGCAGCGGACTGCTCTGGAACCTCTTCATGGGTGCACCCGAGATTCAGGAGGGTTTGAAGAAACTGGGATTCAAGCAAGTGTTATAAAGTTTATAGGTGAACAGGTTGTTAGGTTCAAGATTTAATGTTCAGAGCTGAATGCTGACAGCTGACAGCTCAATAATAACCAGGAACAAAATATATCACAAAAATAAAAGAGAGAGATCATGAAGAAAAGTATCATTTCACTCATGGGCACGCTCGCGATGATGCTGCTTGCCTCCTGCGGATCACCCTCAACCGGCAGCTGGGTAAGCTACAGCGGCGACAGGCAGGTGGAGAGACGGGTCGATTCGGTGTTGCAGCTGATGACACTGGAGGAAAAGATCGGGCAGATGACCCAGTTCTCCGCCAACTGGTCCATCACCGGACCGGTGATGTCGGACGACTTCAAGCCTTACCTGGAAAAAGGGTTGATCGGCAGCATCTTTAACGCCACCTCGGTGGAGGGGATACGACGCATGCAACAGATCGCTGTCGACTCCACCCGGCTGGGAATCCCCATCCTCTTCGGACAGGATGTGATCCACGGCTACAAGACCATCTTCCCCATCCCCCTGGCGGAAGCCTGCTCATGGGATCTGGAGATGATGCGCCGCACCGCTGAAATCGCCGCCATCGAGGCGGCTTCCGACGGCATCAACTGGACCTTCGCCCCGATGGTGGACATCGGTCGCGATGCCCGCTGGGGTCGCGTGATGGAGGGTGCCGGTGAAGATCCTTACCTGGGCAGCAGGGTCGCCGAGGCACGCGTTGCCGGCTTTCAGGGTGGAGTCGACGGCAAAGCGCTGGTTGAAGTGCACACCCTGCTGGCCACGGGCAAGCATCTGGCAGCCTACGGCGCTGCCGAAGCGGGAAGGGACTACCACACCGCCGAGCTCTCCGAACACACCCTGCGCAACGTCTACCTGCCTCCCTACGAGGCAGCCGCCAAGGCAGGCGTGGGCACCTTCATGGCCTCGTTCAACGAGATCAACGGCGTACCCGCTACCGGCGACCGCTGGCTGATGACTGACATCCTGCGCGGTGAGTGGGGTTTCAGGGGCTTCGTGGTGAGCGACTATACCGGTGTGAATGAGCTGGTGCCCCACGGATTTGCGGAGGATGAACAGCATGCTGCCGAGCTGGCGGTCCATGCCGGCATCGACATGGACATGACCGGAGCCACCTTCATCAAAAACCTCACCCAATCGGTTGAGGAGGGCAAGGTGCCGGAGCAGACCATCGACAACGCTGCCCGCCGCATCCTGGAGATGAAGTTCCTGCTGGGGCTTTTCGATGATCCCTACCGTTACCTCAATGAGGAGCGTGCAAGAAAAAACAGCATGACACCCGAATTCATGGAGACGGCACGAAAAGCCGTTGCCGCATCGGTGGTGCTGCTGAAGAATGAAGACAACCTGCTACCCATACCGAAAGAAACGGAGGCCACCCTGGCACTGGTGGGTCCGCTGATGAACGATTCCATCAACCTCAATGGAGAGTGGGCCGGTCTGGGAGACCGCAACAAGAGCGTTCCCATTCTCAAAGGACTCACCGAGAAATACAAAGATAGTGCTGTAAAGCTGATCTACGCGGAGGGATCATCGATTGACGAAACCACACCCGCCAGGATTGCCGAGGCGGTCTCCGCCGCACGCCGGGCCGATATCGTGGTGGCGGCCGTGGGTGAGAGCTACCACTGGTCCGGTGAGGCAGCCGTACGCACCGACATCCGCCTGCCGGAGGCACAACGCCAGCTGCTGGGAGCCCTGAAAGAGACAGGAAAACCGATCGTGCTGGTCAACCTGAGCGGCCGCCCCCTCGATCTCTCCCGTGAGGAGGAAGAGATGGATGCGATCCTGCAGGCCTGGTTTCCCGGCACACAAGGGGGACATGGCATTGCCGATGTGATTGCCGGTGACTACAACCCCTCGGCACGACTGGTGATGTCGTTTCCCCGAAACGTGGGACAGTTACCCATCTACTACAACCGCAAGAACACCGGACGACCGGTAGACCTGAACGATGAGCGGGTCGATTACAAATCGAACTACCTCGACAGCTCCATCACCCCGCTCTATCCCTTCGGCTATGGCCTCAGCTACACCACCTATGTCATCAGCGACCTGGCACTCGACAAGTCGTCGATGAAGGCAGTGGATGACCGGATCACTGTCACCGCCACCGTGCAAAACAGCGGTGAGAGGGAGGGTGAGATGGTGGTGCAGCTCTATGTGCGCGACCTGGTGGGAAGCGTCACCCGCCCTGTCAAGGAGCTGAAAGGGTTTCAGAAGATTGCGCTGAAGGCGGGAGAGAGCAGGCAGGTCACCTTTGAGCTGCGAGCGGAGGATCTGGCTTTCTATGGCATCGATATGAAGAAGAAAACTGAGCCGGGCAACTTTACGTTATGGGTAGCCCAGAGCTCCGATGACAACGGGAATGAAGCTACCTTCTCGATAGAGTGAAAGTGTAAAAGAGCAAAACAACGCAGCAATGAAGAGAAACCTAACCATCGGGACACTGGCTTTGTCCGCATTGTCGGCAATGGCACAGCATACAGCGCAGCGCCCCAACATCATCTTCATCCTGAGTGACGACCATGCCACGCAGGCCATCAGTGCCTACGGTCATCCCATCTCTCAGTTGGCACCCACACCCAACATCGACCGTATCGCCGGCGACGGTGCCATCTTTCGGAACAATTACTGCGCCAACTCCATCTCCGGTCCCAGCCGCGCCAGCATCCTCACCGGCAAGCACAGCCACAAGAACGGCTTCCTGGCCAACTGGAACCAAGCGTTCGACGGCTCACAGCAGACCCTCCCCAAGATCCTGCAGGAGCATGGCTACCAGACGGCGCTGATCGGCAAGTGGCACCTGATCTCCAAACCTACCGGCTTCGACCACTGGATGATCCTGAACGACCAGGGGGACTATTACAATCCCGACTTCATCACGGAACAGGATACGGTGCAGTATGCCGGTTATGTCAC
>JADLKK010000280.1 GCA_016839025.1 Proteiniphilum sp.
GGCATCGGGGGTCTGAAGACCATCTCGATACGCAGCCTGGGAGCACATCATACAGCAGTAAGCTATAACGGCATCGCCCTCTCAGACCAGCAGACGGGGCAGATCGATATCGGCCGCTACTCGCTCGATAATGTGGAACGACTGACGCTCTACAACGGACAGGACGACCGTATCTTCCGACCAGCCCGTACCTTCGCTGCAGCATCGGTACTGGAGATAACCACCGCAACACCCCACTTTGCCGGGAGGGACCGGATCAATGGCAAGGCAACACTGAAAGGTGGCTCTTTCGGGCTCTTCAACCCTTCACTACTGCTCAACGGAAAGTTCTCGGAGAGAGTGAGTACCACTTTCAGTGGTGAATGGATGCGTTCACAGGGCAACTATCCATATCTTCTCCGCTATGGTTCATCGTCGGGCGACAGTACCTCCCAGGAGCGTCGCCTCAATGGGGACGTAGAAAACCTTCGACTGGAATCATCCATCCATGCCAGAATCAGCCGCCGCAGCAGAGGTGATCTCCGTTTTTATTACTTCACTTCAGAACGGGGACTACCGGGAGCAACCATCTACTACAACACACTCCATGATTCCGGTCAGCGGCTGTGGGACAGAAATTTCTTCGTACAAACACATTTTGAGCATGCTTTCTCCCGCAAATGGGAGCTACAGGCTGATGGAAAATACCAACAGAGTTACCTGCGCTACCTCGATCCCTCCTACCTTGGGTCAACAGGAAAGGTGGAAGATATTTTCAGTCAATATGAGCGATATGGCTCGCTATCTGCACACTACCGCGTTATGCCGAATCTCTCATTTTCTGCCTCCACTGATCTGATATCGGCCACCCTGCATGCCAACCGGCAGGGGTTCGCCACCCCCACCCGACTCACCTCACTTACGGTGATCGCCACCAAATGGGTGAGTGAGCGGTTGCTGGCCACCACTAGCCTTCTCCGTACACAGACCTTCGAGTGGACAGAGAAGGGAGATGCTGGCACCAACCGTAATCGTCTCTCACCCTACCTGAGTGCATCCTTCAAACCATGGCTCGATCAGGATATACGTCTGCGGGTATTTTATAAAAAAAGCTTCCGGTTGCCCACCTTTAACGACCTCTATTACCCGCAGGTGGGAGT
>JADLKK010000124.1 GCA_016839025.1 Proteiniphilum sp.
ACCCGGGATCCCTCACCCATCCCCATGGTAAGCGCCGACATCCAGTTCGGTAGCCGCCGGACCAATGTTTACAACCTCAACACCTCCCTGCGCAACAGGAAGGGCAACATCGGCATGAGCTTTTACGCACAGAAGATCGATCATGGAGTGATTGATGCCACCGGTGAAGGAATGAGCCGTGAAGAAGTAAACAGAAAGGATGGCATCTCCGACCGCGTGGCATCAAACCTCCACAATGTGGGAGTAGCACTCTTCATGGACGGCCTTATCTCCGGTAACGACAAGCTGGTAATGCGCGGAAAAGCGATCAACGAGAAGAGAGAAGGAGGTGTGATTACCGGCGACCGGTACAAGAACCCCTTCTCCCAAGGAACAGAGCATATCACCACCAATCGTTACGAAGCCGAAGCAAACTACCGTATCACCTTTGAGGACAATAAAGGAGAGATGCAGTTCAACAATTCGTTTATCAACCACAGCCGCAACGCCACCAACGACTCCTATCTGAACGACTATATGGAAACCCACGACGGAAGGTCACCGGATGTGCAGGTACTACGCCCCTACCTGGCGGAAGAGAACTCACTGATCAACACACTCTCCCTGGGCAGACAGCTGGGTGATCACAGCCTGCTCTTCGGACTGCAGCATTCCATGACGCGAATGAAGGAATCGGGGATGTATGTGGTTGTGGATGAGGCGAGCAAATGGCATGGAGACACCTACCGGTCTACTGCCCGCAAGCATGCGGATGAATCCGGCGCTTTTCTGCAAGATGAGTGGCAGGTAACGGAGGAGTTCACAGTGGTATCAGGCTTACGGATCGACCACCATAGTTCTGGCGAGGAGTATACCTCCGACCGGCAGGTGTTTGACTCCGATTTCCCCAAAACGGCCTTCCGCAAGACCAGCATCAACCCCCGACTGGCAGTGAAGTACCTGGCAGGAGAGCACCTCACACTGCGAGCTAACGGCGGCACCGGTTTCCGCGCCCCTTACGGTTTCTCGGAAGATTTACACCTCTGCAGTGGTTCTCCCCGTGTGTGGAAATCGTCCGAACTGAAAGAGGAGACCTCCCGCAGCATCAACCTCTCGGCCGACTATTACGGCCATAGGTTCCAGGTGAGTGCCAACCTGTTTTACACCTATCTGAAGAACAAGATCGACTTTACCGATGCCGATGAACAGGTGAAGAACCTGGGTTACACCTACCAGTGGCGCAACATCGATGATGCGGAGGTACAGGGTATCGAGATGAGTCTGCAGATGAATCCGATCAGATATGTAAGCTTGGGAGCCGATTTCGGCATCAACCGGGGAATCTATAAAAAGGTGCGGGAAAACTGGAATGACACCCCCTATGAGAGTGTGAGCAAGCGTATTCCCCGCTTCCCCTCCACCACCGGCAGCCTGCAGGCAGAGTACGCGCCCCATGGGTGGATCTTCACCCTCTACGGTCTCTATCAGGGAAGCATGCATATCGATTATTACAGCGAAAATAGCAATCGCTCGATGATCAAAGAAACCGCTCCCTATGTGACCTTCAATGCAAGCATCTCAAAAAGAATCGGCATGATACGTCTCTATTGCGGGGGTAAGAACATCTTCGGTTACCTCCAGGATGAGAAGCACCTCGACGATGCCGCTTTCCTCTATGCTCCGGTCTATGGTAGTCTCTGGTATGCCGGTATCTCAATCAACATCAGCCAGTGATTGCAACCCTTACAGATCTGAACCTCTGATATTCCTGCAATCACACTGCTCTGAAATAGCGTTTATTACTCCTTTCCCGGATTTGAAACCCGCACATCTCCCCGGTGTTGCGGGCTTTCTTTTTTACCGTTTTTGTTAAACATTTTAACCATATCATACGTTTCATTATTTTGATCAGCATCTGGCGGCAACCGGAAGTGGCAAACCTCCACAAAACTGCAGCCAGCGTTGTTTTTTTTTACAGAAAAAATCATAACTTTATTGTGGTTTCTTAATCAAAATATCACCACATATATGAAATCCATATACCCGGAAATTGATATATGGCTGACAGTATGAAAATTGCATACATCAACAAGTAATAAGTTTCAATCATATGAAACGAGCATGATAATCATTATCACACAAGATCATGACTAAAGCGAGTTCCATATGACACCATTGAAAATAAATATTTTAGTCATATGAAAATACATGAATACCAGGCAAAAGAGATGTTTGCCGCCTACGGACTTCCCGTGGACAGAAGTATTGTCTGCCGTTCGGTTGAGGATGCGGTGAAGGCGTATGAACAGCTGGATATGCAAAAGGTGATCGTGAAGGCACAGGTGCACACCGGAGGCAGGGGTAAGGCAGGGGGCGTGAAGCTGGCGAACGGCGAAGCAGAGCTGCGTAGACATGCGGCCGACATCCTGGGAATGGATATCAGGGGGTTTATCGTAGACCGGATCCTGGTGGGGCAGGCAGTGAACATCGACACGGAGTATTATGTCAGCTACGTGATCGATCGCAGCAGCAAGGGAATTATTCTGATGCTGAGCCGTGAGGGGGGGATGGATATCGAAGAGGTGGCACGCAACACACCGGCGAAAATTCACAAGTTCGCGATCGACCCCTCCATTGGCGTACCTGATTACCTTGCACGGGAGGCGGCCTTCACGCTGTTCGACGATATCGCACTGGTGCGCAAGGCAGCACCTGTTTTGCAGAAGCTCTATAAGTTATTCTTGGCAAATGACGCCTCACTCGCAGAAATTAACCCACTGGTAATCAGCAAAGAAGGGGAAATCATGGCAATCGACGCCAAGATGACCTTCGACGACAATGCGCTTTACCGTCATCCCAGGATTGCTGCTCTGAACGAGCCAACCGAGGAGGAGAAGAAAGAGCAGAACGCCAAGAGCAAAGGGTTCAGCTTCGTACACCTGGGTGGCGAGATCGGCTGCATGGTGAACGGTGCTGGACTGGCGATGGCCACCATGGACATGATCAAACTCTACGGAGGCAATCCTGCCAACTTTCTCGATATCGGGGGCAGCTCCAACCCGACCAAGGTGATTGAAGCGATGAAGTTACTCCTGAGTGACAAAAACGTGAAGGTAGTGTTGATCAATATCTTTGGCGGGATCACCCGCTGCGATGACGTGGCCAGGGGACTGCTGGAGGCGTTCCGGCAAATCAAAACCGACACACCCATCGTGATCCGCCTCACCGGCACAAACGAGAAGGAGGGGCGTACCCTGCTGGAGGGAACCCATTTCCATGTTGCGGAGACCATGGGGGAGGCAACAGAGAAAGCGGTAAGACTATCAAAATAACAACCGGATCCAAAAATCAGAGATTATGAGTATACTGATCGATAAGAATAGCCGCCTGATCGTACAGGGAATTACCGGGCGCGACGGAGGATTTCATGCCTCCAAGATGAAAGCATATGGCACAAACGTGGTGGGGGGTACCTCACCCGGTAAGGGAGGAGAACTGGCCGAGGGCATCCCGGTGTTCAATACGGCGCGGGACGCGGTGAGGGAGACGGCTGCCGACACCTCGGTGATCTTCGTGCCGGCACCCTTCGCCAAGGATGCGATGATGGAGGCCGCAGATGCGGGTATCAAGCTGATTGTCTGCATCACCGAAGGTATTCCCACCCTTGATGTGGTGGAGGCATACAGCTACATCCGGCGGAAGGGGGCCAACCTGATTGGCCCCAACTGCCCGGGATTGATCTCTCCGGGTAAGAGCCTGGTAGGCATCATGCCCTCGATGATCTTCAGGAAAGGCAGTACCGGCGTAATCAGCCGCAGCGGCACCCTCACCTATGAAGTGGTCTACAACCTGACGGAAAAGGGAATGGGACAATCTACGGCCGTGGGCGTGGGTGGCGACCCTGTGGTGGGACTCTACTACCGTGAACTGCTGGAGATGTTCGAGAACGACCCGGAGACCGACTCCATCGCACTGATCGGCGAGATCGGAGGCGACGCGGAAGAGCGGGCAGCCGAGTACATCCGGGATCATGTGACCAAGCCGGTGGCTGTCTTCATTGCCGGACAGCAGGCTCCCCCGGGCAAGCAGATGGGCCACGCCGGCGCCATCATCTCCAGCGGGTCGGGTACCGCCGCCGAGAAAATTGCCGCCTTCGAAGCCGTCGGCGTACCGGTGGCCAGGGAGCCGAGCCAGATCCCCGACCTACTGAAGGGGAGGAGATAAGTGATTCCCAGAAAAAATCATAATTTCATCTCCCACCCTTTTTCATACTTTCTGCTCCATAATTTTGCGGCTTTTTTATTACCCAGAATATGGCCGTTCAAAGGATTTGTCTTCAGATGCGACTGTGTACGCTGGGATATGTTACCCAAGAGCGCCAGAGTGGAGCTGATGGCGCCATCGTTAATGTCGGCATAGAGTGGCGTATTTTTTCGTATCCCATCCAGGAAATTTGAAAAATGGAATGCATCCAGCTTTTGGGACGGGTTACGAATATCTCCCTGGCGAAACTCGATATCGCTCTTCACCTCTTTGATCAATTTATTCTTCAAATCAAAGATCTGATATGTATTCCCGCCACTTATAAACAGTGTTCCATTTTCACCATGGAACAATGCCCCAACAGATGAGTTTTCATTATACTTGCCGTTGCAGCTTCTTCCCTCCCATGTGATCATTTTGTCATTTCCGTAATTAAAACTAATCACCTGTGTATCTGGGAACTGCCAGTCATCCTCATATCTAAAACGTCCCCCCATGGAATTCACTTCGCTGGGAAAAGTAAGTCCCATTCCCCATCGCAGGAGATCGATGAAATGTACGGCATTGTTACCTGATTCACCAGTACCCCAATGATAAAACCAATGCCAGTTATAATGAAGATAATTATCCTTGTATTCACTCACCCTGGGGGCAGGTCCCTGCCACAATTCCCAGTCGAGCCAGTCAGGTACTGCCGTAGCTTTTCCTGTGCCAATTGATGCTCGGTTGTTCACATACCAGGCCTTGCCAAAATAGACATTTCCAATGACTCCTTCCTGCACCTCCTGAATTGCCTTTCTGACATTGGGCCAAGAACGTCTCTGCATTCCGGTGGCGACAACCAACTTGTATTTCTTCACAGCTTCCATCAGAAGCTCATTCTCTGCCGGGTTGTGGCCTGTCGGTTTTTCCAGATATACATGCTTCCCGGCTTTCATAGCCATCAAAGCTGCGGGTGCATGCCAATGTTCTGGTGTTGCAATGAATACGGCATCCAGATCCTTTAACTCCAAAAGCTTACGTATGTCATTCTCCGTTTTTGGCGTATTCCCGGCTAGCTCCTGTACATTTGTGATACATTTTGCAGCCGCTCTTTTATCGACATCACACACATAAGCGATCTCACACCCATTCTCTTTTGCAAATCCGGAGGCCAATGCATTTCCTCTTGCATTGACACCAATGGCTCCCATTCTGATCTTGTCGTTGGCACCGACAATATTCCGATAGCTCTTCGCGCTGAATCCGGGAAGGACTCCGCCTACCGATACGGCGGCCGTACCGAT
>JADLKK010000281.1 GCA_016839025.1 Proteiniphilum sp.
TCAAAGGAATTGACGGGGACCCGCACAAGCGGTGGAGCATGTGGTTTAATTCGAAGCAACGCGAAGAACCTTACCTGGTCTTGACATCCCCCTGAATAACGTGTAATGACGTTAGGCCTTCGGGACAGGGGAGACAGGTGGTGCATGGTTGTCGTCAGCTCGTGTCGTGAGATGTTGGGTTAAGTCCCGCAACGAGCGCAACCCTTATCTTTAGTAGCCAGCAGTAAGATGGGCACTCTAGAGAGACTGCCGGGGATAACCCGGAGGAAGGTGGGGATGACGTCAAATCATCATGCCCCTTATGATCAGGGCTACACACGTGCTACAATGGCGTAAACAAAGGGAAGCGAAGGAGTGATCCGGAGCAAATCCCAAAAATAACGTCCCAGTTCGGATTGTAGTCTGCAACTCGACTACATGAAGCTGGAATCGCTAGTAATCGCGAATCAGAACGTCGCGGTGAATACGTTCCCGGGTCTTGTACACACCGCCCGTCACACCATGGGAGTCGGAAATACCCGAAGTCGGTGACCCAACCGTAAGGAGGGAGCCGCCGAAGGCAGGTCCGATAACTGGGGTGAAGTCGTAACAAGGTAGCCGTATCGGAAGGTGCGGCTGGATCACCTCCTTTCTAAGGAAGAAGAAGTAGGGGTTGAATTGCTGTCTAGATGTTAAGGAGTAAGAGACGTAAGAGCACCTCGAGGCAAAGCCTCTCGGTCGCGGCTGTGCCGCTTATACATCAAATAAAAGAACTGCATAGGAAAGCAAGCTTTCCACACAGTCCTTTCATTCGATGTGCACTTACTTTAGCATCACGAAATTTCTGGTGGCGATGCGCTTAAGAGAAACACCCGTTCTCATCCCGAACACGATGGTTAAGACTTAAGCGGCCGATGGTACTATGCTGGAGACGGCATGGGAGAGCAGGTGGCTGCCAGATTTAAGGGCTTATAGCTCAGCCGGTTAGAGCGCACGCCTGATAAGCGTGAGGTCGGTGGTTCGAGTCCACTTAAGCCCATTGATATCTTTATTATATATAGAGGTATCGGTGGTATTGTACCTTGAAAACCGAATATTGAAACAAATCTTAAATCAAATCAGAAATGATGAGATACAAGACATCCGAGGC
>JADLKK010000125.1 GCA_016839025.1 Proteiniphilum sp.
GGTAACAACACTCTTGCGTTGCACACCATAGCCCACTACGATGAGTTCATCCAACACCTCGGTATCCTCGAGCAACTGTACGTTGAGCTGTGTCTGGCTGGTGATATTATACTCCCTATCAAGGTAACCGATGTAGGAAAAGCGAAGGGTGGATCCCTTCGGCAGCGTGAGGGCATAGTAGCCATCGTAGTCGGTGACAGTACCGATCGTGGTTCCCGGGATGGAGATATTGGCTCCGATCACCGGCTCGCCGCTCTCATCGGTCACCCGTCCCATGAGGTTCACCTGCTCTACCACAGGCTGACCTGACTCTGTTTTCGCGAGGGACTGATCAAAAATATAAATCTTGTTCTCCCTGATCTCGTAACCGATCTGCCGGGGTGTGAGCAATCGTTGCAGCACTGCTGTCAGCTCAACGTTCTGTTCCCTGACGGTCACTTCATCATTCAGGTTCACCACCTCCTTGCTGAATGCCAGGGTGTGGCCGGTCTGTTCGGTAATGCTTTCCAGCACTGTTCTCAGCGTTGCCTTGCTGTAGTTGAGATTCACCTTCTGCGCAGAGAGCATCATGGTGCCCAGCAAGAAGAGGGAAAGCAGCAGCATCAGGCGCTTTTTCATTGGAATTTTTCCCATGGTCTGTTTTTCATATTAAGTTATACATCATATTGAAAAAGTCACTCCGGTCACTGGACCGTTTGACAAATTAACACTCAAGAAACATTCTTTTTGTTTCTTTATACTATTGACACAGATGTAGGGGAATAGGATGAGTGAAAAGCAAAAAAATGTAACTAATAGGAATTTTACTGTTTCTTCTGGGCGAAGAACTTGCGCACGTTGACCCTTCGTGTTTTCACCTCGATATCAAAAGGTTCGATCTCAGTTACCTTACTCCCCTCAATCGTGAAGTACCTGACCATCGTCTTGCATTCTGTATGCTCGGGTAATGTTCTCTGATCGAGGGTGATGGAGTAGTCACCCGAGGGGAGGAAAGTGATGAAATTTCCCTGACCGTCGGTGACCACTGTCTGTTTCAGCTTATTGTCAGCAGCAACGATGGTGAATCGGAATCCCTCGTTGCGTTGCACGATTTCTACGCTATTTTCATTTGTGATATAACGGATGTTACCCCGCAGGGTACCGCTCTGCCGCAGCGGTATCTCCACCCGGGTCTTATAGCGGTCGACGCTGATCTCCTGTTGGTCGAACGACCATTCACCGGCCTGCATCGGCTTCACAGAATAATTGCCAAAAGGCAGGGATGAATAACGCACCTCCCCGTCACGACCCGACACAAATGCCTGCTTGTTCATCTCCAGCAGATAACCTTCTGCCGGCACATCACCCTGGTCATATCTGTTGTTGGCATTGTGGTCATAATAAACCTTCCCTATCAGGGTACTCTTTTTCCCTCGTTGAGGTTCTCCTTTTTTAAACTGATAGCGTATCCCTCCTTCAATGTTCAGCATATTCTGGTTTCGCATAAACTGATATTTGTACCAGGAGCCGTTCAGGAAGAGTGATACCCCGTTTCTGAATGCATACTTACTGTTCAGATTCAATGAAGGGACATCTCCCCGATAGAGTTCACGTGTGAAATTGAAGCCGGAAGAGATGCTCAACCTCTGAGAGAATTGGTGATTGACCGATGCGGAGAGTGTAAGCCTGCTGAATGGTTTGTTCTGCTGCTGTGCTGTCATCTGTTCATAAAGAAAATAGGCGCCCTGTTGCCAGGTAGCTCCGAGGTTGAGCCAACGGTATGCGTAGTTCAGTGAGCTCTTGCCCTGACTCTCATACTCCTTATCTATCGGGTTGTTGTAGAGTCCCCCCTCCAGCGTTCCGTGGAGAGAATGGTGTCTGTCGGGACTCTGCCAGCGCCATTGCCATCCCACACGGTGAGAAGTCATGGTCAGAAAGCTATCCTCCATATCCTCCCCAAGAAAACGGGCATATGACTCCGATCCCTCCTTCCTGTAGCTGTAATTCAGTGAGGATGAAAGAGCCACTATCTTGGGTAATGAAACAGAAAAACTGCCATTGGTGTTTTCTGAGCGATAATTATAGTCGTGGCGATATGATTTGGGTTCAGAGACATTGTAGCTGAATGAACCGCTCAGGTAGATCTCATCGATGATTTTTTTGCTGATACTTTGACTGAGGCTGATACTCCCCTTCCTGTTCCCGGCGAAGTAGGGGTCGCTGTAGTAGGCAGAGCCGTTGAGCATCATGTCGGAGAATAGCACTCCACGATACCTTAGTTCAGCGGCTCCCGTAAATTTGTTGATCTCCATCTCCTGATATTGCGACAACGCACCATGTGTATTGACCTCCAGTTGCCATTTGTCATTGAAAAGATAACGCCAGGCAAGAGTTGTCATGTGATAGTGAGCCTTTTCGTAAGGGTTTTGTTGAAAGACATAGGTCAGGCTGGTGCCACTTTTCCGGCTGCTCGCTCCCAGTTCGCCTTTCGCGAAGAATGAGTAGTAATCATTGAACCAGGGATTGGATGAGAGCAGGTTGTAATTCTGATCCACAACACCAAAGGAGAGCCGCTTGTTGTTACCTCTATCTGAGAAAATCGCTTTTGCTCCACGCCCATAAAGAGAGAGCTCCGCCTGCTCACTTACATTACCCACTGTCAACTCATTCTCAAGATAGCGATAGGTAAGTGATGTGTTGGTTACATAGGGAGTTGACTGGTTGTCATATTTGTAGATGTTGCCTTTCAGATGGAGGTAGCCTGCTGGCAAATCCTGATAGTGTCCCCCTTGTAGCTGGAGGGTGGATGAGGAGTTGTTGTAGGTGCGATAGCTTAGCTGGATGGCGTTATCCAGGGAACCTTCACCCGATCGGTAGAGCTGATCGTGGAGCATCGCGTCATAATTTCTTCGGGAGGAGACAATGTGCACCGTCACACTCTTGCTATCTACTATTTTTCGCTCGCTCCCCTTCATCGCTGTGATAAACACTTGAAAACGACCCTCCTCCAACAGGTTGCCACTGGCAATAAACCGGTGTGTGAAGTCCCGTTGTTCACCGGGAGCGAGTGAGGCGGTGACCTCTGTAAAGGGTGATGATGTGCGGAGATTCGGCACATTGAACACCAGTGTCAAATACTCTGTGACATTCCCCATGTTGTTCATTGTTACATGAATACGTACGGAGTCATCGGGATTGGTGAGGGGAGGAGGAGCCTGGTCGGTCAGCATCACGATTCGTTCCTGCTGTTCAATGTCGAGAGCTGTCTCCCGGATTGAGACAATCTCCCTTTTGTTGTTGTACAGGTGATAACGTATCTGCTTCTCTCCCGCTTCAAGATCCTTCGTCAGCAACAGCTTAAAAGAGACAAAGCTGCTATCACCCGGAGCAATCGTAACGTTACGATCCTCCCGGGAAATGGATCGGAACCCCTCAGGCAGGCTCACTGATAGGAGACCCTGAAACGTACTGTCCCCATGATTGATTACCTTCAGCACATGGCTCAGCATGTTCCCATCGTCAGGCAACACCCTGAGTTCCATCTCCAGAGGAGATTGAGGTAAGGGTGATGTCTTAGCAGAAACAAAGAGGAAGCTTATCAGCAAGATTCCAATCGTAGTGGTTGCCTTTGTGCTGTGCCACATTCTTTATTGCGGAGTAATTTCAAACAGGAGGTCCGTACTATAGAGTTGAGAGGGAAGGTTGAACAGTCGGGAATCATCCGCACCGGTTGAGAATATCATGTTATACTTTTTGGTATTGCTTCCGGTGGATGCGCCGGTTATCAGTGTCACCATTGTTTCGGTAATTGCCTTTGGAGTAGTGGTCTGGTTATTGTCTGACAGCTGTAGACGCACAATATCGAGGGGCAATGTACTCCCCGATGCAGAGGAGAAATTGGGGTATATGGAGCTCACCCTCAACTGGTAATCGACGTATGATTGCACTGTAAGCGCGTTAGTATAGGTTTCATTTTTTCCGTTGATATAATCAGCCACGGTATTGAACTCCAGATCCACATTCACCGGATCCACCAGGATAGAGTAGCTTTGCGTGGTGGAAAGGGGGAACACATGCAATATGTCATAATTCAACGGATAGGAAAAGACCTCACCATCTATATAGAGCTTGAATTCGATTGGTGCGAGATATGCGAGATGCGAGATGCCACCCGGAATAGGATTGTCTGCATCCAGAACACTCAGATAGCCCCCTCCCATCACAAAAAGCTGGAAGTTCAACAGGAATTGCATGTAGTTGTAAGTGCCTCCAACTTTGTTTGTTAAACGTGCGTTTGTTCCGTTTATTAGTTCAACCTCCTGTGTGCCGTTCAACATCACCGGATAGGTGAGACTGATATCATTTACCGATGGGATATTGGAAGAGGGTTGTCCACTCGTGCTCGTGAGAACAAGTCCAATTTTATTTGATGGGAAAACTTTATTTTCCCACGCTGAGACAATATTACCATTCAGTCTTACCGTAATTCTCCAATTTTGAGTATCCAGAATCTGTCCGTGTTGCTCTGTAATGGCGACAGTATAAAAGCCATCGGGTACAAGATTGTTGAAGGAACGTATTTCTGTATACGGTTTTCCCCATACTTCTAAACCCTTGGTGTATGCAGGTATCACTGCCAGGCAGGCAATCAGTATACTGAAAAGTCTTTTTTTACTCATAACCAAATTCCAGTTCTGCTGCTTCAAGCGTGCTGTCATCACCGTAATCGAGAATCACTGTGGCTGTATAATCACCCTTTCCCGGTTTCTCCTTCAATGGAATATCCATCTGTCTATGATCCCCCGGCATGGTATAAAAAACGGTTTCATCCAACGAGGTTTCCCTTCCAGTGGTCCGGTTGAACAGGGTTGCCTTCAGCGTACCGTTTACCCAGATATTACCACTGTTGATAAACTCCAGCCCAATGATATCTCTCTCCCGGTCGAGGGTCATATTCACAATCTCCAGCTGTTTGGTTTCGGGTTGCAATCCTTTCCGGTATATCTTGATCCCCTGCCGTACGTTGATGCGGATGGCCGCCCCCTGGGCATCGACACCATCCACCGGATTCATCTGGGTGACATAGAGCATGGCAGTCTGCACGTTGTCGGCTTGTTGAAGGATCGCCGGCACCGTCATCATCACATCAATCTCCCTGCTTTCACCCGGTTCCAGGTTCATATAGGTACCTATCGGCAGGCTCAGCCAGGAGACGCATGAGTTCTCCAGAGTGTCAGGAGGAAACATCAGGTTGTTGCCCCGGTCGTCATATTTCCAGTCGCCGAACGTAAAAGAGAGATTCAGCATGTGCTCTTTGCTGAGATTGCTGACCAGCACCTTCTGCGAACCGCTCTCCCCCTCTCCCAGCGTGTAATAGACTCTTGGAGGCGAGACGGAGAGGCCTACCTGTGCATGCAATACGGAGGCAGAGAAGAGCAACAGGCTTATTGCTGCCAGTAATGAGGAAGTGAATCTTTTATACTCCATAGGGAAGGTTTT
>JADLKK010000126.1 GCA_016839025.1 Proteiniphilum sp.
AATTACAAGTTTGTAGAGGATGGTCCCCAGGGTTCGATCATGATCGCCCTGAAGTACGATCCGGTGAACAAAGTGAACGCAATCAAGAAACTGAAACGCGTATCTACTCCCGGCTTGCGCCAGTATGTAGGGTATAAGGAAATGCCACGCGTACTGAACGGTTTGGGTATTGCCATATTATCTACTTCAAACGGAGTGATGACAGACAAGGAAGCCCGCGAACAGATGGTGGGTGGTGAAGTATTGTGTTACGTATATTAATTTGAAGGAGAGAGTAATATGTCAAGAATAGGAAAATTACCCATCACCCTCCCCGCAGGTGTCAACGTGACGGTGGGAGATGACAACGTGATCACGCTAAAGGGTCCCAAGGGGGAACTGAAGCAACAGATAAACCCCAATATGAAAGTGTCGGTCGACAAGGGTGTGCTCACCGTGGAACGGCCCGACGACGAGAAGGAAAACCGTGCCATGCATGGCCTCTACCGTTCCCTGTTGAACAACATGGTCATTGGCGTGTCGGAAGGTTTCCGCAAGGAGTTGGAGCTGGTGGGTGTTGGTTACCGCGTATCCAACAACGGTCAGGTCCTGGAGTTATCGCTTGGTTATACCCACAGCATCTTCCTGCAGTTGCCGGAAGAGATCAAGGTGGAGACCAAGATGGAGAGAAACAAGAATCCGCTCATCCTGCTGGAATCTTGTGACAAACAGTTACTCGGGCAGGTGTGTGCCAAGATCCGCTCATTCCGTAAGCCGGAGCCATACAAGGGCAAGGGGATCAAGTTCGTGGGTGAGCAGCTCCGCCGCAAATCGGGTAAGACAGCAGGTAAATAATTCAGGTAAACCGACATTGCAATGATTACAAAGAACGAAAAAAGACTGAAGATAAAAGCCCGTGTTCGCGGTAAGATCAGCGGCACCGCCGAGTGCCCGCGTCTGTCCGTTTTCCGGAGCAACAAACAGATATATGCACAGGTGATTGACGACCTCACCGGCCGTACGCTCGCCGCAGCCTCTTCGCTGAAGATTGAAGAGAAGCTTCCCAAGAAGGAAATCGCCGCCAAGGTAGGAGAGATGGTTGCCAAGAATGCCCTGGAGGCAGGAGTGGAGAAGGTTGCCTTCGACCGTAACGGTTACCTCTATCACGGACGTATTAAAGAACTGGCTGATGCTGCCCGCAAAGGTGGCCTTAAATTTTAACGATTATGGCAGGAAAGAACAACAAGGTAAAAACTACCAACGATATTGAATTAAAAGACCGTTTAGTGGCTATTAATCGTACCACGAAGGTGACCAAGGGAGGTCGTACGTTCACTTTCGCCGCCATTGTGGTGGTGGGTAATGAAGACGGCATCGTTGGCTGGGGCCTCGGCAAGGCAGGTGAAGTAACCACTGCGATTGCCAAGGGGGTGGAAGCAGCGAAGAAGAACCTGGTGAAGGTTCCTGTGCTGAAAGGAACCATCCCGCACGAGCAGGTAGCTCGTTTTGGCGGTGCGGAGGTATTCCTCAAGCCGGCCGTGACCGGTACCGGTGTGAAAGCCGGGGGTGCCATGCGTGCCGTGTTGGAGAGCGTGGGTATCACCGACGTGCTGGCCAAGTCGAAAGGCTCCTCCAACCCGCACAACCTGGTGAAGGCGACCATTGAGGCACTGACCGAATTGAGAGATCCCTATACCGTTGCCCAGAACAGGGGCATCAGCATGGAAAAAGTATTTAACGGACAATAAAGAAAGGAATCTGACATGGCTACAATCAAAGTAAAACAGACAAGAAGCAGAATCGGAGCTCCTAAAGATCAGAAGAAGACGTTGGATGCTTTGGGCCTGACCAAGATGCAGCGTGTGGTGGAACATGAGGACACTCCTTCGATCAGGGGACTGATCAACAAGGTGCATCACCTGGTGACGGTAGTAGAATAAATGAGTTACAAACGATAAAATAGATATTGACAATGAATTTATCGAATTTAAAGCCGGCTGAGGGTGCCACTACTTCCCGTAAGCGAATCGGACGCGGTCCGGGATCGGGTAAGGGTGGTACTTCAACCAAAGGACATAAGGGACAGAAATCCAGAGCAGGTTACTCCAAAAAGGTAGGCTTTGAGGGCGGTCAGATGCCGTTGCAACGCCGCGTGCCCAAATTCGGTTTCAAGCCGCTGAAACGTACAGAGTACAAGGCCATCAACCTGGAAACACTACAGGAGCTGGCCGATGCACTGAAGGTGACCAAGATCAATCCTGAGGTACTGGTGGGAGCCGGACTGGTTTCGGCCAAACATCTGGTGAAAATTCTCGGAAGAGGCACCCTGACGGCCAAGCTGGAGGTGGAAGCGCACGCTTTCTCCAAGACAGCCGAAGAGGCCATTACCTCTGCAGGTGGAACCGCTGTAAAACGCTGAAAAAATGGGATTTGTACAAACAGTTAAAAATATATGGAAGATAGAAGACCTCCGTCAGAGGCTTCTGATCACCATTGGTTTTATCGCCATCTACCGGTTCGGATCGTTCGTGGTTTTACCAGGGATCAATCCAGAACAGCTTGTGGCACTGCAGTCAAATGCCAGTACCGGTTTGCTGAGTCTTCTCGATATGTTTTCGGGAGGCGCTTTTGCCAATGCGTCGATCTTTGCCCTGGGCATCATGCCCTACATCTCCGCGTCGATTGTGATGCAGCTGCTCGGTATTGCCGTGCCTGCCTTCCAGAAGATGCAGCGGGAGGGTGAGAGCGGGCGTACCAAGATCAACCAGTACACCCGCTACCTGACGGTAGCCATCCTGCTGGTGCAGGGACCTGCCTACCTCTACGGAGCTGTGGGCGGTGCCATCCCCGGTGGTTTCTGGGACTGGGTGTTGCCCTCGACAGTGATTCTTGCAGGGGGTAGTATGTTTGTGCTCTGGCTGGGCGAACGGATCACCGACAAGGGTATCGGCAACGGGATCTCCTTCATCATCCTGATTGGTATCATCGCACGGTTGCCGCACTCGCTGGTGGCCGAATATGACCGGTTGATCGACGCTCCGGGAGGATTGATCCTGCTGTTGCTCGAACTACTCTTCATGGTGGCGGTGACTGCCGCGGCGATCATGCTGGTACAGGGTGTCCGTAAGGTTCCCGTACAGTATGCCAAGCGCATTGTGGGCAACAAGCAGTATGGTGGGGTGAGACAGTATATTCCGTTGAAGGTGAATGCCGCCAACGTGATGCCGATTATCTTCGCCCAGGCGATCATGTTTATTCCCATCACCATCGCGCAGTTCTCTGCCGGCGAGGGGGGAGGCTTCTGGGTTGCCCTGATGGACTTTACCAGCTTCTGGTATAACCTTCTTTTCGCCCTGTTGATCATTGCCTTCACCTATTTCTATACGGCGATCACGGTGAATCCGGTGCAGATGGCTGAAGATCTGAAGCGCAACAACGGGTTTATTCCCGGTGTGAAGCCGGGTAAGCGTACAGCAGAGTACATCGACACCATCATGTCGAGGATCACATTGCCCGGCTCTGTTTTCCTGGCGATCGTGGCTATTTTACCCGCTTTTGCCGGACTGATGGGGATCAACTCACAGTTTGCACAGTTTTTCGGTGGTACATCGTTACTGATCCTCGTGGGAGTGGTGTTGGATACGCTCCAGCAGATTGAGAGTCACCTGCTGATGCGTCACTACGACGGCTTCCTTAAATCGGGAGCCAAGATCAAGGGAAGAACAGGTTCTATTGCCGCTTATTGATGTTGAACGTGTAAGGATGGACAGCAACAGGATCATACTGAAGACCGACGAAGAGATCGAATTCATGCGTGACGCAAACCGGTTGGTGGGAATGACGCTCGGAGAGCTTTCCCGCCACATACGACCGGGTATCACGACGCTCGAGCTCGACCGTATCGCGGAGAGCTTCATTCGTGATCATGGTGCGATACCCACTTTTCTGGGATACGGCGGTTTCCCCAATTCGATTTGTACCTCAGTCAACGAGAACGTGGTACACGGTATTCCCAACGACAAGCCTCTTGAGGAGGGGGATGTCGTATCGGTCGATTGTGGTACCAACCTGCGCGGCTTCTGTGGCGATTCTGCCTACACCTTTTGTGTGGGTGAGGTGAAACCGGAGGTGAAAGAGCTGCTCCGCGTTACCCGTGAATCGCTCTACAAAGGAATCGAGCAGGCCCGTGAGGACAACCGTATTGGGGACATTGCGTCGGCGATACAGAGCTACTGTGAGTCTCATGGTTACAGCGTGGTCCGCGAACTGGTGGGGCACGGTATCGGAAAGCAGATGCACGAGGCGCCGGAGGTGCCCAATTACGGGCGTCGGGGCACCGGTCCACTACTCCGTAATGGCATCTGTCTCGCTATTGAGCCGATGATCAACATGGGTGGCAGAAGGGTGGTTTTCGAAAATGACGGATGGACCGTGCGGACCAAGGACCGTAAGCCATCGGCCCATTTCGAGCACACCATCGCCATCCGGAACGGGAAAGCGGATATCCTATCGACATTTGAGTTTATTCTTGAAAGCAACAACGAAACAAAGAGCATTGATTGAATGGCTAAACAGGCAGCAATAGAACAGGACGGAACCATCATCGAAGCATTGTCGAATGCGATGTTCCGCGTAGAACTGGAGAACGGACACGAAATTACCGCTCATATCTCGGGCAAGATGCGCATGCACTACATCCGCATTCTTCCCGGCGACAGGGTACGGGTGGAGATGTCGCCCTACGATCTCTCGAAAGGAAGAATCTCGTTCAGGTATAAATAGCTGTCAGCTGTCAGCCGTCAGCCAGGATGTCATTAGAAAAGCTGAACGCTGCACGCTGCACGCTAAGAAAAAAATCGTAAAAAATAAAAGACGAAACATATGAAAGTAAGAGCATCACTCAAGAAACGTACGGCAGACTGTAAGATTGTAAGGCGTAAGGGCCGTTTGTATATCATCAACAAAAAGAATCCCAAGTTCAAGCAACGTCAGGGATAATAAGATTCATCATTTGTAATCAAATAACAAGAAACATATATGGCAATAAGAATTGTAGGTGTCGATCTGCCGCAGAACAAGAGGGGGGAAGTTGCCCTCACCTATATTTACGGGATTGGCCGTAGTGCCGCGAACATCATCCTGGAGAAAGCAGAAGTTGACAAGAACATCAAAGTGAAAGACTGGACCGACGACCAGGCTGCACGCATCCGTGAGATCATTGGCAGCGAATTCAAAGTGGAAGGTGATCTACGCTCGGAGGTACAGCTCAACATCAAGCGACTGATGGATATCGGTTGCTACCGTGGTATCCGTCACCGTATCGGTTTGCCCGTGCGCGGACAGAGCACCAAGAACAACGCCCGCACCCGCAAGGGAAGGAAGAAAACCGTTGCAAACAAGAAAAAAGCTACTAAATAATTAAGGTAACATGGCAAAAAGAACAGTTGCAGCAAAAAAGAGAAATGTAA
>JADLKK010000282.1 GCA_016839025.1 Proteiniphilum sp.
TTTCTGGACTGACCCTGACGCTGAGGTGCGAAAGCGTGGGTAGCAAACAGGATTAGATACCCTGGTAGTCCACGCCGTAAACGATGGATACTAGGTGTGGGAGGTATCGACCCCTTCCGTGCCGCAGCTAACGCAATAAGTATCCCGCCTGGGGAGTACGGTCGCAAGGCTGAAACTCAAAGGAATTGACGGGGGCCCGCACAAGCGGTGGAGCATGTGGTTTAATTCGATGCAACGCGAAGAACCTTACCAGGTCTTGACATCCAAAGAATCCTGATGAAAGTCGGGAGTGCCTTAGGGAGCTTTGAGACAGGTGGTGCATGGTTGTCGTCAGCTCGTGTCGTGAGATGTTGGGTTAAGTCCCGCAACGAGCGCAACCCTTGCTATTAGTTGCTAACAGGTAAAGCTGAGCACTCTAATGGGACTGCCGGTGACAAGCCGGAGGAAGGTGGGGATGACGTCAAATCATCATGCCCTTTATGATCTGGGCTACACACGTGCTACAATGGATGGTACAGAGAGCTGCGATACAGTGATGTGGAGCGAATCTCAAAAAGCCATTCTCAGTTCGGATTGTAGTCTGCAACTCGACTACATGAAGTCGGAATCGCTAGTAATCGCGAATCAGCATGTCGCGGTGAATGCGTTCCCGGGCCTTGTACACACCGCCCGTCACACCACGAAAGTCGGCAACACCCGAAGCCAGTGAGCTAACAAGCAATTGAGGCAGCTGTCGAAGGTGGGGTTGGTGATTGGGGTGAAGTCGTAACAAGGTATCCGTACCGGAAGGTGCGGATGGATCACCTCCTTTCTAAGGAGACATGAATTACTTTAGGTAATTCAGAATTCCTATGGTCGATTAACACTTTTAGTCTGCTGTTGGTTTTATATAATTTGTGAGGAGTAAGGCGTGAGGAGTAAGGAGAACACTGACCCCGAAGGCTAGATCCTCCAGAATGATTCAAACAGTAAGGAATAGGGACAAGGGAGAAAGCGGATAAAAAGACGCCTCACCCCTCAGTTCTCACGCCTTACGAAGATCTTTGACAAGTGCACATAGGAAGAAAGAGAAGCAGGAACAATTTCATTTGAAGTCGTCAAATGAGAAAAG
>JADLKK010000283.1 GCA_016839025.1 Proteiniphilum sp.
GATACCATTGTAGAAGGATTGCAGAAAGGCGAGATTGTTCGCCTGGGTAATCTCGGTAACTTCCAGATTGGCCTGAGCAGCAAAGGAGCCGATACCGCCAAAGAGTTCAGCGTGAGTCTGATCCAGAGTGCGAAGATCAATTTCCGTGCCGGCAGTGCTTTGAGAGATGTGGTACACGGACTGAGCTACAGCCGCGTGCGCACCATTCAGGCGCAGAAAGAAACCGGTCAGAAGGAAGACCCTACCCTGCCGGTTGATCCCGTTGACCCCACCAATCCCGGTGGTGAAGACGTGGACGACCCCAACGGTTAATCCCCAGTATTCACCCTTTAATACATGAAGAAGATGAGAAAAGTAATCCAGTTGCTAGTTGAGTGCGTTATCGTGCTGCTTCCGTTTTTCAAGAAGAGAATATGCGAACCATCGATCTCATCGTAGTGCATTGCTCCGCCACGCGCGAAGACCGGCCTTTCAGCCGTGAAGCCCTTGAAGCCGCCCACCGTGCGCGCGGCTTCAGCGGCATCGGCTACCACTTCTACGTGCGCAGAGACGGCCGCATCGAGAGTTGCCGGCCGGTAGAATTTCCGGGTGCACATGCCCAAGGTTACAACACCCGTAGCATCGGTATCTGCTACGAAGGCGGACTCAACACCCGCGGTGACCCTGCCGATACCCGTACCGAGTGGCAGAAGCACTCCCTGAAGGTACTCATCAAAGCCCTCCTGATGGATCACCCCGGCAGCCGCGTGTGCGGCCATAGGGACCTCAGTCCCGACCTCAACGGAAACGGTAAGGTTGATCCCTGGGAGAGATTGAAAGAATGCCCGTGCTATGACGTTTCGTTATAAAAATCTAAAAAAGCAGCCCAAATAGTTGGCTGCTTTTTTTTATTCACTATATTTGCGCGTTGTAGTTTGCTAAGGGCATTGCATCTACATATTATAAACTATCATCTCAATAAACAAGTCTCCGTGTACCGGAGCATCAACCTTGATGTTCCGGTAGCTGAGCTTCCAAATAAAAAGGGAGTTAACTCACGGCATGACTCGCTCATTAACTCCCTCAGAGTTCTCCTTTTCAAAAAACTATCATCTAAAACAAGC
>JADLKK010000284.1 GCA_016839025.1 Proteiniphilum sp.
CCGCTACCGGATGCCCGCTTTGCGCATCGACCACCACCACTTCGCAATCCTTACCCGGCAGCCGGCGAGTCAACGCCTTCAGCTTACTCACATAAACCAGTGAAGACCGATCCTGCACCCCCGACCCATGCGATGCTGTGAGCAAGTACACCCCTTCGGCAGGCATCTTCACCTGCAAAGTCGTGTCGGCCTGCCTGTAATCCGCAGTGCGCTTCAACACCAAGTCCTTAGTCAACACCCGGGTACCGTGCCTCTTGATGAAATCCGCATCCAAACGCTCCCTCAATAACGCAGATGTAGCCGGAACATTCAGCTTGTAAAACTGCAACCGGAAACCGTCCACATTGCAGTGACTCACCTTTACCGACACCTCCGCCCCCGGGTACACCACCTCGTTCAGAGTGAAAGACAACGAAGGAGCCAGAATCTCTTGACGCACCTCCTTCAGCGCATTGATGCGATTATATTTGGGATAACGAGCGATGGCCTCGTTGCACAACGCCAACGCCTTTACCCTTTGATTCATGTTCCGTGCCCGGTTGGCCTGCTGCAAATAAATCTCCGCTGCCACGGCACTCTTGCCGTACTGCTGCAACAACTCATCAAGCGCCAGCATATAAGCATCCTTCTCGAAGCCCTCCGCCGTTTTATCCTCCTGGCCAATGCCCCTATTCATTTCCGTGTAATACCCCTGCGGGCAGTCGAGCGCCACCAGCACCACCCCGTCGATATTCTTTTGCGCTTTGTACGCCTTTATCAGGTTGGCATACAGCTGCCTTATCTTCGGCCGAAAAAACGCTGCATCGAGCACACTTTCCATCTCCTCCATCGACAGTATATTTCTCATCACCAGCAGATGATACAGATTGTGCCCATACAGCGCACTGGTACTACCCGGTTCCACAAACGGCACATAGCTGCGTGCCGATGTAGCCAGCAAGAGTGCCGAGTCGCGCAGCGCTTGCTCCACGTGGCTGTTCACCTTCTCTTTAAATAGGTTGGCCCCCCACTCGTCCATATCATCGGGTACTACCCCCGGTTCCGTTTCCGTTCGTTGATTGATGTTCCAACTCTTGGCGGACACATACCGGTTGTAAGCCTGA
>JADLKK010000285.1 GCA_016839025.1 Proteiniphilum sp.
CCGCTACCGGATGCCCGCTTTGCGCATCGACCACCACCACTTCGCAATCCTTACCCGGCAGCCGGCGAGTCAACGTCTTCAACTTACTCACATAAACCAGTGAAGACCGGTCCTGCACCCCCGACACATGCGATGCCGTGAGCAAGTACACCCCTTCGGCAGGCATCTTCACCTGCAAAGTCGTGTCTGCCTCCACATAATCCGCAGTGCGCTTCAACACCAAGTCCTTAGTCAACACCCGGGTACCGTGCCTCTTGATAAAATCCGCATCCAAACGCTCCTTCAGTAACTCAGATGTAGCCGGAACATTCAGCTTGTAAAACTGCAACCGGAAACCGTCCACATTGCGGTGATTCACCTTTACCGACACCTCCGCCCCCGGGTACACCACCTCGTTCAGGCTGAAAGACAACGAAGACGCCAGAATCTCTTGGCGCACCTCCTTCAATGCATTGATTCGATTGTATTTGGAATAACGAGCGATGCCCTCGTTGCACAACGCCAACGCCTTCACCCTTTGATTCATGTTCCGTGCCCGGATGGCCTGCTGCAAATAAATCTCCGCTGCCACGGCACTCTTGCCGTACTGCTGCAACAACCCGTTAAGCGCCAGCATATATGCATCCTTCTCAAAGCCCTCCGTCGTTTTTTGCTCCTCGTCAATGCCACCATTCACTTCCGTGTAATGCCAGCTCAGGCTGTCGAGCGTCGCCAACACCACCCCGTCTATATTCTTTTGCGCTTTGTACGCCTTTATCAGGTTGGCATACAGCTGCCTTATTTTCGGTCGAAAAAACTCCCCATGGAGCTGACCATCCACCTGCTTCATCACCTGCACATTACACATCACCAGCAGATGATACAAGTTATGCCCATACAGCGCACTGGTACTACCCGGTTCCACAAACGGCACATAGCTGCGTGCCGATGTAGCCAGCAAGAGCGCCGAGTCACGTAGCGCTTGCTCCACGTGGCTGTTCACCTTCTCTTTAAAGAGGTTAGCCCCCCACTCGTCCATATCATCGGGCACTACCCCCGGTTCCGTTTCCGTTCGTTGATTGATGTTCCAACTCTTGGCGGACACATACCGGTTGTAAGCCTGA
>JADLKK010000286.1 GCA_016839025.1 Proteiniphilum sp.
TTGCTCCATGAACTTGAGGTTGAGAGTGAAAAAAGAAATTTCACCATCATCAACGGCATCATGAGGTTGCGCCAATTGGCTTGTCACCCCAAACTGACGCTGAAAGACTCTCACGAGGAGTCGGGCAAGATGGAGGAAATTGTAGGCACCTTCGAAACATTGCGAAGTGAAGGCCACAAGGTTCTTATCTTTTCATCTTTCGTACAGCACCTCGAACTGGTGGCCAAAGCATTTACCAAACGGAAATGGAAGTATGCCATGCTCACGGGCAGCACCACCAACCGCGAAGAAGAAATTACCCGCTTCGCGGACGATGAAAACATACAGGCGTTCCTTATTTCGCTCAAGGCAGGGGGCGTGGGACTAAACCTCACCCAAGCCGACTATATTTTTATCATCGACCCGTGGTGGAATCCGGCGGCGGAGATGCAAGCCATCGGGCGGGCACACCGTATCGGGCAACAAAAGCAGGTCATGGCCTATCGTTTTATCACCCAAGACAGCATTGAAGAGAAAATGATGCAGTTACAGGCAGAAAAAAGGAAGTTGGCCGAGTCGTTCATCACCGACAACAACCCGCTCGATTCGCTGACCGACAGCGAATGGGAAATGCTGCTTACTTGATCATTGATCAATGGCATTTTCGGCATTCACCCCGTAGTATCCGGGCAGGGGCACATAAATGGGCTGCATGCGCAATCCGATGTTCTTGATTTTACCCTCAGCAATTAATCGGCGAAGATGGTTCATTGCCGTATTTCTAAGCAAGCCACAGCCTTTCTGAAAATCGGCACGGGTCATGAAACGATGCGTGCTGAAGTACTCCGTAAGATACCTATCTATTTCTTCCGGTGACAATCGCGAAGAGTGTTCGTTGTGCTTCACATGTTGCACCTTCACCTCACCAACCGAGCTATTCAGCTTCTTGTCAGCTCTGAATTTAATGCTTTTCAAACGCACCTTAGCGTTCTTCTGCTTCGTATCTTCCTTGATTATTTCCGTGCAAGTAAGCGTAGGATGAAAATATCCTATCCCGTCCAGGTGCACCTGCCGGCCATCTGCCAGCTCCTCGCCCATCACGCGAGACAACGCATCGAGAACT
>JADLKK010000287.1 GCA_016839025.1 Proteiniphilum sp.
ATCCGCGACCTCTCGAAAGGGAACCAGAAAAAGACCGGGATAGCCGCCGCACTTCTCAGCGATCCGCAGATCCTTGTTCTCGATGAGCCGTTCACCGCGCTCGACCCCACTTCGCAAATCCGCCTGAAACGGATGCTCAATGAACTGAAAAGTACCAGGAGCATGACGATGCTTATTTCGAGCCACGATCTCAACCACGTTACGGAAGTCTGTGACCGCATTGTTGTTCTCGATAAAGGGCTGGTGGTGAGGGATACCCAAACCACCCAGGACACCCTGAAAGAATTGGAAAGTTATTTTGCCGTGTAACGGATCTATCTGAGGCTCGGATCGTTGAACGTGTCACCTTGCCGGATATCGCCGGTCTGGTAACCTTTGCGGAACCAGTATGTCCGTTGGGCAGCCGTTCCGTGCGTGAATGAATCAGGGACGGTGTAACCCATCGCCTCCTTTTGCAGGGTATCATCACCAACGGCGGTCGTGGCGCTGATGGCCGACTCCAAGTCTCCCGGCTCGAGTTGAATTATTCCCAGTTTGCTGGCCTGATTGGCCCACAACCCGGCGAAAAAATCGGCCTGCAGTTCCATCTTGACCATGATCTTGTTGTATTCAGCTTCACTGATACGACCCCGGTATTGGTTTACCTGATCGACAATACCCAGCAGTTTCTGCACGTGATGCCCCACTTCATGAGCCGTGACATAAGCCATTGCCATGTCGCCCCTGGCACCGTAATCGCGTGTCAACTGGTGAAAGAAGTTGAGGTCGATATACACTTTTTCATCGCCGGGACAGTAAAAAGGCCCCACCTGAGCCGTTGCGCCGCCACAGGCAGAAGTGGTCTGGTCGGTAAAATTCACAAGAACCGGGTTACGGTAACTTTCACCCATCTGAGTCCTGAAAATTTCCGTCCACACATCGTTGGCGCTGTTAAAAACACCAAGCGTGAATACTTTCAGGTCTTCGTTTTCGTTCATGCGCGAAGGATCCACCACCTCTTCCGATGTTTGTCCGGGCACCACACTGTTTACCATATCGATGGCCTGAAAAGGGTTCTTCCCCAACAACAGGGCGATTATGGCAACAATGATCATCCCAA
>JADLKK010000288.1 GCA_016839025.1 Proteiniphilum sp.
ATAATGATAATTAATTGAAGTTATTACGCTTCAAAATTATCACTATTCTAATTTACCGACAGGTTTAGTTCAACGATCGTTTGTCGCAGGAGGTGGGCCGTAAGTCGGCTGAATCCTATCTACCGCTGACGGTCACCATCGAAGCCGCTTCACTGAGCAACGAAGAGAAAGCGTTTCTCAAGCTCTGGCTCTACGCGCTGCTCTTCACACCTGAGCGGGTGGACAACGAAGCGGAAATGGCAGAGTTGAACGGGATGGCTGACACTTTCCTGGAGAAGTACAGCGGAAGCGAGTATGGCGACTATACACGACGCTTTATCCGTTACCGCTTCCGGCCTGGCAATTGGGGCTTTGGCTACGAACTATTCCTGGGATACAACAGCTTAACGGGGGGACTCAACCGTCATTTCGGCAACAGCATCGCGGGAGGATTCGCGTTCAATGTGCTCTACCATGACTTCGACCTCTCGCTTCGTTTCAATTATGCCTCAGCCAAAACCCGGCGGGAGGTGATCCACAAGGATATTGCCTGGCCAGCCAACATCGGGGGGTATCTGGTGGGTGCCGATCTGTCGCTACACTATCCGCTCTACCAAAGCAGAGATCTCAAGCTGATGCCGTTCGTCGGTATCGGAGGAATGGGCATAGGGCCCACGGATGCTGAGATAAAGAATCACCCCGAGCTGGATGATTTCAGGGAGCTCTCCACGCTGAACTACCTGGTGGGGCTGGAGCTGAAGCTGAACAGTTGGAACCGGGAGATTGATCTATCCCGCACCGGTGGTGGCTACCTGGGCATCCGCTACAGCTACTACATGCCCAACTACGAGCGAAAGCATGCGCTGCTGGAAGGAAACATGCACATGATCACTCTCAGCTTCGGAGGTTTCGGTCGCCCCGTGAAAAGGGAACTCTGAACATTCCGACATCAATCCACACGACATCTGATCAGAAGGTCAGCACCTTGTCACTGTCGGTATTGTCGTAAGATTCGCGATTGAAGACAATCAGAATTTTTTCCATTGTCGTTTAGTTATAATTTTAAGTGATTTCATTCTCCTGTTACTTTATACTGAGTAATACATTTCCCTCTTGC
>JADLKK010000289.1 GCA_016839025.1 Proteiniphilum sp.
AAAACCAGAAAGTGGATGTTGACAGAGCCGCGAGGTTATGTTAACATAAAGATCCGGTCAAGCGCCGGAGTGTTCCTTGAAAACTGAACAATGTAGGAGCACCGAGCAATCGGTGCCAACAAGCCAGATGTGCGGGCTGCGCTTCGGAAACGGAGAGAGCAGTCAAAAAACATAGCAGACACACGATGCTTTAGCATCGATGTGGTCGCTAGTTAGCTGCGAAAGCAGCTAACATCAATAGTAACTTAGAGCCATCAAAGGCTCCGAGAATAAACTTTTCGGAGAGTTTGATCCTGGCTCAGGACGAACGCTGGCGGCGTGCTTAACACATGCAAGTCGAACGGGGAGCGCAGCAATGTGCTCCAAGTGGCGAACGGGTGAGTAACGCGTAGACAACCTACCTTCTAGATGGGGACAACACCGCGAAAGTGGTGCTAATACCGAATGTTGTAACGGCAGTGCCTGCTGCTGTTACTAAAGGTGGCCTCTATTCATAAGCTACCGCTAGAAGACGGGTCTGCGTCTGATTAGCTAGTAGGCGGGGTAAAAGCCCACCTAGGCGACGATCAGTAGCCGGTCTGAGAGGATGAACGGCCACACTGGGACTGAGACACGGCCCAGACTCCTACGGGAGGCAGCAGTGGGGAATCTTCCGCAATGGACGAAAGTCTGACGGAGCAACGCCGCGTGAGTGACGAAGGCCTTCGGGTTGTAAAGCTCTGTTGTCAGGGAAGAACACTCTTGATGTGAACAATGTGAAGAGATGACGGTACCTGACGAGGAAGCCACGGCTAACTACGTGCCAGCAGCCGCGGTAATACGTAGGTGGCGAGCGTTGTCCGGAATTATTGGGCGTAAAGCGCGCGCAGGCGGGATATTAAGTCTCATTTAAAAGTGCGGGGCTCAACCCCGTGATGGGTGAGAAACTAATATTCTTGAGTGCCGGAGAGGAAAGCGGAATTCCCAGTGTAGCGGTGAAATGCGTAGATATTGGGAGGAACACCAGTGGCGAAGGCGGCTTTCTGGACGGTGTCTGACGCTGAGGCGCGAAAGCCAGGGGAGCGAACGGGATTAGATACCCCGGTAGTCCTGGC
>JADLKK010000290.1 GCA_016839025.1 Proteiniphilum sp.
ATCAGTAAAAATGAGAGAGGCTACTATGTGATCTCATCTACAAAAGGCAAAGAGACTTCACTAAATCTTAAAATCGAGAGAAACTGAATTGACAAACAGATAAATAAGCCGTGAATGGATTGGTAATGGTTCACGGATGTTACCTAACGTTAAAAAGTAAAATGAGAAGTAGATTTATTATTTCAACTGCCTGGCTCTCTGCTTTGCTGTTGCTGCCATTGCAGGTCCGGCCTCACGTTTCATCCGTTGAGCCAATCACACGCTCTGCTGATACCAGGACCATCGTGAGTGTTGAAGAGTTGGTTGTGAATAGCCCGGTGGGTACAACCCCTCGGCTGCCTTATCAGGTGTGGGTAACTTATTCTGACGGCTTTTCAGAATACCGGCAGACACGATGGAGCAACTCGGCACGGACGGTGGAGGAAGACCAGGCCAATCCTGATACACATCCGGTAGGACATGTATACAGCATCAGTGGGTTTATTATTGGCGACAACACTACTCCAGGTGGTTACCCGATCACGGCTCAGATAAAAGTGGTGGCAGGAGAACAGAAAGTTCCTTCCTATACTCCGGTTGCCGAACCTGTTCCGCTCAACAAGGTGACCCTCACAGGTGATAACAGACTCACATCTAACAGGGATCTGGCCATCCGCGAGATCATCAGTTGGGATGTGACACAACAGCTTTATAATTATAGGGATACCTATGGCTTATCTACCGAGGGCTATGTCGTTTCAGACGGCTGGGATTCTCCTACCACCAAACTGAAGGGTCATGGATCGGGACACTATATGTCTGCACTGGCTTTTGCTTTTGCCAGCGCTACAGACCAGGAACAGAAGGAGATTCTTCGTGCCAGGATGACCAGGATGGTCGATGAGCTGCGGGAATGTCAGGAGAGGACATTTGTCTGGAATGAAGAACTGGGCAGGTACTGGGAAGCACGGGATTTTGCACCCGAAGCTGAACTGCGTGAGATGAAAGGTAGCTGGGAGGATTTTGACCGGCACAAACAGGAGTGGCAGAAATATGGGTATGGTTATCTTAATGCCATCCCGGCACACCATCCTGCATTGATT
>JADLKK010000291.1 GCA_016839025.1 Proteiniphilum sp.
AGCACATTCTCCGTGAGCCAGGCTGTCACTCCGGATGACCAGCCATGACAAAGGCTGTGGCGGAAGCTGGGGTAGCAGTAATCGCCAAAATCGCCGTGGATATCGTTCATCCTCTCCGGCGTAAGCTGGTCTATGCGTGCTGAGTTCTCCATCCACTCTATGTTGAAGTCCTCCCAGAAGGTGGTGGCACCCATGTCGAGCATCCCACCCCAGTAGTCGCTGACAATCTGCAACGCCTCATCCTGCATGCCGGCCAGCGAGAGGGCATCGAGCATATAGAGGCCATAGAAGGTGGAGAAGCGCTTGGCACCATCAACCGCCACCACCTCCTGGCTGGCAGTAAGGGGATCCAGAATCCCTGCTACCGCCATCAGGGCGGCAGCTTGCTTCAGGTCGTTGTGGGGCATGATCTTTTGGTTCAGCTTCCTTGCAGCATCGGCTGCCACGCGGGCAGAACGATCTTCACCGAGCAGCTCACACAACTTCTGTGCATCTCTCAATGCCCATGTCAGAAGGGCCCGGTAGCCAGCTTCCACCCCCTCACCGTTGGGTGTGGAGGGCCAGTCCAGAAAACGAAAGGGGCTTAGTGTCTCCGTACCGTCCGCTGCTATGCGTGAGTCGATCAAATCGATCAATCCCACGATGTAGTCGCGGTGCTTCTGCAAAAAGGAGAGGTCTCCGTTCTGCATGTACCAATCGTGGTGGATGATCAGGTACCACATCGAGTAGGAGCTCATCCCGTTCATCCACTGCGGCAGGGGGTACTGCTCACAGGCCAGATCGAGGCTTTTGGGAACCACCTCGTTGTATCCGAAAACGGTATTGATCGCTTTGAGCTCCGGGTGAAAGTCGCCCAGCCATACCAACCGGTCGCGCTTGATGCCGTCCCAGAGGTACTCCTGCATGTTGAGGTGGGTGGTGTAGGCCCCTGTGATCCAGATGGAGTCGAGCCGCGGGTCGCTGCTCTTGAAGGATCCCAGGTAGGGTATGTCGCGGTAACGCAGGATGGCACGTGCCTCCTTGATGTTGATGGTAGTGCCCGGCTGCAGCAGGTCGATCCGCACGAAGCGGAA
>JADLKK010000292.1 GCA_016839025.1 Proteiniphilum sp.
TGCATCAGTTGTCTAAGGTTCGTTTTCATTTGTATCGTTGTATTTGTTAAGCCTGTCCCTGCCCCATATCTTCTCGATCACCACGAAGGCCTGATCGGGACTCAGCTTGTAATTCTTTTCCATCACCCGCTGTACGAAAACACAGTGGGAGATACTGGCTTTCCCCTGCACAATATCTTCAGCCAGGCTACGGCAGGTGGGAGCACCACAGGCGCCGCAGTCGAATCCGGGGAAATAGGTCATCAGCCTCCTGATGCGTTGCAGTTTGATCAGTGCCTTTTCCATGTCCTCATCCAGGAGCAACCCGTCCCGAGGATGTACCGGCTCTACCCCCGAAAGGGGGTGCAGCATCTCGCCATAGTCCATCAGCCGGTTCTCAACGCCTCCTCCCCGCTGATCCATCAGCAGCTGCAGTCTCTTCTGTCGTTGTTCCAGTCTCTCTACGGTCAGAAAACGGTTTCCCGGACAGAGGATGCCACCGGCGCACCCCTGATCGCAGGCTCTCAACTCCAAAAAATCGATGTCGGACAGATGTCCCGACTCGAGCTTTTCCAGGAACTCGATCACGTTCTCCATCCCGTCGATTGCCAGGCTTCTCCCGGGAAAATAGTGCTTCTCGGTGCCCGATAGAGACCAGCAGACCGAATCGGGGGTCATATCAGCCACCCTCTTGCGCGCACTTCTCTCCTTCCTGCCAAGGAGTGTGGCCAACGTCTTGTTATAAACCTCTTTCATATTGATGGTGCCGTCGATGGGTGAGGCGGCTTCACCCACCGGCGCACGGGCAGCTACCGTCTTGGCGGCACACGGTGTCACATAGTAAATGAATACCTTCCCCGGGGCAAACCCCTCTCTCTCTTTCGAGAGACGCAGGTAGAGCGCCGCAATGTCGTGAGGTGCCTTCAATAGCATGATGTGGGGTGTCAGGGAGGGATAGAGCACCTGTATCAGCCGAACCACAGCCGGACAGTAGGAGCTGATTACCGGTCGTTCAAAATGATTATCGGCATAAGTCCCGTATGCCTCTTTCATAAAATCGACCGCACGCTCCACTTCACATACCTCATCAAA
>JADLKK010000127.1 GCA_016839025.1 Proteiniphilum sp.
TGGTGCCGAGGTGGAGGTGAGCAGCAGTTCACCCGCCAGCCTGACGGTAGCCATGCCGACAATGAACGTGGAGAGCGGTATCCTGACCCTCTTCATGGCCAACGGTGAAAGTGTGGAGATTGAGTCGCTCACCATTGAAGCTCCACTGTTTGCTTTCATCCCCATACTGCCGGGTGAAGAGGAGGAAATAAAAGCCGGAGGATTGTTTGGCATTGAAGTGACCAATCTGGATAAGTTGACTACCGTAAAAGTGAACGATGCAGAGGTAAAATTCATTGTTGCAGGGAATATGATGTACATCACCATTCCCCAAATAGCAGCCAATGCTACAAAGTTGACCCTTGTCTCTTCCAATGGTTCGATTGACTATACCCTCAATGTGATGCCGATGGGACAGATAGAAAACGTGGTTTATCACGGTCCTCTTAATCTTGATTGGGGTACATATACGATTGCTCCGGATGCATTTGTCGATTTCACCAATGGAACAGTGACCCTTAAGATTACTTATGCTGTCACAGGTGATGGAGACGCTCAGATTAAATTCTACAACGGTCATTGGGAACAGATGCTTCAACGATTCAATGATGGGAATGATACCTATCTCTTTGATCCGAACAGCAATGTTGTAGAGTTTGAACTTACACAAGAAGAATTGGTTATGTTGCAAACACTTACCGACTGGGGACAAAGCATGATCTTCCATGGGCAGGGAGTTGTGATCAACAACATTGTTGCTGTTTACAAGCAAGCGCTTGAAACTACCGTTTGGAGCGGTGATGTCGATCTTGCTGCCTTTACTCTCAACTACGAGGTGAAACCTCCTTCAATTTTCCTTGATGCAGATGTGAAGGCAGGTATGACGTTGCGCATCTATGTCGATTCCTACGGTCCCGAACCGAAACTTCAGTTCTTCAACGGCCACTGGGAACGTATCTATGGAGATATCTCCATTGATGCGACCAATAGTGCCGTCTGGAGTGACAATGTGATCAGCCTGCCTATTGATGCCGCAATTGCAGCCAACCTAAGAGAATACATCGATTGGGGCTACTGCCTCATCGTGCAGGGACAGGATTGTATATTGAAGAAGATCACAATCGAATAGAAATTTATGAGTCTGAGACTTTCTGAACCGGCCAAAACAAGTGACCGGTTCAGAAAGAATCTCTGAATAGTCAGTGCCAGTTTCAAAACAGGCGCTTAAATGTAAAAAAATGATTCAAAAAATCATTTTATGGTCTGTTATATGCCTGCTGATCGGCTGTGGTAAGGATAATACCGCCTTTGAAGAAAGGGAGTTTGTCTCCCTGGAGGGAGCCTGGACAACCGCTCTTGGTCAGATCCACCTTCCTGGAAGTGTCGACGAGAGCCGCCTGGCACCACGCAACAGCGACACCCTCACCACAGGTCGACTGACACGGTTGCATCCCTACGAAGGCAGCATCACCTACAGCCGCGAGGTGGAGATTCCCGCATCCTCGGCACACAAGGAGTGGCGGCTCATCATGGAACGCACCAAACCTTCCACGCTTTGGATCGATGGCGACAGTGTGGGCAGCAGTTCTTTGATCCTCTCACCGCAAGTATACACCCTCGGTCGGTTGTCCCCAGGGAAGCACATGCTGTCGATCCGGATTGACAACAGCCCCGCTTCTGTTCCCACCGGGATACATGGATCACATGCCTGGAGCGATGCCACCCAGACCAACTGGAACGGCATCATCGGGCGGTTCGGGCTGGAAGCCAACGAGGGGCTCCTGATCGAAGCGCTGCAGCTCTATCCCGATATCACATCGCGCACGGCACAGGTCAAGGCACTGATCTGTTCGCCCGAAAGCGGAGAGGCGCAACTCATCGTGCGCGGTGATGCCTGGAACACCGACAGACGCGGTTCAATTCCCGAACAAAGGGTTACGCTGAACCTCGTGAAAGGGAACAACAGCTGCAATTTCAAGATCTATACCGGCAAGGAGCAGCTCCTGTGGAGCGAGTTCGATCCGGCACTTTACAAAGTGCATTTCGAGCTCTCATTCCGCGACAGGAAAGATGTGTATACACTTGACATTGGGTTGCGTCACTTTACAACCGAAGGTACCCAATTCCGTATCAATTCGTTGAAGACTTTTTTAAGAGGAAAGAACGATGCCGCAGTCTTCCCCCTCACCGGCTATCCTCCCATGGAGAAAGAGGAGTGGAAGAGGCAGATGCGTATTGCAAAGGAGTATGGGATCAACCACTACCGTTTTCATTCATGGACACCCCCCCAGGCCGCTTTTGAGGCTGCCAACGAGGAGGGAATCTACATCCAGGCCGAACTGCCCTACTGGGGTACGATGGATGCAGCAAATCATTCGCTCAACCGCTTCCTGATACAGGAGGGGGAGGAGCTGCTCAACGTGTACGGAAACAATCCCTCATTCGTGATGATGGCCCTGGGCAACGAGCTGGGTGGTGACATCGATTGTATGCGCTGGCTGGTGGAGAGGTTCAGGGGTGGTGACAACCGCCGCCTCTACGCCTATGGATCCAACAATTTCCTGGGCACGGCGGGACCTCAGTCAGGTGAGGATTACTTCGTTGCCTGTAGGGTGGGAGGCCAGGTGGGTTCTGACGACTATTCGATGCACGCCAGGTCTACCTTCTCATTTGCCGATGCGATGGAGGGGGGATACCTGAACGGCACCTATCCCTCCACGGAGCGCACCTTCAACAAGGCTGTGGAAGCGAGCGGTGTGCCGGTTATCAGCCATGAGAACGGTCAATTCCAGGTATACCCCGACTACGATGAGATTAGGAAATACAAAGGGGTGTTGTACCCCTATAACATGGAGATCTTCCGTCAGCGCCTACTGGAGAAGGGGATGGCCGATCAGTCCGCCGATTTTCACCGTGCCACCGGTCGTTTTGCAGCCCTCTGCTACAAGGCGGATATCGAGATGTGCCTTCGTACACCCGGCTTCGGGGGATTCCAACTGCTCGACCTGCAGGATTATCCCGGTCAGGGAAGTGCCTATGTCGGACTGCTGGATGCATTCATGGATAGCAAGGGTGCAATCACTCCCGAAGCGTTCCGCGAGTTTTCTGACCGCATCGTTCCATTGGCGGTGATGCCCCGTTACTGCTGGAGTAACGGAGACACTCTCACAGCACGGTTGTTGATCAGCAATTGGTCTGCTGAACCGATCAGAGGTGAGGAGATAAGATGGAGTCTTCGTGACGGGGACAGCGAAGGAGTACTGGCCTCCGGAACGATCTACGGTGTGGAAGTGGCTCAGGGCTCACTGACAGAGGTGGGCAGGATCAACGCCTCATTGCAGTCGGTCGATCGTGCCGTGCAACTTCTATTGGTGCTGGAGGCAGGGTCACACATCAATCGTTACCCGCTGTGGGTCTACCCCGAGAAGGAGGAACCGACATATCCTGAAATTGAACAAACAACTTCGCTACAACATGCACTGGCGTTGTTGAAGCAGGGCAGGAAGGTGTTGTACTCCCCCGACCATGCTGCGATAGCCGGAAATTCAGTGGGGGGTTCGTTTACTCCCGATTATTGGAACTATGCGATGTTCAAGGGCATTTCGGAGAGCGTGGGACGCGAGGTATCACCCGGTACCCTCTCCATATTGACCAATCCTGCGCACCCCCTTTTCCGAGAGTTCCCCACCGAGATGCACAGCAACTGGCAATGGTGGATCATTTTGAAGCATGCACGACCCCTCATCCTGGACCGGACACCCCACGAGTACAAGCCGTTGATTCAGGTGATCGACAACATCGAACGCAACCACAAGCTGGGCCTGCTCCTTGAGGTACGCTCCGGCGAAGGGAAGCTGCTGGTGAACCTATGCGACCTGGAGGCGATCGCCGACAAACCCGAAGGGAGACAATACCGGCGCGCACTGCTGCAGTATATGGTTTCTCCCGATTTTAATCCCGAAACGGTGTTGAGCGAGGATGAACTGACCAACCTCTTTACTACCACGGTGGAAGGGAAGGTGATCACCGGTGAAAAGAACATTACCAGCTACCAGTAAGAAGATGGATTCAGTGAATGATCTTCCTGTTTATGAAGATGATAAGACAAGTTTGATGAAGAGATCAAGTAGAATTGCTCCACATTACCGCCAATTGCTATTGCAATTGCTTACGCTGCTGTTGCTGTTTTCCTGCTCGGAAGGCGGAGAGGAACCGCCTGCGGGTGAGCCGCCACAGTTGGTCTCCAGTGATCCTGCCAACGGAGAGACAGATGTGGTGGAAGGGATCACAGAGATCACACTTCGCTTCAACATGAACGTGACCCTTGCATCTTCATCGCTGATCACCCTTAACGGACAGAAGGTTACCAACCACTGGCGAGGGCAGGAGGGAGAACTGAAGATGACGGTGCCCCCGCTGCTGCCTGGCACCGATTACACGCTGTTGGTACCTGCCCAGACGGTGAAAGGTCCCACAGGCCTTTCCAACCCATCTGAGATCAGGATCACCTTCAAAACCCATCCGCCAGTACCGCCGCTCGAAAAACTCTCTCCACAGGCGGAGAAGCTGCTGCAGTTCCTGAAACAACAGGAAGGGAAGAAAACCCTCTCCGGCACCATGGCCCACGTGGCCTGGAACATCAACGAGGCGGAGTGGGTACACCAACACACCGGCAAATGGCCGGCAATCAACTGTTTCGATTATATCCACCTGCATGCCTCACCCGCCAACTGGATCGATTATGGCAACACCACTGTGGCCGAGGAGTGGTGGAACAGCGGAGGTGTGGTGGCGGCTTCCTGGCACTGGAACGTGCCGGCTAACAGCGGTGAGGAGGGCAAGTATTCCTTCTATTGGGGCAGTGAACCGGATGAAACTCGTTTCGATGTGAAGAAGATTGATGACCCCGCTTCAGAAGAATACAAACGGATGATCGCTGATATCGACAAGCTTTCCGGTTACCTGAAGCTGCTGAAGATGAAGAATATTCCTGTGTTGTGGCGACCTTTGCACGAGGCAGCCGGTAACATCGGTGCCTACCCGGGAGGCGAAGCCTGGTTTTGGTGGGGTGCCGGTGGTGCAGAGCCCTATAAGAAGCTCTGGCGACTGATGTTCGACCGGATGACACGTCACCA
>JADLKK010000293.1 GCA_016839025.1 Proteiniphilum sp.
TAGTACGTCATATTCATAGGTGATGGTCTGGCCTTTGGCGTCGGTCTGGGAAAGAAGATTACCGTTGGCGTCATAAGTATAAGTGGTCGTTCCCAGATCCGGATCGCTCTCCTTCACTTTCCGCCCCAGGGTATCGTAGACCAACTTGGTGACATTGTCCTCAGCGTCTTCAATCGCCACCAGATTGCCGCTGCCCGTCTCATAGGTATACTTCGTCCTGGCGCCGTTGGGTTCCAGCACTTCCAGAATCTGGCCGAACCCGTTCTTCCATGATTTGGTGACGTTCCCCTCCGCGTCGGTGGCGGTGGTTACCCAAAGCCGGTCGACGGTGGTGGTTTCGGAACCGTTGTGCGGCTGTGTGACGTGGGTCTTTCGGCCTTCAGCGCTATCCAGCCAGCTTTCGGTGATTGTTTTGAGATATAACGGACGTCTGTCGGTATTTTCATGGGTTGAGGTCAAGTATTGGGTCGAGACCGTGTTCCCGGCTTTATAGGCACTAACTGCGGAAAAAGTGTCCGTCGTGGTGAAATCTACTCCATTGTAGGGGGATTTGGTCTGAATGGTCTGCCCCAGTCCGTTGCTGTAGCTATAGGTGGTCAAAATCTGGTTGTCCGGACCCTCCGGACCCGGCATCGGCCGTGTCCTGACTTCCACCGCAGCCGGGGTGATAATGCTCCCGTCCGTCGTATCAATGGTAGCTTTGGTATACTTAATCTCTTCGGTAGGCTCTGACTCGCTGTAGTCCATCCGGACTTTTTTAACGACTCGGCCGAAGGCGTCGTAATACTGGCTGCTGTAAAATCCGGTGTTCTCGAAGGTGGTTTTGGTCGACCTTCCCCTGCCGATTTGGTTGGAGATGGCGTCCACGTCATACTCGGAGCCGTAATAATCATAATAGTTCCAGGTGGTATGGCCCAGTTCGTTGACTGTCATCACCGGGAACATTCGATATTTGGTGTCGTAGGTGGTATAGATGGAGTTCCCCCGGGCATCCTTCGCCTGAATGACATTGCCGTAACTGTCGTAATAGTATTTTATAGTCCTTACCCAGCGCGAGTCGGAGCTG
>JADLKK010000128.1 GCA_016839025.1 Proteiniphilum sp.
CCACTCAGGGATCATATCCCCGGAGAGAACTTCACCGACGGGGAGATGATCAACAGGGCAAAAAAAGGAATATAAACAGTTATTGAACATGAGCAAAAAAGAAGGGCCGGGGCTACCCGATGTCAATGCCCATCTGCATACGCCCTATTCCTTCAGCGCCTTTCGTAATGTGGATGAGGCACTTCATCTTGCGCAAGTTGAGGGGGTGAAGGTGGTAGGTATCAACGATTTTTACACCACACAAGGATACGGCGAGTGGGCTGAAGGGTGTCAGAAACGGGGTTTGTACCCGCTTTTCGGCATCGAATTCATCAGCCTCAACGAAGCAGATCAACTGGAGGGATTGCGGGTGAATGATCCCGCCAACCCGGGTCGTACCTATCTCAGCGGGAAAGGACTGACCTTTCCCTTCCGACTGGAAGAACCTTACGCCTCTCAACTGGCATCCCTGCAGCAGGAAGCAAACCGTCAGGTGGAGAAGATGTGCGAAAAACTGAATGAGCTGCTGATTGACAGGCAGATTGGGTTTGTACTTGATCTGGAAGAGATCAGGAAAAAGCTCACCCATGGTTCTCTGAGAGAACGACACCTGGCCAGGGCACTTCGCATGAAAATCTATGAACATAGTGGTAACGAAGAGTCGCAAATCAATGCACAGTTCTCAATACTCTTTGGCGACAAACGGCTGCAATCAGCGCTTCAAGATGATGCAGGAGTCGAGAACGAGATACGTGCCTACCTGCTGAAAGCGGGCGGGGCAGCCTTCGTGCCCGAGGATCCTGCTGCTTTTCTGCCGATGGAGAGCGTCTGCCGAATCATACGTGCTGCCGGTGGAATTCCAACCTATCCCTTTCTGGCAGATGACCCCAAGGGAGGTTATACCGATTTTGAAGGTGATCTGGAAAAGGTTGCGGAAAAGCTTACCGAACGCGGTTTTCACTCGGTGGAGTTTATCACCACACGGAATGATTTGCAGCTTTTGGAGAAATATGCTTCTTATCTGCATGAGCAGGGTTTTGTGGTAACCTTCGGCAGCGAACACAATACGCCAAAGATGGAACCTATCCGGCTTTTCGCTCGTGGGGGTGTGCCCCTCTCCGAACGCTTAAGGGAAATCAACTATAAGGGAGCCTGCGTGATAGCTGCCCACCAGCACCTGGTGGCACAGGGATTGCAAGGCTATCTCGACGATAAGGGTGAAGCCGACCGTTCCCGGCGTGATGAGTATATTTCGCTGGGAATGAGGTTGGTTGAAATTGGTGAAACAGAAAAACTGACCACATGAATCCGATAGATGAACTGATTGCTATTTCCCGTTACTATGGTAACGATAGCCGCTTCGTGATTGCAGGCGGGGGCAATACCTCCTACAAGAACAGTGAACAACTATGGGTGAAAGCCAGTGGTTCTTCTTTGGCTACAATAGGTGAAGAGGGGTTTGCACGACTCGACCGCTCCCGGCTCAACCGGATAAATGATAAGCACTATAGCAGTGATGCCGCACTACGGGAAGAGGAGGTGAAGAGTGACCTGGCTGAGGCGACCCTCACCAAAGAGCGGCGTCCTTCGGTGGAGACATCGATGCATAATGCGATTGACTATCCCTTTGTGGTGCACCTTCACCCCACGCTGGTCAACGGGCTGATGTGTGCCGTACATGCCGCAAAGGAACTACAGAGGCTGTTTGGTGAGAAAACCCTCTATGTGGAGTATACCGATCCCGGTTATCTTCTCTTCAAGAAGGTTGCAGGGAGGATTAGCGACTACCGGAGCCGTTATGGGGAAGAGCCGCAGGTGATCTGGCTGCAGAACCATGGCATCTTTGTTGCCGCCGCAACTACGGAAGAGATCAAACTGATTTATCAGGATATATTCAATAAACTGGAAAAGGCAACTGTGGCTCCTCTGCCGAAAGGTGAGGAGGCTGTATCATCCGCCATAGTGGAGATGTTGCCTGCAATCAGGATGATGTTGTCTCACAATGGAACGAAAACGCTGAGGGTGCGGAACAATTCTTTGATCCGCTTGTACAGTGAAGACAGATCCAGGCAGCAGGAGATCGCACGCCCCTTCACACCCGATGCCATCGTTTACTGCAAATCCAATTACCTATTTCTGAACGGAGAAAACCCGACACAACTGCTGCAGGAGGCAGAGAAAGCGATTCCTATCTTCGAAGAGCAATATGGCTATCTGCCAAAAGTGATTCTGATCAAAGGGATAGGACTGGTGGCGGTAGGTGACCATGCCGATCAGTGTGACATCATCCTCGACGTCTTTGAGGATGCCATGAAGGTGGCTTCCCTGTCGCACTCCTTTGGTGGAGCACACCCCATGACACCTGGACAGATCGATTTCATCGATCACTGGGAGGTGGAGAATTACCGCAGGAAGGTGGCATCAGTCGCCTCCTCCGGAAGGGTGGAAAACCGTACCATCGTGGTGACCGGTGCTGCACAGGGTTTCGGTGAAGGGATAAGCCGCTGCCTGTTACGGGAAGGAGCCAACATCGTGGTGGCTGATCTCAACAGGGAAGTAGGCATGGCCACAGCAGATAGATTCAATCGCTTGGTCAAAGGCAACCAGGCCTGTTTCGTGCGGACCAATGTGGCTGAGATGGAAAGCTTGGAGAAGCTGGTGCATGAGACGATCTGTCGTTTCGGCGCCATTGACTGTTTTATCAGCAATGCAGGGGTACTGCGTGCAGGTGGTTTGGAGGAGATGACACCCGAGAATTTCGAGTTTGTCACCAAAATAAATTACAGTGCCTATTTCTATGTGACCAAGGTGGTGAGCAGGATCATGAAGCTGCAGACTGCCTATGGCCCCGACACCTACTATGCCGACATCATTCAGATCAACTCAAAATCAGGCCTGGAAGGCAGCAATGCCAACTTTGCCTATGCTGGTGGTAAGTTCGGTGGTATTGGTCTCACACAGTCGTTCGCACTCGAGTTGGCCCCTTTCCGCATCAAGGTGAATGCGGTCTGTCCCGGAAATTTCTACGAAGGTCCGCTCTGGAGCGACCCCGACAATGGGTTGTTTGTCCAGTACCTCAATGCCGGCAAGGTGCCCGGTGCAAAAACCATTGAGGATGTGAAAACCTTCTATCTCTCGAAGGTGCCGATGCGAAAGGGGTGTACCCCTGAGGATGTTACCAGGGGGGTTCTTTACCTGATTGAACAGTGTGGCGAGACCGGGCAGGCATTACCTGTCACCGGAGGACAGGTGATGTTGAATTAATGTACATAAACAAATATGAAACGAGCATGATCATTGTTCTCACACCCGAACATGATGAACAGCGCGTTCCATACACCGCAAAAAAAATAAAATAATCGCATGAAAACAAGAGCAGTACGACTATATGGTAAGGATGATCTCCGTCTGGAGGAGTTTGATTTGCCGCAGATCAAAGAGAATGAGATATTGGCCAAAGTGGTCTCCGATTCCCTTTGCATGTCCTCCCACAAAGCAACCTCTCAGGGTACCGAGCATAAACGGATCCCTGATGATGTGGCGGACAATCCCATCATCATCGGTCATGAGTTTGCCGGTGAATTGCTGGAGGTGGGAGCCAAATGGGCTGACAAATTCAAGCCGGGAGACAAATTTTCCATCCAGCCGGCACTCTATTATGAAAATGGTCCGGTAGGTATATTGAGTGCACCTGGCTACAGCTACCATTTCATCGGGGGAGATGCCACCTATGTGGTGATTCCCAACGAAGTGATGGAGCAGGATTGCCTGCTTGCCTATCATGGAGAGGGTTACTATCCCGCATCATTGGCAGAGCCGCTCTCCTGTGTGATTGGAGCCATGCATGCCAACTACCATACTATCCCGGGCAGCTATCAGCACAAGATGGAGATCGTGGATGGGGGTAAGATGGCGATTCTTGCCGGTGTGGGCCCCATGGGGCTTGCGGCTATCAATTATGTTTTGCATCGCGAAGATCGGAAGCCCTCATTGCTTGTAGTTACTGATGTGAATCAGTCGCGCCTCGATCGCGCTGCTGAGATCTACTCCGTTGACTTTGCCGCTTCTCGGGGCATTGACCTGCGCTATGTCAATACCGGAAATATGGAGGATCCTGTGAGAGAGTTGAAAGCGATCAGCGATGATGCCGGATATGATGATGTATTTGTCTTTGCTCCGGTGAGGCCGGTGGTGGAACAGGGAGATGCCATTCTTGCTTTCGATGGTTGTCTCAACTTCTTTGCAGGTCCGGGTGATCCCACTTTCAGCGCACTGTTCAACTTCTACAATGTGCATTATGCTTACACCCATATCGTAGGAACCAGCGGGGGGAACAATGATGATATGGTGGAGGCAATCGATATCATGAGCAGGGGACTTGATCCTGCCGGTCTGATCACCCATATCGGGGGACTCAATGCAGTGGCGGAAGCAACCAAAAATCTGCCCGATATACCCGGTGGAAAGAAGCTGATTTATACGCATCTGACCATGCCCCTCACTCCTATTGCTGACTTTGGCAAACTGGGTGAGACAAATGAACTGTTTAAGGAGCTGGACAACATCTGCAACAGACACAAGGGACTCTGGAGTGTAGAAGCTGAGGCCTACCTGCTGGAGCATGGGGCGAAACCCAATCTCTTGAACCCCATCTGACATTGGGTATCGAATCCATTTGCAACTCCAGCACACCTCCATTGAGCAGCTCCTGATGTGAAAAGAAGGGGCTGCTCAATATTTTACCGTTGAGTGTGGCCGATTGGACATACTTATTGTTGCGGCTGTTGTCAGTGGCTTTGATTGCAAACTGCTTCCCATTTTGCAGCCGGATCTTCACCTCGTTGAATAATGGCCTTCCGATGGAATATTCGGGAATACCCGGGCAGTATGAGAAGAATCCCATGCTGTTCAGGACATACCAGGCCGACATCTGACCGCAATCTTCATTCCCGGAGATGCCATCGGGTGTAGCAAGATAAAGCCTGCACAGAATCTCGTCTACCAACTCCTGTGTTTTCCAGGGCTGACCGATTAAATTATAAATATGTGCTGTCTGGTGACTCGGTTCGTTTCCGTGGGCATATTGACCCATCATGCCGGTAATATCCGGTGAGGCCTG
>JADLKK010000294.1 GCA_016839025.1 Proteiniphilum sp.
GATCCGCTGCAGGCCTATCTCGGTTGTGATGTGGACATGTACCGTGCCAACGAGGTGCGTCCGGTGATTAAACGTCTTTGTTCCATGGCGGATCGCACCGGCTGCGCTGTCATCCTCATTGGCCACATGAACAAGGCACAGGGATTGAAAGCTTCTTACCGTGGTTTGGGTTCCATCGATTTCCGGGCAGCGGCAAGGAGCGTGCTTCTGGTCGGGAGATTGAAAGATAACCCAAGTATCCGGATCGTTGCCCATGATAAAAGCAGCCTCGCCCCAGAAGGAAAGTCTATCGCGTTTTCCTTGGATGCGGAGAACGGTTTTCAGTGGAAAGGATACTGCAACGCCACGGTGGATGAAGTTCTCTCCGGCACTGGCTCCGTACAGACCAAGACGATGCTGATGGAGGACGAATTGAAAAAGTTGCTGATCGATCCCGTTCCCGTAGAAAAAGTGTTCATGAGGGCAACAGAGTTGGGTATTTCGGAGCGCACCGTCAACATTGCAAAGAAGAATGTCGGCGCTCAGTCTGTGAAGCTGGGGAGCCAATGGTACTGGCAGCTTCCTGATTCAAGGATGTAAGGGTGCAATGTCTTATATACTTTGCATCCTTGCATCCTTCCTGAAGATCCACAGAGCGAATTGTAACCAAGTGGGCTAACTTTGAGGCATGGCGGAGGCAGGCATCGGCGGAAAGTATACCATGTTGGCTAATTTTCACGCAGTCTGCGGCAAAACAGGCAGAACTTGCACCAACATGGCTCACATTTGGCGCTTACAAAATTCGGACAAACGAAACTTAAACCAACTTGGCTCACTTTTTTGTGAAGTGCGAACAACCAGCAAGCAACAGCCAGTATTCACCTCCTGTTCGCCTCTGTACCGCCTTTTCCCGGCAGGATGATACCCATACACCCACAGGCAGGACAATGCCATTGTCGGGACTTTGTGCGGGAGTGGCGGCGCAATCAGTTGCTACCTTTATTCAGTCTATTTCAGGAGGTGAACCATACGGTCGAAAATGAAGCAGGTTAAAGGCACGGGGTCACCGGAGGTGCCTCCGTGCC
>JADLKK010000295.1 GCA_016839025.1 Proteiniphilum sp.
ACGGTGTAACCTGATCACCCATTACCCGGTTGGCCGGATAATAAGCATTTTGCCAAGGGAAGATGGCACGTTCCAGGTGAGGCATCATAGCCAGGTGGCGACCGTCGGCACTGGCAAGTGCTGCTACCGAATAATCGGATCCGTTAGGATTGCCCGGATATTCATCGTAGCTGTATTTGGCAACCACATTGTATTTGTCTTCCTCATAAGGAAGAGAGAACTTTCCTTCTCCGTGAGCCACCCAGATACCCAACTTACTGCCGCTCAACGAGCCAAACATGACACTGCGGTTTGTCGGAATGGTTACCCCAACGAAAGTCGATTCGAATTTGTGCGACTCATTGTGTAACATCTTACCCTTCTTTTCGTGTTCCGGGTTAATTAGTCCCAGCTCCATCATCAACTGACAGCCGTTGCAGATACCCAATGACAAGGTGTCTTCGCGAGCATAGAAGTTATCCAGAGCCGCTTTGGCCTTTTCGTTGAACAAAAATCCGCCGGCCCATCCTTTGGCAGAGCCTAGTACGTCAGAGTTTGAGAACCCACCGCAGTAAACCACCATGCTTACGTCTTCCAATGTTTCACGTCCGCTGATCAGGTCGGTCATGGTAACATCTTTTACATCGAATCCGGCCAGATAAAGCGAGTACGCCATTTCACGTTCGCCATTTGTTCCCTTTTCGCGGATGATGGCTGCACGTATGCCGTTTGGTGTGCGACGGTCGGGATCAATACCGTATTGAGAGAACTTACCCTTGAAAGAAGGTGCGAACACTGTTTCGATGGGTTGCATACGGAAGTTCTCGAAACGTTTCTTGGCACAACCGTTCATCGACTGTTTACGGTCGAGCAGGTAAGACGAAGAATACCAAACGTCGCGCATGTAATCAATGCCGAACTGGTAAGTAGCCTCCCCTTTGGTCACCAAAATATGGCGTTCGTCGGTAGGTTTACCTATTTTCACGAAACCTACTCCAGCATCCTCCAGCAATTTGCTGATCTCATCCTTATGCTTGTCTTTCACCTGAATCACGATACCCGGATTTTCGGCAAACAGA
>JADLKK010000296.1 GCA_016839025.1 Proteiniphilum sp.
TCGTGGTTGTCTAGGAACCGCAGCACGTTGTAGATATCCGGATAGATAAAGTCGTAGGTCATGTGGTCGTAGATACCGTGCAGCCCCCCATTCCATTCGGTAGTCTCTTCAACGAAGGCTGTGTGCGACAGTCCCATAAAGCGGAAGTCCATCACTGATTTGAGGTTTGTATTATCACGGTTGTTCAGTTTGCTGTCTTTCTGCCAGAATGCTGTTCCGATGGGATTGTTCAGCCATGCTTCTCCCACGATATTGTAGGTCGGATATTCTTTGTAGACAGCGTTACACCAGTCGACCATCATCTCGTAGTCAGCATAAGGATAGGTATCCTGTCGGATGCCATCCACGCCGGAGTATTCGATCCACCAGATGCTGTTCTGGATGAGGTATTTTGCTACGTGGCGGTTGCGCTGGTTCAGGTCGGGCATGGAGGGCACGAACCATCCGTCCACCATCTTGCTTCTGTCGTACTCCGATGCGTAGGGATCGAAGTACATCTCCTTCATGTGGGAGGTCTGTACATACTCTCCCAGGTTATTGAACCAGTCGGGTGAGGGAACTTCTTTTAACCAGGGGTGGTCGCTCCCGCAGTGGTTGAAAATCATGTCCATCACTACCTTCATCCCTTTGTCATGGGCATCGCTGATTAGCTGACGATACTCCTCGTTGGTGCCGAAACGAGGATCCACCCGGTAGTAGTCGGTGGTGGCGTATCCGTGGTAGGAACCGCCCTCCATGTCGTTCTCCAGCACCGGGTTAAGCCAGATGGCAGTCACCCCCAGATCGGAAAGGTAGCCGAGACGGTCGGAGATTCCTTTCAGGTCACCTCCGTGGCGGGCATTGGGGTCGTTGCGGTCCACCCTATAGCCGGTACGCATCGGGATATGGTCGTTCGTGGGGTCACCGTTGGCAAACCGGTCAGGCATAATCAGGTAGAGCACATCCGATGGACCGAAACTTTCCATGGACATACGTTGCGGATCGCGTTGTTTCAGCTCGTAGTTATACGCGATTTTCTTCTTTCCTTCAGTAAAAACGATTTCGAACTTTTGCGGAG
>JADLKK010000297.1 GCA_016839025.1 Proteiniphilum sp.
CATTTCTGCGGAGAAGGGTGCGTTCTCGCTTGAACTCTGGACAAAGAACCTGTTCAATACCGATTACCATTCGTTCCTTTTTGAAGCATCGGACATGACTACCGGAAAGGTGAACCAGTTCGTACAGAGAGGGTATCCTACCCGTTTCGGAGCTACCTTGAGGTACACCATCAACCGGTAGTCAAAGTTGGATCCTGCCGGTCAGGATTCCCGCGATTATTCCAATTGATCCCGTCAGTAAAAGAACAATAACGGCCCACTCCCAGTGTTTGGGCTGTTGTTTTTGTTCCCACTTTGCGCCGATAAACAGCAACGCACCGATACCGTAAAAAAGAACGGACAGGAAGAGATATTTTAGGCCCACGGCATAAATCACATAGAGGGAATAGAGGGTGCCGAGCAGCGCTATGACCAGGTGGTGGCGAGACTCTTTCCTCCACCGGACCAGGGTGACTTTCACGGCATAAAGCGATGAGAGGAGGTAGGGAACCAGCACCAGGGTGGTGGCGATGGTGATGGCGGCCAGGTAGGTTTCGTTGAGCTGTGGCGACAGGATGGAAAGGAGAAAAAGCTGGGTGAAGCACTGCGTAAGCAGGAGGGCATTGACGGGGGTTCCTCTCCGGTTTACTTTCCGGAAGGTTTGGGGCAATACACCGTCCTTGGCCGCGGCGTATAATGTCTCAACGGATAACAGAATCCAGGAGAGGCTGGCTCCCAGCACGGAAACCATGATCCCCAGCTTGATGATCGTGCCGCCCGCCGCCCCGATAACCGTCCGTTCCAGTATCAAGGCAAGCGGCGTCCGGGAGTCGGCTAACTCCCTGGCTGGAACCGACGACATGGCAATGAAGGTAATCAGCATATACACAGCAAGGACAATCAGCAGGGAGAGAATGATGGTCATCCGTACGGTTTGCTGACTCTTTGCCCTGGCGGACAGGACGGAAGCTGCCTCCACACCGACAAAACACCAGAGGATCACCGCCATGGCCTCTTTTACCTGCAGCAGGGGAGAGGTGGACTCACCTGTGGATACCAGCCTGCTTTGCCAGTCT